>NZ_JBILUK010000009.1:0-35928 GCF_044371015.1 Phenylobacterium sp.
CTGCAGCGCGGCCAATCAACGGTGGACGTGGCCATCTCGGCCGGCGAAACCGTGTCGGACCTGCTCCTTCAGATGAAGGAAAAGACTCTGGCGGCGGCCGATGCTTCGCTCGACGCCAACAGCCGTACGGCCCTGAACGAAGACTTCAAGGCGCTGCGCGACCAGTTGGCCAAGGCTGTGAGCAATGCCGACTTCAACGGCATCAACATGGTCAAGGCGAGCGGCACCACCATCGCCGCACTCGCCAACGCCGATGCATCCTCGAAGATCACTGTGGCTGCTCAGTCGCTCGCTTTGGGCGGCGCGAACGTCACGGTCGCTGCGACGGGCTCAATCGGTACGATGACCCTCGCGACCGCCATGATCGCGACGGTGAACACATCGATCACCAACGTCTCGACTGCGCTCAGCAGGCTGGGCACCGGTTCGAAGTCGCTGGGGTCCCACATGGAGTTCATCAACAAGCTCCAGGACTCGATCGACGCCGGTATCGGCAACCTGGTCGACGCCGACCTGGCTAAGGAAAGCGCCAAGCTCCAGGCTCTGCAGACCAAGCAGCAGCTGGGCGTGCAGGCGCTCTCGATCGCCAACCAGTCGACTTCGATCCTGCTGGGCCTGTTCCGCTAACGGCTTTCGGGTCGCGCCGGCGTTCGCGCGGGTGCGGCCCGGGCCAGGCGGTGGTGGCGCGGGCGGATCGCAAGGTCCGTCCGCACCGCCCCTGCCGCGGACGACTCTCTAGCCAGTTCAATGAGTACGCCAATGGACACCAAGGTCGCGGCCGTCGCCGCCGCCAGGGATCCGGTCCTTGCCCCCGTCGCCTCGCCGCCGCCCCGTGCGCCGGCGCCGGCGCCCGCGCCCGTGCCGCAAGGACCAGAGCCGGGGGCGATGCGGCTGGTCATCGAGAAGGACAGTCAGACCGGAGACTTCGTCTACAAGACCGTCAATCGCCTGACCGGAGAGGTCGTGCTGCAGCTTCCGAGGGCTGAAGTGCTCCGGATGCGAGGCCTGGCTGACTACGCCGCGGGCACGGTCTTTAGCGCCGACGTCTGAGGTCCTGAAACTTGGGGGTCGCAAGACCCCTGGGCCTGATTTTATTAATCGCCCCGGGCCGACCCGGCGGCGACTTGAGCCGTTGTGGCGTTAACCTTCCGCTCACCACGTTTTCCTAGCTTGCCCTGCACGGTCAGATTGCGAGTCGCAGCTGATCGGGGCCGCCAGGAGGGCGACATGACGATCAGCGTCAACACCAACAAGTCTGCGCTGACCGCGCTGCAAAACTTGAACAAGACCAATGATGCGTTGGCGGATACGCAGAACCGGGTGAACACCGGCCTGAAGATCGCCAATGCCAAGGACAACGCTGCGGTCTGGGCCATCGCGCAGGGGCAACGGGCCGACATCGGCGCCCTTGGCGCGGTGCGGATGAGTTTGGAGCGGGCGCAGTCGATCGCTGAAGTGACCATGACCGCCGGCGAGACGATCTCGGACCTGCTTGTAGAGCTCAAGTCCAAGGTGGTGGCCGCCATGGATACTTCGCTGGACGCGCAGTCGCGGACCGCGCTCGACAGCGACTTCAAGGCGATCCTGCGCCAGATCACTCAGGTAGTGGGCAACGCCTCATTCGACGGCGCGAATTTGCTGAATGGCGGCGTGGGCGCCAACATCCAGTTCCTGGCCAACGCCGAGGCCACCACGCGGATAACGCTGACTACCCAGAACATGTCGCTCGGCGGCTCAATCATTACCATCGCCGCGGCGGCCTCGATCACGACAGTGACTTTGGCGACGTCGGTCCTTACTGCGCTCAACAATTCGATCGGTTTTGTGAACCAAGCGCTAGGCAATCTGGGCTCGCAAGGCAAACAAGTCGAGGGTCACCTCGGTTTCGTCAGCAAGCTGACAGACGTGCTGGAGGCCGGGGTTGGCAACCTAGTGGATGCGGATCTGGCCAAGGAGAGCGCGAGACTGCAGGCCCTACAAGTGCAGCAGCAGCTGGGCGCCCAGGCGCTCTCGATTGCCAACTCTGCGCCGCAGATCATCCTGCAGCTGTTCCGGCAGTAGCGGCTTAGGGTTCAGATAAGCCCCTTCATCTGGTCATCTGAGGGTCTCGCCTTCGATGGGCGCGCACGCAATGTCGTACGCCTTCTTCAGTCCGACCACGTTGCGGGATTGCCATTTTGGGCGCCGATGAGACTGGCGCCGTTAAGCTGAAACCTTGTGCTCTCTTAGCGGGACGTAAACCGCGTGCGCGTAGGGTCGGCCGATGGTCACGGGGATTGATTCCAATCTGCTGTTGAGTCTCTACGGCGCGCGATCGGGTGCGACGGGGACGCGATCAAACACACCCACGAAAAAAGTGGCGCCCAGCGCGCCCTGGACCCGCACGGTCACGCCGGCCGAGACCTCCGCGGCGGTCAAGGCGGCGCTGCAGGGGCAGCGGTTGGTGAACGAAAGTTCGGCGCAGCTGGATCTACCGGGCGCCAGCGCCGACTATCGTAAGCTGTTCGCGCTCTATCAGGGCCTGTCGGTGCTTGGTGACCTTGCCAGCGAAGTCCAGAAGCGGGGGCTGACCAGCGTTGAACGGATGCGATTCCAGCAGGCCTTTGGCCGCGGAATGGCCGAGGTTGGCGAATATGTGAAGACCGCCAAGTTGGAGACCGTGCGCCTGACCCAGGGCGAGGCGGCGTCAAGTGTAAAGACCAATGCGCCGGTTGCGGCGACCAAGACGGAGTACGTGACCCGCCCGCTCAGCAGCGGATCGAGTGCTGATTCGGTGGTGCGTTTTCAAGGCGATGTGCGGTTCTCGATGGCGGTGACGCGATCGGGCGTGACCTATGACATCAACATCAACCTGGCGGACATGGGCGCGACGACGCGTTCCATGGCCAATGTGGTCAACCATGTGAACGACAAGCTGGCCGCCGCCGGAGTGGACACCCGGCTCGCCACCGTACGCATCCCCGGACAGGACAAGACCACCACGGTGGGCGGCAAGACCGTCAGCCTGGGCAAACAGCCTGACCAATGGGCGTTGAAAGTGAAAACCAACGGTGAGTCTGTGAGCTTTAGTGCGCCCGCGAACGCAGGCTCGGTCTATCTGGCGCAGTCCGTCGGCAATCCAAATCCGGACGGCAAGGCCGACACCGCCGATGGCGTGGTGCGCCAGCAGATCCTGAAGTTTCAGACCGACACGGTCGGCGTTGAGGCGCCCGTACAGGGAGCGGACGAGGCCAATTGGGTGGACGGACGCACCTTCGCCCGCACACTGGGGGCCGAGGTGAAGACGGTTCGGGCTACCCAGACAGGACCGGATGGCTCGGTCTATGTGCTGGCTGACGTGACCGACAAGACGGCCGGTCAGGCGATCCGGGGCACCCAGGACGTGGCGTTACTGAAGTACGACACGGCGGGCAACCTAGTGTTCAGCCGCACCCTGGGCGCTTCGGCCAGTGCGACGGGCCTGGCGCTGGCGGTGAATGTCGATGGCAAGGTCGCGATCGCCGGTTCGGTTTCAGGCGGGCTGAGCGGCGCGGTCGAGGGCGCGGTGAACTCCGGCGTGGCCGGGGCCTTCGCTGGCCAAGCCGACAGTTTTGTCACGGTTTTCAATGCGGACGGAGAAGAACTTTGGACGCAGCGTCGGGGCGCGCGCCTGGCGGACGAGGCCAGCCAGATCGCCTTTGGCCCCGATGGGTCGGTCTATGTGGCGGGCCGGGCTAAGTCGGCGCTGCCAGGCGCGAGTGCGCTCGGTGACTGGGACGGCTATATCCAGGGCTTCGGACCGCCAAACTCACAGGGGCAGGTCAGCTCGCGATTCAGCGAGATGTTCGGCACAGCGGGCGCGGACCGGCCCGCCGGCATGGTTATGGACGGCGGCTCGCTGGTGACCGCCAGCGTCGAAAATGGCCGCGCGGTTTTGCGTCGCTACGATGTTTCAGGCGCCGCGCCTGTGCTGACCTCGACCCGGGATCTGGGCGACCTGCAGGGCGGCGACATCACCGGTCTGGCGCTGGACGGTGGCGAGCTTGTGCTGGCGGGTTCGACGGCCAATGCCGGGCTGACAGGCGGGGCGGTGACGCGGGCGCACGCCGGCGGCGTGGACGCGTTCGCGGCGAGGATGGCGGCTGATCTATCGGCCGGCGGCAGGATCGCCTTCTACGGCGGTACAGGCGATGACCGCGCAAGCGGCCTTGCGGTCACGGGCGGACAAGTCTGGATCGCGGGGTCGGCCGGCGCGGATCTGCCCGGCCAGCCTTCCGTTGGGACCAAGGACGGATTCCTGACGCGGCTGGATGTCAACGCGGGCGCGGTGGCCTGGTCTCGGCGCTTCACAGGCAAGGAAGGCTATGCCACGCCCGGCGCTATCAGCGTTGATCCGACCGGGTCGACGTCGCTGGACCGATTGGGTTTGCCGCTCGGCGCGCTGGATTTCAGGGACTCGCAGAAGCTGGTTTCCGCCTCTGGACTTCGGCCTGGGGATCAGTTCGGGGTGCGGGCCGGGAGTGGTCGCACGACCAATGTTACCATCGAACTGAACGAAACCCTTGAGACCCTGGCGCAGAAGATTCGTCGCGCGTCCGGCTTCAACGCCAAGGTGACGATCACCTCTTCAGAGGGCGTAAGAAAACTCAGCATCAGCCCTCAGATTCAGCGGTCGGTCATCGAGTTTTCGGCTGGCAGCGCAGGGCGCGACGCTCTGGAGTTGCTGGGCGTACCTGCCGGGGTGGTGCGCGGGACCGTGGTGACCGACAATGGGACTAGGCCCGCCGACGGCAAGCCGCAGATCTATGGCCTCGGTCTCCCCGCCGGTCTGAACCTCTCGACCGATGGTGAGATCAAGCATGCTGCGGCCGAGGTCGCTGCGGCGATGGGGGTGATACGCAAGGCCTACAAGGATCTCGTTACGGCGGCGACGCCCCGCAGTCAGCAGGCCGCCGCCCAGGCGGCGGCCTCTGGGCCGGTGCCCAAGTACATGACAGATCAGATCGCCAACTATCAGGCCGCGCTTGCGCGCCTGGGCGGGTAGGGCTTGCCACCCTCGCGGGGGGTCTTTAGCCAAGCATCATGGAAGAACCCCAGCCGCCGCCTCAACAGGCGCCGCACCGGCCGCTGCGGCTGGTCCTGGTCGGTGGCGTCATTGCATTGAGCGCGGGGCTCGGGATCGCCTGGCTCCTGACCTCTGGTGACCGTCCTGATCCCGGACCGCCGCCGGCCGCGGAAGGCGGGCTTGTGATCGACACGACCGCGGCGGAGGATCCGCGTATCGACACGGCAAAGCCATTGCGGTGCTTTGTCGGTGGACAGTTCGTGGGTGAGTTGACCTTGGCCGATTGTGCGCGCCGCAACGGCGTGGCGACCGATGCGTTGGACGTGGGCCTCGATGAAACGGGAGCGCTGGCCGCCAGCGAGACGGCCGGTCCGATGCTGACTCCCCTGCCGCCCCTGGAGGCCCCGGTGGAAGCGGCGCCAATCGAGCCGGAGAGCGCTCTGCCGCCCGCCGACGATGGCGCCTCGACCTATGCCCGGTGCCTGCGGTACGGCGGCGGGCGCTGGCGAGAGGCGGCGGCGGATCTTGATCTCGACTCCTGCGTTCAGGCCCTTTTCGCCGGTCGCTGCGCCCGGGCCGGCGAGGCGAGCTATGGTCGGCACGGCGAGCGGACCCTGCGGCTCGTCCCGGGGCGGGTGGAAATCTCTGACGACAATCGCAGCTTCCGCACTCTGGCGCCTCAAGGCCCCGATTGCGCCATTCCGCCGCTCTGATCGGGCTGGTAAACTCGGATCATGATCCGACCCACGCTCTTGATCCTCGCCGCCACGCTTGTATCGGCCTGCAGCGAGAAAACGACCCCGCCGGGCGATACGGGCATCTGCTTCCATGTCGTGCCGCAGGCGGATGGTTCGATGAAATTCAATCGCCTTGTCGAGGCAAAAAACCTGGAGGTCTGCGCGGCGAATCTTGAGGCGATGCGGATCAAGTTCCTGCGGATGGGCGGCAGTCAGCAGGAGATCTACGGCGCCTATCAGGCCAATTTCCTGTTCCTGCAGAGGGAGGGCGTGCTTACCTCGACCTCGCTGGAGGGGCCCCGCTATGTGGCCCTGGTGCGTACCGGAGATGGCCGACTGGCGATCCCGGGCGCAATGCCGGCCCGTTAGACGAAGTCTCCTGTGGACGGTGGGCTATCGATGTGAACAAATGAAGAACTTTTTGCTTGTCGCTTGGTGATGCGCGGTCTAGCTTCCCCATAGGGCCGACGGCCCGCATTCCACGGAAGCCAAGGACGGAACGATGGCGGGCAGCGTCAACAAGGTCATTCTTATCGGCAATCTGGGCGCTGACCCGGAGATCCGCAGTCTCGGGTCTGGTGATCGGGTCGCCAATCTCCGCATCGCTACCTCAGAAACCTGGCGGGATCGCACCAGCGGCGAGCGCAAGGAAAAGACGGAGTGGCACCGGGTGGTGGTGTTCAACGAGAACATCGTGAAGGTCTGCGAGAGCTACCTCCGCAAAGGCTCGAAGGTCTATGTCGAGGGCTCGATTCAGACCCGGAAGTGGGCGGATCAGTCGGGTCAGGAGAAGTTCTCCACCGAAATCGTGCTGCAGAAGTTCCGGGGCGAACTGACCATGCTCGACGGCCGCGCCGGCGAGGGGGATCGCGACGTCGGCGGTGGCGGATACGAACGTGGCGGCTTCAGCGGCGGTGCCGCGCGCACGCCGAGCTCGGGCCCGCGCGAGGACTTCTCGGCAAGCCTGGATGACGAAATCCCATTCTGAAGGCGGGAAAACTCAGGCGTCGAGCAGGTGGCGGTTGCGGACGCGTATCTCTTCGCCGGCTTCGTCATAGAGGAAGGGCAGAACCGCATAACGCCGGCCCCGCGTGACCGGCGTGGCTTCGTGCAGCAGTCCGCAGGCGAAAACCACCGCGCCGCCGGTGGGGGGGCGATAGGTGCGGGGTCCGAATTCGGGGAACCGCAGGTCGCCGCCCTCGAAGTCTTCGGCGTTGAGGTTGATCGAGACCGCAAACTTTCGATGCGCGGTGCCCATCGAGAGGTTATCGCGATGTGGGCGGAAGTATCCGCCTTCCTGGGCGTCGTAACAGGCGATCAAGTAGCGTTCGAGCCGCGTGGCCGAAAAATGGTAGGTGCGGGCGATCATCGGTAGGAGACACGTCTGCAGTGCGCCGATGATCTCGGATTTCAGTTCGGGCGCGACGACCGTCACGTCCTTGCGGCTCTTCATGGGGTCCAGCACACCGACGGTGCGCCCTTCGATGTCGCGCATGACGCCCGAGGCCTTGCCGCCCTCGGCGTCGTAGTACGCGATGAGCCGTCGGCACAGGTCAGGCGTGAAGACCCGCGGGACCACCAGCACCGGCGCCACAAGCGGCACACCGGCATGGGCGCCAGGCGGCGGCAGGGTCGCCAGCCTCTGAAACAGGGGTTCCGCAACATCTAGCGGTGCGCGAACCATCACCCTCAGCCCCGGGTCGAGCAGGAACCAGCCGGTCTCCACCCCATAGGCGTCGCGTACTTCGCGCGCGGGGTCCAGGAAGACGCGTAGGCCCGGGATGAGATCGGGCGGCGAGACTTCGAAGTCGGCGTCAGCGACTATCAGAAACCCCGTGAGGTCGCGGTCGTTGAATCGGGCCCGGTGCGCTGCGATGTCCGCTAGCGCCGCCTTACGCGCCGGTCCTGCCGGCGGCAGGAAGCCCAGCAGCACATAACGCCCGGCCACGGTGTTGAAATGGAACCTCGGGTTGGCGCGGGTTGGAGCCATGAACTCCGGCGCCAGTTCGCCTTCACTGAGGGGAGGGAGGGTCCAGCGGCCCGTCATGCCGACACTCCTCTGGCCACGCGCGTATTGTAGGCGTCTAACGTCGCCTGGGCCTTTTCGTCGAAGAAGAAGGGGAGAAAAGCGTAGCGAACGCCAGAAGTTACCGGCATCGCCTCATGTTGCATGGCGCACGAAAAAACCACCGCGCCGCCCAATGGTGGGCGATAGGAGGTCGGACCGTACTCCGGAAACCGAAGATCGCCGCCTTGGAACTCGTCATTGAGGTTGATCGAGCAGGCGAAGCGGCGGTGGGCGGTGGCCAGGGTGGTCGAGTCTCGGTGTGGCGCGAAACGTGCCCGGTCTGCGGCATCGTAACAGGCGATGAGATAGCGCTCGATCCGTGAGACTTGGAAGCTGAAGGCGGTGGCGATCATAGGAAACAAGCGGCGCTCCAGGCGCTGCCTTATGGCGGTCTCCAACTCCGGGTCGCGGACCAGGATGTCGCGCCGGGTCTTGAGCTCATCCATCACGGCCTCGGTGCGGTCGCCCGCGTCGCGCATGACGCCGGTGAACTGGCCGCCATCGGCTTGGAACAGATCCAACAGGGCGCGGCAGAACTCAGGCTCGAATATGCGTGGGGCGATCAATACCGGCGCGTGCAGCGGGACGCCCGCGTGGTCGCCCGGCGGCGGCAGCGCGGCGAGTCGGGAGAAGAGGGGTTCCGGGGCCTCGATCGACGCGGTCTCTATCACGCGCAAAGTGGGATCGAGGAGGGTCCAGTTGGGCTCGGGACCGAAGCGGTCGCTGATCATTCCGCTTCGATCAGCCAGCCAGCGTAGGCCCTGGACGTCACGCACTCCAGCGACGTCGTCCGGCCGCCTCAGGATAACGAGCGCCGTAGCGCGGGTGTCGTCGAACATCCTCTGACGCTCAGACAGGAAACGGAGGGCGGCGACGCGCGCTTCGGCGTCCTGAGGCAGGAACAGCAACAATACGTATCGCCCGGCGGCGCTGTCGAAAACGAACTCGCGGTTCGAAGGACTGGGCGCGGTGAACCAGGGGACCGGCTGGCCTGAAGGAAGCGGCATGGGAAGCTTTTAGCGAGCCTCTGTCCGAACGTCACCAAGTGACCTCGCGCGCGTGCGCGTACGCACGCGCGAGATGGCGGCCAACCGGCGGGGATGGTATCAACACGCAACGCCTAACGGTCCGATTCGAAGGACGACCTCTCCCCTTGACCGACACCACCGACACCACCCCTCCCGAGAACGGGCGCGGGGCCATCGCCCCTATCTCCATCGAAGACGAGCTGAAGCGCAGCTATCTCGACTACGCCATGAGCGTGATTGTCAGCCGGGCGCTGCCGGATGTGCGCGACGGGCTGAAGCCGGTTCACCGCCGCATCCTGTTCTCGATGAGCGAGAACAACCACACGCCGGACCGCGCCTATGTGAAGTCGGCGCGTATCGTCGGCGACGTGATGGGCAAATATCACCCGCATGGCGACCTCGCGATCTACGACACCCTGGTGCGGATGGCGCAGCCGTTCTCGATGAGTCTGTTGTTGATCGACGGGCAGGGCAATTTCGGCTCGGTGGACAACGACCCGCCAGCGGCCATGCGATATACAGAGAGCCGCCTGACACGCGCCTCGATGGCGATCCTCGCCGATCTCGACAAGGATACGGTCGACTTCAAGGACAACTACGACGGCTCAGAGCATGAGCCGCTGGTGCTGCCGAGCCGCATTCCCAACCTGTTGGTGAACGGCGCCGGCGGTATCGCCGTGGGCATGGCCACAAACATTCCGCCTCACAATCTGGGCGAGGTGGTGGACGCCTGCCTGGCCTATGTGGACGATCCCGAGATCGCGCTGGACGCCCTGCTGGACATCGTGCCGGGGCCCGACTTCCCCACAGGCGGTCAGATCATCGGCCGCACCGGCGCGCGGCAGGCGCTGATGACCGGTCGCGGCTCGGTGATCATGCGCGGCGAGGCGACGGTCGAAGAGATCCGCAAGGATCGCGAGGCGATCATCATCACTTCGATCCCCTATCAGCTGAACAAGTCGGCGCTGGTCGAGCGGATCGCCGAGCTGGTGCGCGAGAAGCGGGTCGAGGGCATCTCGGACCTGCGCGACGAGAGCGACCGACAGGGCATGCGCATCGTCATCGAGATGAAGCGCGATGCGGCGGCGGATGTCATCCTGAACCAGCTTTATCGTTTCACACCGCTGCAGACCTCGTTCGGGGTCAACATGCTGGCGCTGAACCGCGGCCGGCCGGAGCAGATGGGCCTGCGCGAAATGATCTCGGCTTTCGTCGCCTTCCGCGAGGAGGTCGTCGTCCGGCGGGTGAAGTTTGAACTCAGCAAGGCGCGGGACCGGGGCCATGTGCTGGTTGGCCTGGCGGTGGCGGTGGCCAATATTGACGAATTCATCGTCATTATCCGCTCGTCCAAGGACCCGACCGAGGCGCGCGAGCGGATCATCAGCCGCGACTGGCCTGCCGGCGACATGCTGCCGCTTGTGGAACTGATCGCCGATCCGCGCACGGTCATCGTGGATGAAAACAAGATCCGACTGACCGACGAACAGGCGCGCGCCATTCTGGGCCTGACCCTTTCGCGGCTGACCGGCCTGGGCCGAGAGGAGATCTTCGCCGAAGCCGGCGAACTGGCCGGAGCGATTAAGGGGCATCTGGAGATTCTGAGCTCGCGCGACCGGGTCATGGGCATCGTTCGTGAGGAACTGGTGGCGGTGAAGGACGCCTTCGCCGTGCCGCGCCGCACCGAAATCGTCGACGGCGACGCCGACGTCGAGGATGAAGATCTGATCGCGCGCGAGGACATGGTGATCACCGTGACTCACGGCGGTTATGTGAAGCGCACGCCCCTCAGCATCTATCGGACCCAGCATCGGGGCGGGAAGGGCCGCTCGGGCATGGCGACCAAGGACGAGGATGCGGTGACCCGCGTCTTCTCGGCCAACACGCATACGCCGATGCTGTTCTTCTCGAGCGGCGGCAAGGCCTATCAGCTCAAAGTGTGGCGTCTGCCGGTGGGCACGCCGACCAGTCGGGGCAAGGCGTTTGTGAACTTGCTGCCGATCGAGCCTGGCGAGACCATCACCTCGATCCTGCCGCTGCCGGAGGATGAGGCGACCTGGGACCGGGTGGATGTGATGTTCGCGACCCGCTCGGGCGGGGTGCGGCGCAACAAGCTGTCGGACTTCATCGGCATTAAGCGCAACGGCAAGATCGCCATGAAGCTGGATGAAGGCGACCAGATCATTGGTGTCGGCGTCTGCAGCGCGGGCGAGAACGACATCCTGCTGACGACGGCGCTGGGGCGCTGCATCCGCTTCGCGACAGATGATGTGCGAGTGTTCGCGGGCCGGGACTCCACCGGAGTGCGAGGCATACGCCTGGCCGAGGGCGACAGCGTGATCTCAATGGCGATCCTACGGGCCGTCGCCGCCACGCCGGACGAGCGCGCGGCCTATGTGAAGCACGCCAACGCCATGCGCCGCGCCATCGGCGAGACCGATGAAGTTGAGGAGGCGGCGCCGCATGAAGAAGACGACAGTGAGTCTGCTGATGCTCAGGCCAGTCTGACGCCAGAACGCATCGCCGAACTGGGCGCGGCCGAAGAGGTGATCCTGACGGTCTCGACGGAAGGCTATGGTAAGCGCACCTCAGCCTATGAGTTCCGCCGCACCGGGCGCGGCGGACAGGGCCTGCTGGCCCAGGACCTGACCAAGAAGGGTGGCCGGCTGGCTGCGTCGTTCCCCGTCGAGGAGAGCGACGAAATCCTCCTGGTCACCGATCAGGGCCAACTGATCCGTACGCCCGTGAGCCAGGTGCGGATGGTGGGTCGCAACACGTCGGGCGTGATCATCTTCCGCACGAGCGATGAAGAGCACGTGGTCGGTGTCGAGCGGCTGGCCGACGCGGGTGCAGACGAGAATGGCGAGGCGCCTGGCGACACGCCAGACGCCTGAAGTGACTCAAAAGATCCAGTCGCCCGTCAGGCTGGTCTGCTGCACGCCGACGAGGATCATCTGGGTTCCAGAGCCCAGGTCGATCACCACGTCGGAGCCGACTTGACTGACGGTGTAGGCGCCCAGGACGAAGACCCGGTCACCTTCGGCGCGGTTGAAATCGATGATCCGGTCGATGCCCGCGCCGGAGAAGATGTGGAAGGTGTCGGCGCCGGCGCCGCCGCTGACAGTGTCATTGCCCCGGTCACCGGACATGAAGTCGTTGCCAGCGCCGCCAGAGAGGCTGTCATTGTCACGGCCGCCGCGCACGATGTCGAAACCGTCGCCGCCGCTAAGCGTGTCGTCACCGATGTTGCCGTTCATGATGTCGATGCCGCCGCCGCCGGAAAGTGAATCCGTTCCGGCGAAGCCTTCCAGTAGGTCGTTGAGCGCGCCGCCAGTGATAACGTCGTTGCCACCCAGGAAGGTCTGCAGGTTGGAGAAGTCCGGCGGGCCTGAGCCGAAGGGGATCGAGAAGTCGGAGAGCGACATCAGGGTCTGACCGTTGAGGTCGACGCGCAGGCTGGTGAACGCCCCGCCGATGGGCACGCCGGCCAGTGTGGTGAAGTTGCCGCCATAGACGATGTCGAGCGTGCCGTTGATCGTGCCGGACACCTGGGCCCGGAGCGCCAGTGTGGTGGCGTTGCTCGCCACGATCTGGGTGGCGCCGATCGTCAGGCGCGCGAGATCCCCGAATGTTACGGTGCTGTTGTTGGCGCTGTAGCTCAAAACGGCCATGGCTCACTCCCAATCCCGGCGCCGCCGCACGCGGCGCCTTTAGCCAATCTGAATGGGCGGAAGCCGAGATCTGCGCGTCCCCCGAATGGGGGTGTCGAAAAAGAATCTCAACGGGCCGGCTTCGACCGCTGCTGAACCGACTTTTCCCTTGCCAGCGCGCGCCTTGGCGGCGAAAGGCGAAGGCGACAGTCGGGGGGATCGTTCGGACAATGAAGCGCGTCGGCCTCTATCCAGGCACGTTCGACCCTATCCACAATGGCCACACGGATGTGATGGCCCGCACGGTCAAGCTGGTGGACAAGCTGGTGATCGGTGTGGCGATCAACGCCGGCAAGGGGCCGTTGTTCACTCTGGAAGAACGGGTTGAGCTGGTCGAACAGGCGCTGGAGCCGTTGCGCGAGAAGGCCGAAATCATCGTCGAGCCGTTCGAGGGCCTGACGGTGGAATTCGCCCGGAAGGTCGGCGCTAATGTGGTGGTGCGCGGTCTGCGGGCCGTATCTGACTTCGAATTTGAGTTCCAGATGACGGCGATGAACCAGCTGCTCGACCGCGAGATCGAGACGGTGTTCTTCATGGCCGACCCGGCGCACCTGGCTATCGCCTCGCGGCTGGTGAAGGAGATCGCCACTCTTGGCGGCGACGTGAGCCAACTGGTCAGCCCCTATGTGATGGGTCGGCTGCTGGCCAAGGTCGGACACCTATAGGCAGATGGCCGCAGGGCCGTTACGAGAGCCGCCCATGAGGTTTCGAGTGATCTCCACCGCGCTTGCGGCCTGGCTGTTCGCGGCCCCCGCGCTGGCCCAGCCGGCGCCGACAGCGGCCGACTGGCGCACGCCAAAGGCGGACGATGTACTGGTGATCGACACCAACAAGGGCCGCATCCTGGTGGAGATGACGCCGGAGACGGCGCCTCTCTATGCGACGCGCATGCGGGAGCTGACCCGAGAGGGCCTGTTCAACGGACTGACCTTCTTCCGCGTCATCGACGACTTCATGGCCCAGACCGGCGACCCGGAAAACCGCGGTACAGGCAGTTCGTCCAAACCGGATTTGCCGGCCGAGTTTCAGTTCCGGCGCGGGCCGGAAACGCCATTCGCACTGGCCGTGGACCAGAGCGTGGCTGAGGTGGGCTTCATCAAGTCGCTGCCGGTTTCAACCCAGTCGATGATGCTGGCTCCCATGACCCGGGACGGGAAGGTCTCAGGTTACGCGCTCTATTGCCCAGGCGTGGCGGGCGCGGCGCGCGGAGAGGACGAGAATTCGGCCAACAGTCAGTTCTTCCTGATGCGGCAGACCTTTCCCCGGCTCGAGCGGCGTTATTCGGCCTGGGGCCGCGTGATCTCCGGCCTCGACGTGGTGCGCGCCATCAAGATCGGCGAGCCCGTGCCCGAGCCGCAGGACAAGATGGAGCGGGTGCGGGTGCTGGCCGACATTCCCGAGGCCGAGCGGCCGAAGGTGCGGGTGATCGATCCCGCTGGGCCCTGGTTCAAGGCCGAGATCGCCCGGGCGCGCGCCGCCGGCGGGGCGAACTTCTCAGCCTGCGATATCAACATTCCTGTCGAGGTGAAGTGAGATGGATGCCGAAAACACACTCGTGATGACGCTGGAGAGCGGCGCGGTGACAGTACGCCTGCGGCCGGACCTGGCGCCCCAACACGTGGACCAGATCAAGGGGCTGGCGCGGGAGGGGTTCTATGACGGCGTGGTGTTCCACCGCGTGATTTCGGGCTTCATGGCCCAGGGCGGCGATCCCACCGGCACCGGCTCGGGCGGGTCGAGCCGGCCGAACATCCCGGCGGAGTTTAGCCGTGAGCCGCATGTACGCGGGGTCTGCTCGATGGCGCGGACCGCCAACCCCAATTCGGCCAATAGCCAGTTCTTCATCTGCTTCGACGACGCCCGCTTTCTCGACGGCCAGTACACCGTCTGGGGTGAGGTGACCGAGGGCATGGAGCACATCGACGCGCTGCCCAAGGGCGAGCCGCCGCGCAGCCCGGGCAAGATTGTTTCTATGAAGGTCGCCGCAGACGCCTAGGAGCGGGCGGGCGCCAGAACCACTACGACCGGATAGTGATCCGAGCCGACGTAGGGACCTCGGGTGACGCTGAGCGTGCGCCAACCGGGCCCCGCGTAGACGTGATCTATGGGCAGGATCGGCCAGGGCCAGCGCTGGCCCATTATGCGGGCGGGCCAGGTTGCGAGGGCTCGGTCTCGACGCGTGAGGCTGAGGTCGCGATCGAGCGCGCGCATAGCCGCGGACCAGGGCGTGGTGTTGAGGTCGCCAGTGAGAATCATGCGGTCGCGGGGCCGGGCGGCCGTCACGCGACGCAGATCAGCGAGCTGGCTCTGGTAGTTCCGGCTGGTCGGCCATTCCAGATGGGTGGTGAACACTTCGGCGGGGCCCGTCGCGGTGCCGTAAGTTGCGTTGACGAAGGTCAACTGGGCCCCGGGCGGCAGTTTGGGCCGCGTCATGTAGAGGTAGCGATCCCGAGTGAAGATCACTAACGGACCGTGCGCGCCCGCCGTGCGCCATCCGCGACGACGCAGGGCGTCCCGCAAACCCTTTGAGGCTTCAGCGATTGTCAGGATGTCTGGGGCCTCGCGCTGAACCCAGTCCAACACCAGCGCTTCGTCCGTATTGCGGCGATAGGCGTTGAGCTGAATCACCTTGATCGCGCCGGGCGTCGCAGCGGCCGTCGACGTTGGTTCCGGCCTTTGGAGTTCCGGAGCCATCAGCAGACTCGCAGAGAGTGCGCTCGCGAGCCCTAAACCCACCGCCACCCGTCGGCCGGTCAGCAATGCGGCCCCGCCAAGAGCCAGCCCTGCGCCAAGCCAGATCGGCGCGAGATGACTGGGGATGTCGAGCCAGGGGTGCATCTGACCCAGATGACCCGCCGCGGCGAGCAGCAGCAGCAGGACGCCGATGCCACGCCAACCGCCTAGTCGTCGCTGTCGCTTCCTTCCCACGCGGGCTCTCCAACGCTTGACGCCGCCGTCGCCGCGTGTGTCAGACCCGCCTTTCATGAAGCTCGCTGATTTCGATTTCTACCTTCCCGACGACCGGATCGCCTTGCGGCCGGCGAATCCGCGCGATTCCGCGCGGATGCTGGTGGTGGCTCCGGGCCAGCCGTTTCGAGACCTGATCGCCCGCGACCTGCCGGGCGAACTCCGGGCAGGCGATGTGCTTGTGGTCAACGACACCCGGGTGATTCCGGCCCGGCTAAAGGGTGAGCGAACGCGCGGCGAGTCCCGAGTAAAAGTCGAGGCGACTTTGCATAGAGAGACGGCGCCCGACCGCTGGACCGCCTTCATGCGCCCCGGAAAACGGCTGGCGGTGGGGGATGTGGTCACATTCGGTGCCGGACTGTCGGCGCGGATCGTGGCCAAGGGCGAGGGCGGAGAGGTCAGCCTGATGTTCGACAGACGGGGGCCGGACCTTATGGCTGCTATCGCCGAGGCTGGCGAGATGCCGCTTCCGCCCTACATCGCGGCGAAGCGGGGCGAGGACGCGCGTGACCGGGAAGACTATCAGACCGTCTACGCCCACGAAGAGGGCTCGGTGGCCGCGCCCACGGCGGGGCTGCACTTCACGCCGGAGCTGATGGCGCGCCTGGAGGTGCTGGGCGTTCGGATCGAGCGGGTGACGCTGCATGTGGGCGCCGGAACCTTCCTGCCCGTGAAGGTGGACAACATCGCCGATCACCGAATGCACGCCGAGTGGGGAGATATCGATGAGGCGACCGCAGATCGGCTGAACTCTGCGCGGGCGGCGGGTGGGCGGATCATCTGCGTCGGCACCACCTCCCTGCGGCTGCTGGAGAGCGCAGTGGACGAGGCGGGCATGATCCGACCATTCCAGGATGAGACCGCGATCTTCATCACACCGGGCTATCGGTTCCGCGCGGCCGACGGACTGATGACAAATTTCCACCTGCCCAAGTCGACTCTGGTGATGCTGGTCTCGGCGTTTGCGGGCGTGGATACCATGCGCGGAGCCTATGCTCATGCCATCGCCGACGGGTATCGATTTTATTCCTACGGTGACTCCAGCCTGCTGTGGCGGGCCGACTGATGGCCTCCTTCCCGTTCCGGATCGATGCGACCGACGGCAAGGCCCGCACAGGAGTGATCGAAACCTCTCGCGGGGCGATCCGAACGCCGGCCTTCATGCCGGTGGGCACGGCGGCGACGGTGAAGGCGTTGACGGTGGATCAGGTGGCCGAGGCCGGCGCCGATATCCTCTTGGGAAACACCTATCACCTCATGCTTCGCCCCACGGCTGAGCGGGTGAAGCGACTTGGCGGGCTGCACCAGTTCATGCACTGGCCGCGACCGATCCTGACCGATTCCGGTGGCTTCCAGGTCATGTCGCTCTCGAAGATCGCAAAGGTGACGGAAGAGGCGGTCACCTTCCAGAGTCACATCGACGGCTCGCGGCATGTGCTATCGCCGGAGCGCTCGATGGAAATCCAGGCCGATCTTCTGGGTTCCGACATTGTGATGCAGTTGGATGAACTGGTGGCGCTGCCGGCGAGCCCGGAGCGGGCCGCCGACGCCATGCGGCGCTCAGCCCGTTGGGGCGCGCGCTGCCGGGCGGCTTTCGGCGATCGAGAGAACCAGGCGTTGTTCGGTATCCAGCAGGGGGGGCTGGACGAGGCGCTGCGGCGGGAGTCGGCCGACCGACTGATGGAGATCGGGTTTGACGGCTACGCCATCGGGGGCCTTGCAGTTGGCGAGGGGCACCAGGCGATGGTCGAGGTGCTGGATTTCGCACCCGCGATGCTGCCGGCAGGGCGGCCGCGCTATCTAATGGGGGTCGGCAAGCCGATCGACATTGTCGAGGCGGTGCTGCGCGGGGTGGACATGTTCGACTGCGTGCTCCCGACGCGGTCTGGCCGCCATGGCCAAGCCTGGACCTGGGATGGTCCGATCAATCTGAAAAATGCGCGGTTCGCCGAGGACGACAGCCCGCTCGACCCCCAGAGCATCATTCCGGCTAGCCGTGACTACTCCAAGGCCTACCTCCATCACTTGGTGAAGTCGGAGGAGATCCTGGGGCAGGTGCTCCTGTCCTGGCACAACGTCGCGTTCTTTGAGACCCTGATGGCGGCCCTTCGCACGGCTATCGCCGAGGGGCGGTCTGAGGCGTTCCGCCGGTCGTTCGCGGCGCGGCAGGTTCGGCCCGAACCGGGAACTTCGGCGTAGGCCCCGCCTTCGCCGCGGGAGGTGCTGGGGCGGCCTGCGCGGCGAGTCGGCGCTCCGTAGACGGGGTGGCCGGCGCGGGGCAGCCTCGCGCCTCGCCCAGACCCTTGAGATAGGCGCGTCGTACATTGCCCGCGATGATCGCGGACTGGACGAACTTGTCGTGGTTCTCGGCGCCCGAGAGCTTGCGCACCACGCCCCGGAAGGGAATTGCGCCGGAGGCCAGATCCGCCGCCGCACCCAGCGCCGTGGACTTGCCGCGATCCATCAGATTCTCATCGCCCGGCGGCAGACGATCGATGTCGGGACCCAGGGCTTCGTCTAGGGGCTTGACCAGCGCGGCGAGCTGGGGGCAGCGCCAGCGGGCCGGCGGTTTGGCGTAAGGGTTGGCGAGCGCTTCACGCAGGACTTCCGGCACATCGGTGCGGACCATGTTCAGGTCGCGCAATGGGGCCGTAACGACGCCTTCCACGCTGTCCCGCTTGGCTTGATCCGATGTGCGGACCGGCTCGATGGGTTTTGCAGGCGGGGCTGCAGCCTTGGGCGGCGGCGCCTTGGCGGGCGCGGGGCGGGTCTGCCCCCAAGCCGGGCCGGCCGCGAGGACGCACGCCGCAAGCGCAATCAAGATGCCAGGTCGAGGTCGAATAGCCGTGGTGCGCATGCCGCCACCATACGTCGCTGTGCGGCGGAGTTAAGACCCACAGCGGAAACCGGCTTTCACTTTCCTCTGATGCAATCTAGTTTCCGCGCCGCTTCGCGGAACGCGTCGCGGGCCGGTAGCTCAGTGGTAGAGCATTCGACTTTTAATCGAATGGTCCTGGGTTCGAGTCCCAGCCGGCCTACCAATGCTGTCGGTGTGTCGATCACGCCCAAACGAGAAGGACCGGCGCGGGTTGCCCCGGCCGGCCCAAAGTTTTCTGAAACTGCGGGGTGTCAGTTGGCCTGAGGCGTGTCGCTCTTGGCGAGGTATGCGTCTAGCGCCTGACGGGCCACGGTCTTGCAGCCGCTCGACTCTGCGGTGCGGACGATGTCGTCCAGGGTGGTGAGACTCTCCAGGGCCGGGCAGATGCCGCCCCGGCGCGCCCCGAAGGTGCGGCCTTCCGGCGGAGGCTGGATCAGCGCGCGCAGGGTTTCGAACCGGGCCGCATCCGCCGCCGCTACGCGGGCGCCAGGCACTGTCACGCCGTTGGCCGAGCCGCGGAGCGTGGTCACCTCGCCGGTCGGCCGCATGAGGGTTATCGTCTTGCCGGCGCCCAGCGCCACGCGATCGCCAGCGTCCAAAGACTGTCCGCGCTTAATGGCTGGATCGCTGGAGTTGACGACAATGTAGTCGGCGGCGGATGCAGCGCCACCCATGGTGACCGCGAGGGCCAAGCCGATCAAAATCTGACGCATGTCTCTAATCCCGTCTGGAGAGCCTGGGTCGTGTTCGCGCAGGTCCGAACAATAGCACACGGGACTGTTGAACGGTACCTGAACGATGCATTTGCCATGCCCTAAGTACGTGTTGAGCGTGAGTTGAGACGCAACACGCCGAACTTGGCCATCCAGACAAGACCACGCTCGATAAAGGGGCGCCGATCCGGCGAAGTCTCTGCCAGCAAGGCGCCGACGGTGCGGGGGCCAACAGACAGCAGGGACAGAATCGCCGCGCGTTCGGCGGCGTCGGGCAGACGAGCCGCGGGGTCGTCGACGCCGGGACGCGCGAGGTGATCGGTCATTGTGGCGAGCGTGAAGGGTCTGGTCAGGGAGACGATGTCGGAAGGCTTAAGCGCAGCGCTGGGATAGCCCGCGAACATCCGAAAGGGATCCGGACGATAGGGGTTCTCCATGGATGGCTGTCGCGCGGCGGCGCTTCTACGACGTGCAAGCTCTGTCCACAGCGCCTGATACTGGGGAATCACGACGCGCCAATCGAACGATTCGCGGGCGCGGGCCTGGGCTGACGCCCCAAGCCTGGCGCGGAGGTCCGGGTCGGCGAATAGAGCGGTCAAGGCCTCCGCCGCCTCATAGACGTCGATACTGGTCAGGCGCGCGGCCGCGCCCGCATAGGTATCGTACGATATCGCCCGCTGGGCGTAGGCATAGGCGAGGTCGCCCCCCAGCCCGGGGCGCGGCGCTGTGGTGCGGATGCGGAAGCCGTCAACGCCGTGGCGGACAGTGTCGCGATAGCCATCCCAGTCGCTGACCACGCAGGGCAGACCAGCCGCCATCGCTTCAACCGGCGTCAGACCAAACGTCTCCTGAATATTGTCGGAGAGCGACAGGAAGACATCGGCCGCCGAGAGAATCGAGTCGCGAGTTGCGGCCGTTGTGTCGGGTGCGATGCGGATCTCGACATCGGGGCAGAAGGCGCGGGCCGCCGCCTCGAAAGCCTTGGCGTCCTCGGTTCTTCGCGCCCCGCCGAACCATATCCAGTAAACCGGCTTGCCCAAGCGTTCGGCGGCGATCTGGAGGGCGAGGCCCATCGGGCCCGGATGCATTTTGGTTTCGGTGCTGAACCGACCCATGTGCAGCGCCACCGGCGCATCGGGCGGGATGTCGAAACGCTCGCGCCAGCCCGCCCGAGCCTCCGGATCCCTGATGAAGTCCGCCGTGTGGACGCCCAACGGGATGGTGACCAGTTGGGCGGGGGGAATGCGCGCCGCGTCGAACCGTTCCTGGATATAGGCGGCCACGCCGGCCAACAAAGATTCAACCGCCTTGCGCCCGGACTCGGAAGTGCAGATCAGGGCATCCCAAGGCTCAAGGGGCGCCGTCAACATCCCGGCGATCTCTTCGAGAATGTAGGTCTCTGCGATCGTGTGGGTAACGCCGGTCAGGGAGTAGGCTTGGCCGCCGAACGCGAGGCGGGCCCATGCTTCGCCTCTGAGTTCAGGCGTGGGGATATAGACAGCGCCAGCCGCCGCGAGGCTCTCACGCTCGCCGCGGGATATCCAGGTGACCGGGCGATCCACTGGGCCCAGGCGATCAAGCAGTGCTTCGAGCGAGGGCCGGTCCAGATTCTGCACGTTCCAGAAGTGAAAGCGCTCCACGTCGGCATGGGCCAGCCAGCCGCGCAGAAAGCCTTCGCCCGCAGAGTTACGGCCCATCGGCTTCGGTATTGAGGCGTCGTAGGCCTCAATGTTGAGTTGCAGCGCGGCCTGGTTCATGGCCGCGCGGCCTTCCCTCAACTAGTCGGCGGCACGGGCGGCGCCCGCCGGGAGGGGCCGGGACCCATCGCCCACGATGGTGAACGGGGCCCAGTAGTAGGGATGCGAGAACTCTTCAGCTTGCTGCAGCACGATCTGGCTCTGTGTGAGCGCCAGGGCTTTTGAGGGCGCGCCGGACGCGAACATGCCGGTCATAAGCTTGACCGTCGCCGCCGAGTCCACCGACCAGTGAGAGACGATGAGCGACCGGCCGCCAGCATAGATTACCGCCCGGGTGAGGCCGCCCAGGGCCTCGCCGCCGCCCTGCAGGCCCGTCGTAGCCGAGTCGCCGCCGCCGCCGCCGGTGTCGCAAGCTGAGAGAACAACCAGATCGGCATCGAGCTTGAGGTCGAGGATTTCACTGGAGTCGAGCAATCCGTCGGAATCGCCACCTCCCACTGAAGTCATGAGAGCCGGTTCCGGGAGGCATGCCGAAGGCTGTGGCAACAGACCATGGGTCGCAAAATAGAGGACCTTGTAGTCGGAGAGGTCGGTGCGAGCGCGCAGGCTATCGTCGGTGAAACCCGCACCGACGACGATGTCGTTCGGCGACGCGCCGCCCACGCTGGCGGCGACCGCTCGCACCTCGTCGGCGGTGTCGGGCAAGGCAGGCATGGCGAGCAGGGCTAGTCGCGTGTTCTCGCAGATGTCGGAAACATCGCGTTCAGAGCGCAGGCTGACCCCGCGGCGGACGACAGAGCCGTAGGCCCGCGTGTCGGAGCGAGCCGGGGTCGTGGGGTCGGCAAAGGCCAGAAAGCTTTGCTTCGCCCGCGAGGGGGCGAAGGCGCGCGATTGCATGAAGCTCGCGGCCGACAACACCAGCGCTGAGTCCACCTTGGCGCCGAGCCAGGCGATCTTGCGGTAGTCCGGGTCCTGACCCGCCTCGAGGCCGGCGAGCAGAGGCGCAGGATCGGCCGTCACCAGCGTCGCCACCGGCAAGGAGATCAAAGCGCCGTCCGGCTCATAAATCAGGTGGCGCGCGGCCAGGACCTGATCGGCAACGGGACCGAACAAGGTGCGGAACAGCTTGTGGGCCTCCACCACGTCGAAGGCCGGGAGGGTGTCTTCAGCTTCAAACGGCGCCCGAAGACGACGCACGGCCGCGCCGACATCGCCGCGGGTCACATCAATGGCGTAAGGTTGAGCACCGTCGGAAGACACCAGGATCCCATAGCCCCGGCGATCAAGGAGCAGGATCTTGGCGTAGACTTCGTCTCTGGAGAGAACTTTCTGGAGGTCTCCAAGCGAAGCGCCGGACGAGACAAGTTGGCTATAGCGCGGGTTGGCCGCAAGGAGTTGCGCTTCCAGCGCGTCAGATTGGTCCTGTAGCGTCTTGAGGCGGGCCTCAAGGTCGACTTTCTCCTGGCCCACAAACGCGTCCTGCGCTTGCAAATTGGCGACCAGCGCCTCAGAGGCGCGGAGCTCGCGTCGGGTATCCTCCAGGGCTCTGACGAGGCCGGTGACCGCACCATCACCCGACGCAACACGCGCCGCCAGCTTGGACACGGTCTGGGCGGTGGCGTTGGAAATCACCCCTGCCGCGGCCGAAAAGAAACGGGCCTTGTACTCATCGGCGCGTGCGGCATCGGTCCCGATCCGCTTGAGCAGGAGGTCGAAGTAAGGGGCCGCGTCGTCCGCGGAAGCGCCCAGGGCGCCCCGCTGCGCCTGAAAGAGATCAAAGGCTCGGGCATAAGTGTTGAGCGCTGCATCTTCCTGCCCGGCGCCGATCTGGGCGCGCCCAAGGTCGAGAAGCAGCCCACCCTCTGCCGCGGTTCCGGCGTGGCGCAGCCGGATCGTACGGACCGCCGTCTCATAGCGGGCGACGGCCTGGGCTGGCTGACCGGAGTCGAGGTCGATTTCGGCGAGGTCCGCCTCGATCCTGGCGCGGAGCCAGACATTGAGCGCGCCGCTCGCCTCGGCGTTGGTGAGCAGCCGGCCGGCGCGCGCCAGAGTCTCCCTGGCGGCCGCTACGTCGCCCAGGGCGGCCTGGGAAGAACCGACCACCTCAAGCGCCTGAGCGTCCTGGACGGTCAGCCGGTCGGACAGAGACACTCGGCTGCCGCCCAGCACGTCGCGGCCGCCGGCGCGGTTGTTCAGCGCTGATGCCAGCTCGGATCCGATGGCGACTTCGCCATCGGCCGCTTGAGAGATGTCGGGGCCGCCGGCGCTGAGGCCACGGGCGGCTCGAACCTCCTGGCTGGCGCGGAGGGACGCTTGCCCAGCCGCTACGGCCTCATCGAACCGACCAGCATTACGCAAATGCAGGGCGCGGTAGGTTCGCGCCTGGGCGGCGAGAAGGGGATCGGCGGCAAGGGCTACCTGGACGTCGGCATCACGGAAGTGGCGATCAGCCTCGGTGAATTTGCCATTGTTGGAAACGTTGAGTGCGAGATTCAGCAACGCCTCAGCCAGTTCGGAGGGCGGTGCGCGGCGCGCTTCGGCGTCGGCGACAAGCGCCTGGAAGTCGGTCTCGGCCTGTTCAAACCGCCACTCATTGTTCTGGACGTAGGCCCTCGCCCGGAGACGTGCAGGATCCGCCGCTGCGGCGGCTTGGGCGCGGGCGAGGCCGCCGGTGGCCCCGCCGAAGTCGGCGGCGATTTCGGCGCTGGCGGCCGAGGTCTGAACCTCCGATGCGGCCGGGGGCTTGATGACGCCCGAGACCACCTTCAACCCGGTCTCCAACACATCTGCGAGTTGAGCCGCGCCCTCGGCGACGAAAAGGTTGGAGCCACGGCGCGCATCGTAGGCGAGGTAAGGGGCCTGGCCGGAACGATTGCGGCACGCCCGTCGGTTGGCCGCACCCAAACCCGTGAGCGTCTCAGACTTGGCGGCCTGACAGTCGACGCGCCCGGAAAGGGCGCCTTCCCAGGCTTGGACCGCATCGGTCGTCGGGAGCGTGTAGAGGCGCCCCAGATTACCTTCCCAACCCCGGCAGCGAATGTTCCAAGCGCGCCGCCCTGCGCCCTGCGCCACCGGGTCGTCATAGTCACGCACGGCTTGGCAGACCGCGCCGCTCGCCGCGCTTTGGCCGAGCGGAATCAGATCGGCGCGCGTCTGCGCGCTCGCCGACCCGCCTAAGAGGGCGGCCGCCGCCAGGGTCGCCAGGAGACCTCGCAAGATCATCGTCTCTGCCTGCGCTTTCGCCAGATTTCCTCGCTGCCGGTGCCCGTGGTCACGGCGTCGGTCACAATCTCTTCCGGCGTAGGCGGGGTGACGCCCAGTATAACCGGCGGCGCCGTAATGGCGTCGGCAGCCGACACCGCGGAGGCGACCTCTTCCGGCGAGCCGTCGCCGCCTGGTCCGCTCCGTTGGGGAGGCGGAAGGGCGTCTCGACTGGACAGAACGCCTGAGTTCACCTGGCCCATCATTTCGCCCGAGCTGCCACCACCTAGCGCCTGGGCGTTGCAACTCCCCGAGTTCACGTCGCAGCTGTTGAACCGGTATATGGAACCGTCCGGGCGGCTGATCGGATTGCCGTTCACGTCCACAATCTCGAACGAAAGGCTCTTAACCGCGTTGATGCCGCTCACCAGGTTACCGCCAACCGCGAAGGCGCCCCAGAGTTCGACAATCTTGGGCGGATCGATGATCAGAGAGGTGCTGGACTGGCCGGTGAAGAAAACGCCCACAGCCTGACCAAATCCGATCGGAGCGGTGTTCTGTTGGACCACCTTGTTTTCGGACGAGACCTCTAGCTTGCCGGCCGAAACGAACACTCGGCCGATCTCATCGCCGGTCGGCGCGACCCCAGTCGGACGGCCGAGCGCGATGTCGATGTCCGCCACGGGGGTGCCCTGTATGAGCGTGATGAAGCGCAGCGAGCCGAAGATGATGTCCTGGCTCGCGGCCAGCCTGACCTCGTTGAAGGCGCGAACGTCCCTGTAGGATCCGGAGGAGAAGGTGGCGGCTCCCACGGCGCCGGAAACCAGGATAGCGTTGGGACGCCAGGACAGGTCGCCGGCGGAGCCGATCCGCAGCACGCCGCCGTCGGCCGTCGGCGCGACAAGCCCGGTGACGGAGGCGTTGTTGGCCGATCCCACCATGAACGACACGTTCGGGGTCTGGCCCGGGTTGACGGTCAGTGTCTGTAGGGTGAGGTCGCCGCGCGTTCCGCCGGTGGTCGAACCGGCGAAGAAGCGGGTTTCGCCGGGGACCCGCAGCTGGCCGAAATCGTTGGCGTCGAACACGAAACCTTGGCCGCCAGAGGCTCCGCCGACGCGCATGGCCCCGTTGCGAGACTCGATCTGGACGTTGGCGGCGCTCAGCAGTCCGGTGAGATCAAGGTCGCCGGCCGAGATCCGCGTGGTTCCAGCCGCCGTGGTTGCGCCCAGCACGGCTCGACCCGCGATATCGAACGTCAGGTTTCGGCCGGCCGTAAGGGGCGACGTGGCCGTGAAGTCACCGAGCGATGTGATGGTCAAGTCGCGGGGCGTCGGTCCGATGGCTGAGCCGAGAGACAGCGACCGGCCCTGGACGAAAAGATCGCGACCCGTTCGGTAGCTGGTGGTCGTCACGCCGCCCGAAGTGGCGCGTAGCGTGAGATCCTCGCTGGCGCTGACCGCGCCTGCATTGATGTTGGAGCCTTGCAGCGTCACCGAGCCTTGATCGGCGCGGACATCACCCACCCGCAGCGCGCCGACGGCGGTGATGGTGACATTGCGGGTGGCGTTAAGGCTCGTCAGCAGGGTGAAGTCGCCGACCGTGCTGCCGAGCGCCAGATCCCGGCCCGCGGTTATGGCGTCCAGACGCACTGTCGGCGCCCGAAGCGTCGCGTCACGCGAGGCGATCACCGAGAAGGCGCCAGGCAGCTCTCTGACGACTTCTACAGCGGCGTCCCGGCCGGCGCGCACGGCGACGGAGGTGGCCCCGGTGACGCCCCCGGTTCCGAGGCCCAAGCGCGCATCACCGTTGGTGGATTCCACCCGCACCACACGACCATTGGCGGCCTGATCCGGGTTTCCGACAAACTCCTGCTGAACGACGTCGGGCGCGTTGCCGGTGATCACGCCGTTCTGCAGGGATGCGGTCCCATTCGTGGCGAGAACTAAGATGTCATCGCCCGCGGTGACTGAGCCGACGATCGCGTCGCCATTGGTGGCGATCGCGTAGAAGTCGCCGGAGGTCGTGGCGGTTCCGATCCTGAGGCTTGAGGCCTGGGCGAACATGCGGGGCGCGGCGATCGTGTTCACTTCAATGGCGCCGCCGCGCAGGTTGGCGCTGACGCCGGCGGTAATGGAATCGATCTTGGCCGAGGCCAACTCGACCAGCACATTTTGCGGCGCATTCAGCGAGATGACCCCCGCGACCGAGGAGGTTCCATCGCCAAGCGTGATGTCGCGGCCAGATGTGACCGTCAGGCGATTGGGCGCCGTGATGGCGTCGATCTTGACGTCGACCTTTCCTTTGACGGCGCCGTTACGCGTTACGCCGACACCCGCAAGGAGCACGTCGCCGTCTGTCGACTCCGCTGCGAGGTCACCGGCGGCGATAAGGCTGTTGGCCTCAACGATAGAGCCCTTCACCGAGACGTCGCGGCCCGCCACCACCCGACCGAGTTCGATGCTGGCGGTTGCGGCGATCTTTACGTCGCGGCCGGTGTTGATCGATGAAATCGCCGTCGGGTCGAACAGTGTCGACACCAGCGCCCGGTCGAGCACGACAGATTCCAACAGCGCGCCCCCGTTGCCGAACCCGTTTCCGTTGCCGAACCCGTTTCCGTTGCCGAACCCGTTTCCGTTACCGAACCCGTTTCCGTTGCTGTTGCTATTGTCCAGCGCGTCCTTGTCTTCCTGGAGCGTTGGCGGGTTCTTGGTCTCTTCAGGTGGGCGCAACCAGGGTCTGGCGAAGATACGGCCGGTGTTCTGAACCAGCATGTCGCGCGAGGCATTCGCGCGGTTGAGGAAGACATCGACGGAGCCGGCGTCGGCCAACGGGTCCGCCAAGCCGCGAATAGCGATCCCGGAGTTACCGGACAGCACGATGTCGCCGCCGTCGGCCTTGGCCGCCTGGGCGGTGACCATGCCCTCGAGATTGATCACTGCGCTTCCAAGCGAGTTTCGGTTCACCGCGGCGAGGAACACCGAATTGGCTCGGGTGTCGCCGCCCAGGTCGATGGCGACGGGGGCCTGGGTGCCGTCCGAAGCGGTGGGGACGATAAAGTCGACCAGATCGAAGTCGCCGCCCGAGCCAGGTGCCATCCGGATCTGGTAACTGCGCGCTGCGCCGTAGAGCACGCTGCCGCCGGTGGCCGAGACCATCGCATTGGCGCGGGTGACGATGCTGGGGCCCGCAAAGCCCACTACGCCGCCATTGGCGGTCAGCTTGGCGTCGGTGAGGACGAAGATCCGGGCGCCGGGAATGGCGTCGTCGCCGCGGAACGTGAACAGATTGCGCGCGGGGTCAAGGAACTCCGACACCACGGGCGTGCCGATCGCCACCATGATGCTTCCGGCGTCGACCTGGGATCCCTTGCCGAAAATGATGCTGTTCTGGGATGAGAACCAGATATTGCCGCCATAGGCGCCGCCCACCTTGCCCTCGACAATCCCCTCGATCTTGCTGGGGGTTAGGCCGATGATGCGGTTCAGGACGATGTCGTTCCGCGCGCGAAAATTGAAGCTGACCACTTCGTCCGGCAGAACGTCGAACGTCGTCCAACTGATGACCGTACGAGCGGCGTTGAGCGTCACGTCAGTCCGCGCGCCCGAACTGGCGATAACCGGCAAGCCGCCCCCCGAATTCACCTCGGCGAGCCCGCCGGTGGGCAACGCCGATGCGACCTTCGGGCTGAACATGCTGAGGCCGAAAAGCACGCCGCAAAGAGCTGTGCGCGCAAAGAGCCACGTCCTGCGCTCGGCGGCTGTCACGACCATGGGCGTGTGCGCGGTCATCCGAATTCCCAGCACATCATAGCAGACTCGCCGTGAGTTGGATCAGCACCCGATCCGCCGGGCGCGCTGCCCCGGGGCGGACTGAATCCAGCGGACGAGCGTAGGTCACCTCCAGGTTGGCGCGATTAAACATCCGGAAGATCACGCCGGCGCCCACCGATTTCAGCGCCCGGTCCTTCTGAGCGCCTGTGCGCCCGATATTGTTGTTGGCGATGTAGCCCATCTCAAAGAAGCCATACGGCGCCGCGGCGATCTGGGGATGCAACTGCCACGGACCATAACGGAGCTCGAAGCCGCCCGTGACTCCCTTGTCTCCCAGGAGCGCCGCCGGATCGTAGCCCCGGCCGACCGTGAGGCCGCCGACCGCAATCTGTTCGTAGGGGAACAATGACGCCTTGGCGTATTGGGCTTGGCCCCGGAACATGCCCACGAGGCGATCGCTGATCGCCACGTCGGCTCCGCCCTGAGCGCGCACCACCCATGCCGAAGGGTCGCCATCCGCCCGCGTGAGACGGGCGTCGCCACGGTTGCTCGCTCCTAGGGCCGAAACGCCTTGCCGAACCCCCAACGCCCCGGACAGAAGAACCGGTCTGCCCACCGCTTCGGTCCGGAAGTCGCCGTCGGCCCTGGCATAGAGGACGCGCAGTTTGTCACGCGAGAACGGCTGGCCGCCTTGGGACGTCGTGCGCGTATCGATCACGTCGATGCCGGTGGCGATGTAGAGGTTGCGATCGCGCGTGCGCAGGAGGGGGTAGGCCGCCTCCAGACCGCCCACAAGGGACGAACTGGCCAGATCAATGGGCTTGAGCGCGGCCCCGGGATGGCTCTCTCCGTAGGTCAGGCTGGCGCGGCCGACCAAACCTTCGGATCCGAATCGCGCGGTCTCAGCGACCTGGACCAACCACTGCTCGTTCCTTTCAAGCGTACTCAGTGCGGTCACCGTGGTGGTTTCGCCGATGGACGTGAAACCTTCAAACTGAACGCGAGCCAGCCCAGACCACCGGCCGACCGATTGCGATCCGGTGTTGTCGACCTTGCCGAAGGCTTCAGGCGGCTTGCGGCTGACGGCGAGATCAATATCGACGGCGCCTCGCTCGGGGCTTGTGGAGGGACGCACCGCAGCTCGGACGCGCACCCCGGGAACATCAGACGCCAACAGAAGGTAGCGCTGAGCCCGCGCCATATCGAAGGGCTTCATGCCGCGCAGTTTCTCGGCGTAACGCTCGACCAGGTCCTGCACCGGACCGACGTCGCCCCTGACGCGCACATTGACCACGTGGGCTTCGATCACCTCCAGCACCAGCGCGCCACCGGCGATGCGTTGCTCTGGGATTTCGACGCGGGCAAGGACGCCACTTTCGAATATGATGCGTGCGGCCCGATCGCGGATCGCGCAGATCACGGCGACTTTCTGCGGCGAGCCCAGATATTCAGCATAGGCTGCTTGAAGTTCACCCTCTGAGACGACGGTGGATCCTCGAAACGAGACGGAATTCAGCGTGACCCGAACGTCGGAGGTCTCCAACGGGCAAGGTCCAGGTGGCTCCGGGGTGAATGCCCCTTGGTTCGGGCGCGGCGGTGGTCGGGTGACGCGCGATCCCGGATCGAGCTCCCCGGCGCTAGTGCCGGGCGCCGGGCCGCGAGGGGGCGGCGCCGTGGACTGCGCGAAGGATGTGTGAGGCGCTGACAGCGCCGCTGAGGCGAGCGCCAACAGACCTGCGCGATACCCGAGGCTGAGGCGCTGTCGCGCAGCATCCAGCCCTTCCATACCCCACCTCTCAAACCCCACCCCAAGAGTCATAGCTCTCGGAGAACTGGTTGTTAAGCAGACTCTCCCGATGTGTTGCGGTATCGGATGAAAGATTCTCAAGTTCCGCTGCGAAAAGGGCTTTGCGATCTGTTGACCGCGCCCCGCACTTTCGGGCTACGGTGGCGGTGGCGAGCCCGCTAAGAGTGTAACGAGTGCGCCGGGGGAGAGACGATGGGGGGAGCACGAGCGTCGCGATTCGTCGGCGTGTTCTGCGCCGCCGTGGCGGCCGCCGCCGGCGCGGCGGTTCTGGTGTTCGGGCCGTCCGCGACCGCCGCGACGGAATCGGGGGGCGTGCATGAGGGCGTTGCGTCCTGCGCGGGCTCCACCTGTCACAGCCGCCAGATTGATTCTGGTCTCAATGTTCGTCAGGACGAACTGATTACCTGGCAGGACCGCTCGAGCGTCGCAGGCGCCCACAGTCGGGCCTACCGCGTGGTTTATGAGCCTCGTGGCGTTGCCATCACCCGCAAGATGGGCCTCACCGGCGAAGGGGTCGCCGGTCAGTGCCTGGGCTGCCACGCCGACCCAGCGCCTCCCACGCGTCGAGGCGCGCGGTTCCAGCTCTCGGACGGCGTCGGTTGCGAGGCCTGTCACGGGGCGTCCAGCGGCTGGCTGGCGAGCCACCGGGGCGTCGAGGGGACGCACCTGAACAATGTGGCGCGCGGCATGAAAGCGTTGGAGAACCCGAAGGTGCGCGCGGCAGTGTGCCTCGATTGCCATTTCGGCGGCTCCAAACCCGGCCAGTTCGTCAGTCACGAGATCATGGCCGCGGGCCACCCGCGGGTGAATTTCGAGCTCGACCTGTTCTCCAGCCTGCAGAAGCACTGGGACGTCGATGCCGACTATGTGAAGCGCAAAGGCTATGCGGGCGGCGTGAAGACCTGGGCCGTAGGTCAGGCCATGGCGCTGGAGCGGGCCCTGACGCTCTATGCCGAGCCCGGCCGCAATCGCGGAGCGTTCCCGGAGCTCTACTTCTTCGATTGTCACAGCTGCCATCGGCAGATTTCAGACGATCCGAACGCCCGTCCAACCTGGCAGGCTAATCCAGGCCGTCCGATCCCCTCGGGCCAACCGCCGTTCAACGACGAAAACATCATCATGCTGACGGCAGCGGCGAAGGTTGTGGCGCCGGGGCTGGCTGGACGGTTGGAAGCGGATTCCCGCGCCTTCCACTCAGCGCTGGCTCGCGACCGGGGTGAATCGCTTCGGGCCGCCGCCAAACTCGCTGGCACGGCGCGGGCGCTGGCGGACGCATTCGCCGGTCAGTCGTTCTCTCGGGCTGAGACGCTGGCGATGCTCGATGCAATCCTGACCGGCGAGGCGGCGCGGCGCTATACCGACTATACCGGCGCGGCCCAGGCGGTGATGGCGGCGGATACGCTGCTCAATGCACTCGTGGCCTCCGGAGATGCCGACCGCGGGACGGTGGCTCGGGTGCGTCCATTGCTGGATCGCGCCTACGCCCAGGTCCGCGACCCCAACGGCTGGCGGCCCGACGCCTTCCGCGCGACCTTGGCTCAGACAGCGCAAGCGGCGAGGTCGCTCAGATGAAGCCAAGAGCGCGGGGCGCGCTGCTCGTCGCCGCGCTGGCGTTGGCCGGCTGCGGGGGAGGTGGAGGCAGTAGTGTTCCAACCACCGCGCCCACGACGCCGACGACGGGCGGCGGATCGGCGCCGATCTACACCTTGCCGGCAGCGAGTGCTCTGAGTGTCGCCGAAGTCCAGCAGGTCATCGCTCAAGGCGTGGCTGAGGCTCGGGCGCGCAACCTGCCCGCGGTGATCGCGGTGACCGACCGTGTGGGGAACGTTTTGGCGGTCTACTCGATGACCGGAGCGCGGGCGACAGCGACGCTGCGCGCCGGCCCGTCAGGAACCAACTTCGATGCTCAGGGCGTGGTCGTGCCTTCTGCGGCGGGCGCCATCGCCAAGGCGGTAACCGGGGCCTACCTGTCGTCGGGTGGCAATGCCTTCTCGACCCGTACGGCCAGTCAGATCGTGCAGGAACACTTTCCCCCGGCCCCGACGACCGTGGGGCTGGAAAGCGGGCCGCTATTCGGGGTGCAGTTCTCGTCTCTGCCTTGTTCGGACGTAACGACCCGGACTGCGTCGATCAGCGTCGGGCCACGGCGCTCCCCATTGGGACTGTCGGCCGACCCGGGTGGGTTTCCGCTATACAAGGGTGGCGTGCTGGTGGGCGGCGTCGGCGTGATGGCCGATGGCGACTACGGGTTCGACAAGAACATTCTGGACATCGACAACGATGCGGAGGAGGCGATCGCCGTCGCCGCCGCCACGGGCTTTGCTGCGCCAACCGAGATCCGTGCTGAGCGAGTCTCGGTGGATGGAACCACTTTGCGCTTCAGTGATGCGGATGCCGGATCACTGCGCTCGAGCCCGGCCAGCGCCACGGCGTTTGCGAGCCTGCCGGCCGGAACCGGCGCCTTTACGCCGGTGACAGGCTACTATGCGGGTGGCGGCGCACTGGCGGGACAGGTCTATGGAACCGAAGCCTCGGGCATGAGGCTGGCGACAGCGGCCGAGTTCTCGATCTCGACCGCCATGGTGCTGACCAATGGCGCGGGCGTCGGGCGGTTTCCGATCCGAGGCGGAACGGACGCGGCCGATGGCCTGACCCCGCTGTCGGCCGCTGAGGCGCGGGCGATCCTTGAGGAAGCCTTCACCATCATGAGCCGGGCGCGGGCGCAGATCCGTCGTCCGCTCGACAGCCGAGCCGAGGTCTCCATTACCCTGGTGGACAGCCGCGGGCAGATCCTTGGGATCGTGCGGTCTCCGGATGCACCGGTGTTCGGCATAGACGTGTCGGCGCAGAAGGCGCGCTCGGCCAGCTTCTTCTCCGGTGCGTTTGCGGCTGGCGATCTGCTTGCCGACCCGAGCGCTGATGTGCGCGGCTTCGTTCAGAAGACCCGGGACTTCTTCGCCGATCCAGCCGCATTGACCGGGCGGACTGCGATTGCGGCGCGGACCATCGGCAACATCGCCAGACCCTACTATCCGGATGGCGAGGTGGCGCGCGCCAACGGCCCGTTCTCGCGACCGATCAGCCAGTGGAGCCCGCTTTCCACCGGCCTGCAGTCTGCGCTGATTATCGGCAATGTGGCTCAGCACCTGGGCTTTGTGACCGGCGCCTCGGCCAACGACACGCCGCAGCGGTGCACCAGCCTGCCGGAGGTGGCGCCGGGCCAGAACCGGCTGCAGAACGGCATCCAGATCTTCCCGGGCGGAGTGCCGATCTATCGCGGCGGGCGGCTCGTGGGGGCCATCGGCGTGTCCGGCGACGGCATCGACCAGGACGACATGATCGCGTTCCTTGGAACCCATAACGCCTCAACCAAGTTGGGGGGATCGGTGGGCAACGCATTGGCGACGATCCGCGCCGACACCCTGGTGGTCGGGCCCCAGGCCCCGACTCGGCTGCGCTATGTGAGCTGTCCGTTCGCGCCGTTCCTGGACGTGGGCGACCAGAACGTGTGCCAGGGGAAATAGGCATGCGCGCGTCGGCATCCCTGTTCGCCCTGATTGCCGCTGGCGCGCTGGCGGGGGAGGCTCGCGCGGCGGTGGCCTTGACCATCGACGACATCCTTGAAGGGCGTGCGCCCATCGTGCTGGCGGCCCTCGAGTCCGGGGAGAAGGGCGCGGCCAAGCCGGCAGCGGTCGGCGCACCGACCCGGCCGCCGGTTCCCGAGGCGCCACCCGAGGGCAGCGCCCCGGCGCCCGCGGACGCCGAACCTCTCGAAGGCCGCCGTCGCCCCGGCTTGACCCCGGAGCTGCCACCGCCGGTCACCCAGACCAATCCGGGCGCGGTGCGTGCGCCGGCTCCGGAAGCGTTTCCGACCGATGAGGTCCCGATCCCCGACCGCTGGCGGCTGGCCGGTGCGTTAGGCGTAACCAAGCCCCGCTGGTTTGACCCCTACAACCAGAATTTCTGGAAGGGCGACATACCGATCAAGGGGACGCACGACTGGTTCTTCGTGGCCACGGCGATCTCCGACACAGTGATCGAACCGCGAAGCTTCCCGATTCCACAAGGCGTGCAGACCACCGAGCGTGCAGGGAGCCTGGACGTGTTCGGGAAGGACACCAGTCTGGTGCTGGCGCAGACGTTCATCGTCGGCGCAGCCTTTATCAAGGGTTCAACCGCGTTCAAGCCACCGGACCTAGAGTACCGTGTGGCGCTGGCTTTCCAGGATAACTTCGTGAACGTGCCCGAGAAGCGGGTGCTCCATGTCGAACCCAGTAAGCGCAGCCGGCGGAACGACGCCTTCATCGGTGTCCAGGAACTGTTTCTCGACAAGCATCTGGCGAACGTTTCAGATCGGTACGACTTCGACAGCGTACGGATTGGCATTCAGCCGTTTTCCAGCGATTTCCGTGGCTTCCTGTTTCAGGATAATCAGCTTGGCGTGCGGGTGTTCGGGAACCGCGACAACAACCGGTTCCAGTACAATCTGGCGGTTTTCCAGCGCGTGGAAAAGGACACCAACTCAGGTCTGAACGACCTCACCCAGCGCCCGCGGTCGGACTATATCGCGCTGGCCAACCTCTATCGGCAGGACCTGCCGTTCCCGGGCATCACCTCACAGGTGACCGTGGTGCACAATCGCAACCGCGAAGGCGACCGGGTCCAGATTGACCAGAACGGCTTCCCGGTGCGTCCCGCCCTGATTGGGGACCTGCGGGGCCGCGATTACGATGTGACATACCTGGGCTATAACGCCGACGGGCGGCTGGGGCGGGTCAACCTGACAACCTCGGCCTATTACGCGTTCGGAGAAGACCGGAACAACAGCTTCACCGGGCGCAAGGCCAAGATTCGTAGCTACTTCTTCGCCGTTGAACCCTCAATCGACCTGAATTGGACGCGCATCCGCCTGCAGGGCCTCTATGCGTCGGCTGACAGGGACCCCTACGACAATCGCGAAAGCGGCTTTGATTCAATCTTTGAGAACCCGCAGTTCGCGGGCTCGGACACTAGCTACTGGATCCGTCAGACTATTCCTTTCGCTGGCGGCGGACGGGTGATCGGGATCAATGGCCGTAACGGCGTGCTGAACAGCCTCCGATCCTCAAAGGAGGAGGGGCAGTCGAACTTCAACAACCCCGGAACTGTTCTGCTGGGCGGCGGCGCGGACTTCGATGTTACGCCGGAACTGCGGGTCACGACCAACCTCAATCACCTGGCCTTCGCCGACACATCAGTGTTGAAGGCCCTACGCCAGGAGGGATCGATCCCCAAGGCGCTGGGCTGGGACGCGTCGGTGTCGACGATCTGGCGGCCGATGATGACCCAGAACATTGTCTTTCGCGCTTCGGCCGCGGCGTTCGATCCGGGCAGCGGGTTCAAGGACCTGTTCGCCAATACCGAACGGAACAAGCGATACTATTCAATCCTTCTCAACGCGATTCTGACCTTCTAGGGCCAAGATGCTGAAATCAGGGAAGACATGGCTGAAGCTGGGGGCGCTGCTAGCGGTCACCGTGCTGGCGCCTTTGTCCCTCAAGGCGGCCGAAGGCGAGAAGCCGGTCAAGCGCACCTATGTGGCGGCGCCGGCCGCCAAGTTCGACATGACCGACGCGGAGGCCGACGCTGACAGCGCGGGCTGCGTTTCGTGCCACACCGACAGTGACGCCAAGACCATGCACCTGTCCTCGGCGGTGAAGCTGGGGTGCGCCTCTTGCCATGGCGGTGACGCTAAAGTGACGGCCGCGGCCGGGCTCGATCCGAAGTCTCCGGCCTATGTGGCCCTGCGCGACAAAGCTCACGTGCTGCCCAAGTATCCCAAGACCTGGAGCTTCCCGAGTTCGGCCAACCCCAAGGCCAGCTACACGCTGCTGAACAAGGAAAGCCCCGAGTACGTCCGCTTCGTGAATCCCTCGGACTACCGGGTGGCGCGCCAGGCCTGCGGCGCCTGCCACATGGAGCTGATCGAGAAGGCGGAGCGTTCGTTGATGGCGACGGGCGCCATGCTTTGGGGCGGCGGCTCATACAACAACGGCATCTTGCCGTTCAAAAACTATGTGCTGGGCGAGGCTTACACCCGCCACGGAGAGCCCGCGCGGATCGTCTCTCCAGGTAATCCAAACGGCACGGTGACGCCAGAACAGGCCAAGCGCGGCGCATTGCCGACGCTCTATCCGCTGCCGACTTGGCAAGTGGTGCCTCCGGGCGACATCTTCCGCGTGTTCGAGCGCGGCGGCCGCAACATCAATACTCAGTTCGCCGAGGTTGGTCTGCCCAACTCTCTCGGCGCGATTCAGCGACTTGAGGAGCCG
>NZ_JBILUK010000111.1:0-9971 GCF_044371015.1 Phenylobacterium sp.
GGCTCTGGCCTAAGCTGTCAAAGTATGAAGTCGGCTGCCTGCATGGTACCATTGCCAACCATGACCAATTGGAAGTCCGCCAAACCGTCGCCGTTGGTGTCGCCCATCAACGTCGTGTTGCCGTTCGACACCACAGCACGAAGTTCTCCGGCAGTCTTGGTGAAGGCGTTCGAACCAACGAACGTGAACCTTTGATCACCCGCCAGGCTGGTATTGGCGTCAATCGGGCTAAGATTGATTTTGTCACCCTCGCTCCGCGAGAAATCGAGGATCCGATCGGTCGCGCCCAGATCAGCAGCGCGGAACAGGAACACATCTGACCCGGCGCCTCCGGAGAGCGTATCGGCGCCCGCACCGCCTTCGAGCGTGTCGGCGCCAAGGCCGGCGGACAGGCTGTCCGAGCCCGCGTCACCCCCTAACCTATCAGCCTCCGCGTCGCCTTGAAGCGTGTCATCTCCCATTCCGCCCGCCAGCGTATCTGCGCCATTGCCGCCGGAAACCAAGTCGTTGCCGCCACCCGCCTGAATGAGGTCATTGCCACCCAGGCCGTGTAGTTCGTTGGCCGCATCACTGCCGGAAATGCGATTGTTGAGCTCGTTGCCGGCTCCGAAGTAGGCGCCATTGGCCATACGCAGGTTCTCGATGTTGGCGCCGAGGCCAAAGTCGACACTGGTAATCACCGTGTCCGCACCCTCACCAGCCTTCTCGACTACAGTCTCAAACATGTTCTTGACATAGTAGGTGTCGTCGCCGGAGCCGCCCGATAGCGTGTTGTGGCCGTAGCTACCGCCATAGATGATGTCGTTCCCGCCACCGCCGTCCACAAACGTATCCCGGGCACCATCCACTGCAAGCTTATCGGCTCCGGCGGTACCGGTCACGGCAACGGCATTCGCTCGGGCGACCTCCATCTCTCTGACGGCTTCGGCCGCCTTGGCATCCAGCGCGGCGAGGCTGATGGTGCCTGCGTTCACTAGAGTGATCTCTTGGACGAAACGCATAACTTGGTCCGAGAGTTGCTCAGCGGTCGCTTTATTCGCGCTGTACCAAGCCGCCTGCAGCGCTTTGCCGCCGTCGGACGGCGTAGCGATTGTAGCGTCACCTTCTCGAACAATGTTGGTCGCGCCATCGGTATGGTATTCCGTGGCCTTGTTGGCCACCATGGACACACCGTCGCTGTTGATCACAGAAATCCAGGACTTCTGATCCGGCAGACCGGACACAACATTTCCGGTCAGAACTAGGTTCTTGCCGCTGTTCAGCGTAATTCCGTGGTACATACCACCGACAATCAAATTGTCGACGATCTTCACGTCGGTGAACGGCAGCCCACCCACCTGATCCCGGAAGAATATCCCTTGGATCGGGTCGCCTCCTCCGCGTAAAACTACGTTGTCCTGAACTAGGATATTTGTCGCCGACTTGGTCGTGTGGGTGGTCCAAAACTGGATTGCGTCCGGGTGATCGCCTTCACCTGCGTGGAAGTCGGTGAAGTAGTTGCCCTTGATCGTAACGTTCGAGCTACCGCCGCCGCGGATGCCGTCAGTCCGGATATCGTGGAAGTGGTTGTTGTTGATCCGCACGCCGCTTGAGTCGAGATGCTGGATCCCATGGCGAAGCTCATGGAACTCCGAGTTGGTCACCGTCACGTTGGCGCTGTTGCGGATCATCAACGCGGCCGCGTCGTTCAGCGGATTGCCATCGAGGCTGCCGTGCACATTCAACGCATCAAGATTGACGTTCTTCGATCCAAGAATTTGGAACTGATAGTCTGGCTTCGCCGCGTCCACCACGAACTCCAGCCCGCGGAAGGTCAGCCCCTGGCTGTCCTTCACCATCAGGCCGGTCAGTTTGGCCATCGCCGTCGGATCTTGCGAGGTGATGGTCACCGCGCCGTCGAACTTGGCGCCGGTGATCGCCGTCGGGGCGTAGGTTCCCGCCTGAAGCTGGATGACATCGCCAGCCTTGGCCACCTTAAGCGCGGACACAAGACCAGCCGAGTCCTTCACAATCGTCGTAGCCACCCAAACCTCCAACTCTCGCTTGGGTGTCGACTGGCGATCTCGCGTCGCCAAAACTCACACCCCACCAACAACGGCAGAGTATGCGTGAGGCAATTTCGGTCGACTTAAGGTCGATCGTTAATTAAAGGTGAATTTAACAATGTGTTATCCAAATTTCTGGGCGCATCTTTGATAACTGACGGCTGTATCAATTGTTCCGAAACGCCGCCCCCTCATGCGCCAGCAGCCAGCGTTTCCGCTCCAACCCGCCGCCATAACCCGTCAACGACCCGTCGGCGCCGATCACCCGGTGGCATGGCACGATGAGCGCGACGGGGTTCGAACCGTTGGCCAGTCCCACCGCTCGCATCGCGGTCGGGCGGCCGATCCGCGCGGCCAGCCCCGCATAGCTCAGGGTCGAGCCCGCCGGGATCGTGCAGAGCGCCTGCCAGACGGTGCGCTGGAAGTCGGTCCCGGCGCCCACCCACCTGACCGCGTCCAGGGCCTGAATCTCGCCCGCGAAATAGGCCGCCAGCGGCGATCTCAGCGGCCCCTCCCCCGCCTTCACCGGCACGCCGGGATAGCGCCGCTCAAGCCACCGCCCGAGCTTGTCGGCAAAGTCGGTCCAGTCGAACGCGCGCAGCACGCCCGCCTCGTCCGTCACCGTGATGGCGGTCCCGATCGGCGTCTCGATCTCGTCGCGGATCAGCAGGTCAGGCGGCGCGGCGGTCATCGGTCGGGCTCCGGCGGGGTTGGGTTTCGGCCGCGTCAGCGGACCACAGATGTTGAGCGGCATAGGCGCGCCAGGGCCGCCAGGCGGCGCTGCGGGCCAGTAACTCATCAGGCGTCGGCCGCCTCCCCTCGGCGTCCGTCATCGCCCGCATCAGGCCGATATCGGCCTGCGGAAAGGCGTCCGGCTCGCGCAACTCGCGTAGGGCGATGTACTGCGCCGTCCACTCCCCAATGCCGGGCAGCGCCTTGAGCGCCGCGATCGCGCTGGTCAGATCGGCGCGCGGCGCGAAGATTCCGGGGTCGTCCACCACCGCGCGCGCCAGCGACTCCAGCGCCGCGCCCCGCGCCCGGGGCATGCCCAGGGTCGCGATGTCCTGCCCCACCAGCCGGCCGGGCGTGGGAAACGTCCGGGTAAGACCCAGACCCGCCGCCCAGGGGTCCTCGAACGTCGCGCCATAGGCCGCCGCCATCTTGCCGGCCAGTCCACGCGCCGCCTGCACTGTCACCTGCTGACCGAGGATGGCCCGGGCCGCCAGTTCGAAACCATCCCAGGCGCCCGGCGCGCGCAGTCCTGGCCGCGCGGCGACCCGCGGCGCCAGCGCCGGGTCCTGACTGAGATGCTCTCCGATCCGCACCGGGTCCGCCGAGAGATCGAAGACGCGTCGCACCCGGGCGATCACCTGCGGCACGACCGCGAGGTTCGGGAACCTCAGCTCTACCGAGAGCGCGTCGTCGGCCCTTGGCGCCACGGTCACCACGCCGGTCACGCCGTCCACGCTCAGCACCCGCGCGTAGCGATCGGCGGTCACGGCCTCCACGCCGGCGATGGCCCGGCCCGCCAGGAACTCGATCATTGCCCCCCAGTCGTAGGGCGGCTTGTAGGCCAGCCGCACGACCAGCCCCTGCGAGGCTGGTATGTCCGCTAGCCGAGACCGGCGCAGCTCGCCGGGCGGCCGCTGGAACAGCGCCAGAAACGTCTCGTTGAACCGCCGCACGCTGCCGAACCCCGACGCCAGCGCCACCTCGGCCATCGGCAATCGCGTCTCCTGGATCAGTTGCTTGGCCAGCAAGACGCGGCGTGTCTGGGCCACCGACACCGGAGCCGCGCCCAGATGCTGCCGGAACAGCCGCCTGAGTTGCCGCTCGCCCACGCCCAGTCGCGCAGCAAGGGCGTCGACATCGCCATCATCCAGCGCGCCGGCTTCGATCAGCGTCAGCGCCCGCGACACCGTGTTCGACGTGCCGCGCCAGGCGCCCAGGTCGGGCGACGCCTCCGGCCGGCATCGCAGGCAGGGCCGGAACCCCGCCTCCTGCGCCGCCGCCGCCGTCGGGAAGAACGCCATGTTCTCCGCCTTCGGCGTGCGCGCCGGACAGATCGGCCGGCAATAGATCCCGGTGGTACGAACGCCTGCGAAGATGCGCCCGTCAAACCGGGGGTCCCGCGTCAGAAACGCGCGGCGGCAGGCTTCGAAATCCAGGTCCATAGGCGCCAGAATGCGCGCGCCGCCGCACCACGTCTCGCGGTTTTCGGACTCGGATCGATCAGCCCAGCGCCGCTAGACGCCGATCCCTCCCGATCGACCAGGCCGCCGCCAGATGCGCCGCCACCGTCAGCACCACGAACGGAATCACGGCGGCGAAGCCCCAGACCAGCGACTGGTCGCCCCGCACCGGCTCGACGGCGTCGGCGATCCAGCCCACATAGACCGGCCCCACGCCAAGCCCGACGAGGTTCAGCACGAACAGCAGGATCGCACCGGTCATCACCCGTCGCGCGGGCTCGACGGCGTTCTGCGCAATGGTCAGGGCCGGCGCCAGATAGGCCTGGTTCATCAGCATCGGACCCAGCAGGAACAGCATCGCCAGTTCCCAGGTCGGCGCCCACAGCATGCCGAACCAGAACGGGATCGAGAGCGCGAAGGCGATCGCCGGCACCCAGGCGAACCAGCGCTTGTCCTTCACGCCGAGCCGGTCGACCAGCCAGCCCGAAACCAGCGTGCCGATGATGCCCGTCACGCCCAGCGCGAGGGCGTAGACCGTTGAGACCTGGGCGGGCGTCATGCCCTTTGTCAGCTCCAGGAACTGCGGGTTCCAGACCAGTCCGGCATAGCCCACGAACGCCGACATGGCGCTCGAGACGGCGGTCAGCACAAGGGTCCGGTTCGCGAAGAACCCGCGGATCGCGTCCAGAAGCGGCGGCGCCGGCGGGTGCGCATCCGCGCCCTCGGCAACGCGATCGAGCCCGCCGCGCTTGGGCTCCCGCACGAAAATCAGCATCAGGATCCCAAGCACCACGCCCGGCAGTCCGATGATGACGAACGCCATCCGCCAGCCGTAGGCCAGCGCCAGTTGCCCGGCGAAGAACGCGCCCAGCATCGAGCCCACCGGCACCCCCAGCGAATAGAGCGCCAGCGCCGTCCCCCGCTTCTCGGCCGGAAAGTAGTCCGAGATCATCGAGTAGGACGGCGGCGATCCCCCCGCTTCACCGAACCCGACACCCATCCGGTAGAGCAGGATCTGGGTGAAATTCTGCGCCGTGCCGCATAGCGCGGTGAACAGGCTCCAGATCGCGCAGGAAATCCCGATGATCCACTTGCGGCTCACCCGGTCCGCCAGCCACGCCACCGCGATGCCGGCGGTCGTGTAGAGCAGCGCGAACGAGGTCCCGCCGAGAAACCCGAACTCGGTCTTCGAGAGGCCCAGGTCGGCGGAAATCTGCTTGCCCAGGATCGACACGATCTGCCGGTCCAGGAAATTCAGCGTGTAGATCACCGCCAGGAAGCCGACGACGAAGTAGCTGTAGCCCATCGACCCAGCCGGTCGCGTCGCTGTCGTATCGGTCATTGCATCTGCCCCGTTTCACCCCGGCGGCTATGTGGCACGCTGCGCCGATCCGCGCCAACCGGCCTCAGAGGCTCTCCAAGCGGCTTCAGAACCACTGGCGTTGCGCCTGCGCCCCCAGGTCTCTACCTCGAGCGCACGCCGGAACCCTGGCGCGATCATCATCGGACTCCCCGTTGCCCGCCCAAACCCTGACCCACCTGCAGCGCCTAGAAGCCGAGAGCATCCACATTTTCCGCGAGGTGGTCGCCGAGTGCGAGCGCCCGGTCATGCTCTATTCCATCGGCAAGGATTCCGCGGTGATGCTGCGGCTGGCGCAGAAGGCCTTCTATCCTTCCAAGCCGCCGTTCCCGCTGCTCCACATCGACACGACCTGGAAGTTCAAGGCCATGTACGAGATGCGCGAGCGCATGGGCCGCGAAAGCGGCATGGACCTCCTGATCCATCAGAATCCCGAGGCCAAGGCCCAGGGCATCAATCCGTTCGACCACGGTCCTGTCCATACCGACATGTGGAAGACCGAGGGGCTCAAGCAGGCGCTCGACAAGTACGGCTTCGACGCGGCCTTCGGCGGCGGTCGCCGCGACGAGGAGAAGTCCCGCGCGAAGGAGCGCATCCTCTCATTCCGCACCGCCGAGCATCGCTGGGATCCCAAGAACCAGCGCCCCGAACTCTGGCGGCTCTACAACACCCGCAAGGCGCCGGGAGAGACCTTCCGCGCCTTCCCGATCTCCAACTGGACCGAGCTCGATATCTGGCAATACATCCAGCAGGAGGACATTCCGATCGTGCCGCTCTACTTCGCCGGCGTTCGCCCGGTGGTCGAGCGCGACGGCGTGCTGATCATGGTCGATGACGAGCGCATGCGGCTCAAGCCGGGCGAAGTCCCGATGATGAAGTCGATCCGCTTCCGCACCCAAGGCTGCTACCCGCTGACCGGCGCGGTCGAAAGCACGGCCTCGACCCTCTCCGAGATCATCCAGGAGATGCTTCTCACCACCACCTCCGAGCGTCAGGGCCGGGTCATCGACCACGACCAGACCGCCTCGATGGAGAAGAAGAAGCAGGAGGGCTACTTCTGATGGGATCTGTTCAGGCCCCCCTCCACCGCCTGCGGCGCTCCCCCTCCCCCGTTGGGGGAGGACGTCACGCTGCCTTCGCCTCGATAGTCCTCCCCCAACGGGGAAGGGGGACCACGCGAAGCGTGGTGGAGGGGGCGCGCTGATGGCCCACAAGTCCGACCTCATCGCCGAGGATATCGAGGCCTATCTGCATCAGCATGAGCACAAGTCGCTCCTGCGGTTCCTCACCTGCGGCTCTGTGGACGACGGGAAGTCCACCCTGATCGGCCGCCTGCTCTACGACTCCAAGATGATCTTCGAAGATCAACTTGCGGCGCTGGAGGCCGATTCCAAGAAGGTCGGCACTCAGGGCGGCGACATCGACTTCGCCCTGCTCGTCGACGGACTTTCCGCGGAGCGGGAGCAGGGCATCACCATCGACGTGGCCTACCGCTTCTTCTCCACTGACAAGCGCAAGTTCATCGTCGCCGACACGCCGGGCCACGAGCAGTACACCCGCAACATGGTCACCGGCGCCTCCACGGCGGATGCGGCGATCATCCTGATCGACGCCCGCAAGGGCGTGCTGACCCAGACGCGCCGCCACAGCTATCTCGTGAGCCTGCTCGGCATCCGTCACGTGGTGCTGGCGGTCAACAAGATGGACCTGGTCGACTGGAGCCGGGAAACTTTCGACGCCATCGTCGCCGACTACCGCGCCTTCGCCGATCAGATCGGCATCCGCGCGTTCACCGCTATACCGATGTCGGCGCTCAAGGGCGACAACATCACTGAGCCCAGCGCCAACGCGCCCTGGTACGAGGGCCCGCCGCTGATGCGCTGGCTGGAAGGCGCGCCGGTCGAGGATATCCAGCAGGACAAGCCCTTCCGGATGCCGGTCCAGTGGGTCAACCGGCCCGACCTCGACTTCCGCGGCTTCTCCGGCCAGATCGCCTCGGGCGTGGTCCGTCCCGGCGACAGGGTGAAGGCCCTGCCCTCGGGCCGCGAGAGCACGGTCGCCCGCATCGTCACCTTTACGGGGGACCTGCCTCAGGCGGTCGCCGGCCAGTCGGTCACCTTCACCCTGACCGATGAGATCGACGTCAGCCGGGGCGACATCCTGGCCACAGCCGTCAGCCCGCCGGAAGTCGCCGACCAGTTCGAATCCACCCTCGTCTGGTTCGATGATGAGGGCCTGCTGCCCGGCCGGCCCTACCTGATGAAAATCGGCGCCCGGATCGTGCCGGTGCAGGTCGGCGAACCCAAGCACAAGATCAACGTCAACACGCTGGAAAAGCTCGCGGCCCGGCGGCTCGAACTCAACGAGATCGGCGTCTGCAACCTCTCGCTCGCCTCGCCGATCGCCTTCGATCCCTACGCCGAGAACAAGGACACCGGCGGCTTCATCCTGATCGACCGGATGACCAATCGCACGGTCGGAGCGGGCCTGCTGCACTTTGCACTCCGGCGCAGCCAGAACATCCATTGGCAGGCCATGGACGTGAACAAGGCCGCCCGCGCCCAGTCTCTCGGCCAGTCCGCGCGTGTCGTCTGGTTCACCGGGCTGTCCGGCTCCGGCAAGTCCACCATCGCGAATCTGGTGGAAAAGCGCCTGCACGCCGACGGCCGCCACACCTACATCCTCGATGGCGACAACGTGCGCCATGGCCTGAACCGGGACCTCGGCTTCACCGAGGCCGACCGGGTGGAGAACATCCGCCGGGTCGCCGAGGTTTCGAAACTCATGGTCGACGCCGGCTTGATCGTGCTGGTCAGCTTCATCTCGCCGTTCCGCGCCGAACGCCGCATGGCGCGCGAGCTGTTGGCGGAGGGCGAGTTCATCGAGGTGTTTGTCGATACGCCCCTGGCCGAGGCCGAGCGGCGGGACGTCAAGGGCCTCTATGCCAAGGCGCGAGCCGGCGAGCTCAAGAACTTCACCGGAATCGACAGCCCCTACGAAGCGCCTGAGGCCCCGGAGATCCGCATCGACACCACCCAGGTCTCGCCCGAGGAAGCCGCGGAGCAGATCGTCAAGCGTCTGTTGGGCTGAAGGGCCTCAGGCCCCGTCGCGGTGGTAGGTCATGGCGAGTGAGAACCGCTCGGCCGGATGCCGCGAGTCTGAGGCCACGATCACCCGGCTCGCCCCGTGGATATAGCGCCGCTGGGTCCTGAGGGCCGCGCCGCCCGGCCGGACATGCAGGGCGCGGGCCGCTTCATCGTCCAGCACCTCGGCCATGATCCGCTGTTCGATACGGTCCGGACGGATGCCCCAGCGCTGTTCGATCAACTCCTGCACCGCTCCAGGCCAGGTTCCGATCTCGGACTCGATCTCCATGAATGATTGCGGCACGTAGAGCCGTGTCAGCGCCAGGACCTCGCCCCGGTCGCGACGGCGCACGCCGTCCACGACCAGCCAGAGTTCGCCTTCGCGGGTCTCCAGCCAGGCAGCCTCCTCGGCGGTCAGGCCGCGCTTCAGACCCTGTGTCACCGCCATGCGCGCGTCGCGGGCGTATTGCATCAATTCCTGAGGGCCGCCCAGCGGCTGAACGAACGCCGCGGGCCGTTCCGCCGCGACGACCCGAGTGCCGGCGCCCTGGCGACGTTCAACCAGGCCCTCATCGATGAGAATACGCAAAGCATCGCGCGCCGTGTGCCGGGAAACCCCTTCGGCGCGGCAGATCTCCAGCTCCGTCGGCAACAGCGCCCCGACCGGATAGCGTCCGTTGCGGATGCCCTGGCGAAGCTGATCCGCGAGAATGTGATAGCGTGGGATACGGCCCATTCTGCGCCTATAGCCTATCGCCTGCCCTTGACCTATCCGCCCTCGCGCCGGAATAGAACAATATGTCCGGACAAATCCAGACGGTCGCGGAACGACTCGCCGGTCTCCTGGCGCGGCCCGTCAGCGCGGCGGATCGCGCGAGGGCGCGGTCGCATGTCCTGGACTGGGCCGCCTGCGCCGTCGGCGGCGCGGTGGAGCCCGGAGCGGCCGAGCCGCGCGCCTTGGCCGCACTGGAAGGCCAAGGTCCCTGCCGGGTCATTGGCGGGCGCCGGGCCGGGCCCCAGGCCGCCGCCCTCGCCAACGGACCCGCGGGGGCGATCCTCGAGATGGACGACGTCGACAAGCGCGCACTCCTCCATCCGGGGCCCGTCGTCCTGCCCGCCGCGCTCGCCGCCGCCGAGGCCGTCGGCGTAAGGGACGGGAACACGTTCCTCGACGCCGTCGTTCGCGGCTACGAGGCCATGATCCGGGTGGGCCGGGCCGCCGGCGCGGGCCACTACCGCTTCTTCCACGCCACCGGAACTTGCGGCCCGTTTGGCGCGGCGGCGGCGG
>NZ_JBILUK010000338.1:0-2683 GCF_044371015.1 Phenylobacterium sp.
CCTGAGATCCGGCGTCTGAGCTCAGCCGGGCCCCGGTGTCTCGGCGAAGGCCTCGGCGGCGATGGCGATGGTCTCGTCGATGTCGGCGGGCTGATGCGCCCCGCTCAGGTTCCAGTTGAGGTTCGGGTGCAGGATGGCGCCGCGCCCTGAGGCCGCGCGCGCGAACATCTTGAGCCGTGCGCCCCCCGGATCGTCAGCCAGCAGCAGAGTCGGCATGGTGACCGGCCCGGTGTAGGTGATCGCCTGGCCGGCCTTGGCCGCCGCCGCCAGGATCCCCGCGCGCAGGCGTTCGCCCATGGCGGTGATGTGGGCGAACACGTTGTCCCGCTCATAGATCTCGAGCATGGCCATGGCCGCCGCCATGGCGGAGGCTTCGAACATGAAGGTCGAGGTATAGAAGATCTTCCGCGCCGCCGCGCGCAGGTGCTCCCGCGCGACCAACGCCGAGATCGCGTAGCCGTTGCCGAGCGCCTTGCCGAAGGCGGCGACGTCGGGCTCCAGGCCGAGCGGCCGGAAGGAGCCGACCGGATCAAGTCGGAAGCCGTGCCGCACATCGTCGAACACCAGCTGGATGTCATGTCGGGCCTGGGCGGCGCGTATCGCGCCCAGGAACTCCGGGCTGGGCGCGACAGTCTGCAGACCCGGGTTCTGGTCCAGCGGGTTGAGCAGGATCGCGGCGGTCGTGTCGGCATGGGCGGCGCAGTGGTCGGCCAGCCGCTGCGGGTCGTTCCAGGGCAGTCGCACGATGTCGCGGACGCCATCGCTCAGGGGCCCCGGAGGCGGGCGGTTGGCCAGCTCCGGGTCGCTGCCGTGATAAGCGCGATCGAAGGTGATCACGGTGCGGCGGCCGGTGTGCTGACGGGCCATGCGTACGCCCAGGCTGACCACCTCCGATCCGTTCTTCGAGGTCACACCGAACGCCATGCCCGGGACGCGGGCGACCAGTCGCTCGATCACCTCCACCAGGGCCGGCGGGAAGAAGCTGGCGCTGGTCTGCTGCTCGGCCTGACGGCGCGCCGCCGCTTCGACCTCGGGATGGCGATAGCCCAGGATGTTCGGGCCGTTGGCGCAGAGAAAGTCGATGTAGGTGCGGCCGTCGACGTCGGTCACCCGGCAGCCCTGCGCCGAGGCGATGAAGCCCGGCAGCACGCCGCGCCCGGCGAAGTCGGCGCTGCGGGAGTAGTAGATTCCGCCGCCCGGCAGCACCTGATCCGCCCGCGCCCAGAGCGCCTGTCCGATGGGGCCGTCTACCGGGTCCTGCGCGATCGACATGCCTCGCCTCCCTTTTTTGTTACCTGACCGTATCATTATTGCCTGGGGGCACAAGCCGGAGCCGACGCACTTGACAGTTCATCCGCACGACAGATAGTTGCATATGTAACGATATGCGCCATGGAGCCCGGCCATGCCCGACCTGTTCGACAACCCCCTCGGCCTGGACGGGTTCGAGTTCGTGGAGTTTTCGGCGCCGGAAAAGGGGCTGCTGGAGCCGGTGTTCCAGGCCATGGGCTTCACCCGCATCGCGCGCCATCGCTCGAAGGACGTGGACCTCTGGCGACAGGGCGAGATCAACCTGATCGCCAACTATGAGCCCCGTTCGCCGGCCGCCTATTTCGCCGCCGAGCATGGCCCCTCGGCCTGCGGCATGGCCTTTCGAGTCAAGAACGCCCGCCACGCCTATGAGGAAGCTGTCGCCCGCGGCGCCGAGCCGGTCGAGACCCGCACCGGGCCGATGGAGCTGCGCATTCCCGCGATCCGCGGCATCGGCGGGGCGATCCTGTATCTGATCGACCGCTACGGCGAGGGGCTGTCGATCTACGATATCGACTTCGAATACCTGCCGGGCGTCGACCGCCATCCGGTCGGCGCAGGCCTGAAGGTGATCGATCACCTGACCCACAACGTCTATGGCGGGCGCATGGCTCACTGGGCCGGCTTCTATGAGCGCATCTTCAACTTCCGCGAGATCCGCTACTTCGACATCAAGGGCGAGTATACGGGCCTGACCTCCAAGGCGATGACCGCGCCGGACGGCAAGATCCGCATCCCGCTGAACGAAGAGGGTCGCGCCGGCGGCGGCCAGATCGAGGAATTCCTGCGGGCCTATAACGGCGAGGGCATCCAGCATATCGCGTTTTCCTGCGATGACCTGATCGGCGCCTGGGACCGGCTGAAGGTGATGGGGACGCCGCTGATGACCCCGCCGCCAGAGACCTATTACGAGATGCTGGAGGAGCGCATGCCGGGCCATGGCGAGCCGGTGGCGGAGCTTCAGCGGCGCGGCATCCTGCTCGACGGCTCGACCGAAAAGGGCGACCCGCGCCTTCTTCTGCAGATATTCTCAGAGACCCAGATCGGACCGGTGTTCTTCGAGTTCATCCAGCGCAAGAAGGACGAGGGTTTCGGAGAGGGCAACTTCACCGCGCTCTTCAAGTCGATGGAGCGGGATCAGATCCGCCGCGGCGCGCTTGTGACGGAACCGGCCGAATGAGCCAGCCGCCGGTCCTGGAGCGAATCCACCACGTCGCCTATCGCTGCCGCGACGCAGCGGAGACCGTGGCCTTCTACGAGCGCGTGCTGGGGATGACCTACACCACCGCCTTCGCCGAGGACCACGTGCCCTCGACGGGCGCCTACGACCCCTACATGCACATCTTCCTCGATGCGGGCGGCGGCAACGTTC
>NZ_JBILUK010000339.1:0-2674 GCF_044371015.1 Phenylobacterium sp.
TCGTTGACGATGATTCCGCCATTCGTGAACTGATCACCACCCGCCTTGACCTTGCCGGATTTGACACGCGGACGGCGCGGGACGGCGGCCATGCGCTCCAGCGGCTGATGGAGTTCCGGCCGGAGGCTATGGTTCTGGATATCAATATGCCGGTGATGGACGGTTTCGGCGTGTTGAAGGCGATGCGGTCCCGCGGCGACACGTCGCGTGTTCCGGTTCTCGTGTTGACCGCGCGGAACGCCGTGGAAGACGTCCGGGAGGCGATCGCGTTGGGCGCCCGAGACTACCTCTCCAAACCGTTCCGCGACGATCTTCTGATCCAGCGCGTCAACCGACTTTTCGTACGACAGGCGCAGACCGCCTCCACCTGATCGCGTGACGTCCGCAAGCGACCATGCATGATGGCGCGTGATCGGCGGAGGCAGGGTTACCCTGGTGGATCGGACCGAAACCGAAGCGAGGTTGGAATTGGGTCTGGACGCCATGGGCGTCGGCGTTTCCGATTGGGATCTTGTGAGTGGCCGAATGGTCTGGAGCGTCCAGCAGGAACGCCTGTTCGGCCTTGCGCCGGGGGCGTTCGACGGCGCCCCTGAAACCTTTCAAAGCATGGTCCGGGCCGATGATCGCGCGCGCCTTAACGCCGAGATCGAGGCGGCGCTTTCTCTCGGGCGCGAGGGGGTGAGCAGCCGATACCGGGTGCGACGCCCGGACGGCGTCGAGCGCTGGCTGGAGGCCTCATCGCGCTTCGTGCTGGGGCCGGATGGGGCGCTGGTCCGGATTGTCGCGGCGCACCTGGATGTGACCGACCGCGTCGAAGATGAGGCGCGCCGCCAGCGATTGACGGGCGAGTTGGCTCATCGGCTCAAGAACACGCTCGCCATGGTCCAGGCGATCGCGCGTCAATCGTTCAAGTCCCTCGAAGGGTCGTCCGGGGCCATTGACGCCTTTGAACAGCGGCTTCGCAGCCTTGCGACCGCGCATGATGTCCTGACCGAGACGCAATGGGAGCCCGCATTACTCGGACGGATCGTGGAGCGCGCGACCGCGCCGCACGACCCGGGTGGCGGCCGGCTGCGCGCGGAAGGTCCCGAAGTTGAAGTGCCGCCGCGCGTCGCCGTCGCGATCGGGCTCGCCCTGCAGGAACTCGCGACCAACGCCCTGAAGCATGGCGCGCTGTCGAATGAGGTCGGACGGGTCAGCCTCTCCTGGACCGTCGAGGGGCGCCGTCTGCGCCTTGTCTGGGGGGAGGCGGACGGACCCGTGGTCGCACCTCCTGAGCGGCGCGGCGTCGGACGGCGGCTGCTGGAACAGGGCCTGGCCGGCGACCTCGGTGGGCTGGTGTCTCTCGCGTTTCCCGCCGAGGGTGTCGTCTGCGTGATCGACGCCCGGATCGCGGATCAGGCGATGCGGAGTTCCGGCTGAACGGCTCCGAGCTCTGGGGGGTCGGCGCCGAGGCTGCTCTCGAAGTCCTGCAACGTGTCCATGAGATCAATGACGGTCGCTATCAACGGCGTGCCACGCGGGAACTGGTAACGCCAATAGGTGGCGATATGGCTGATCAGGCCGCATCCTTCGCCCAGCTGGATAAACATTTCCGGCGATTTCAGAAGAAAATCCCGGAAGGCCGTGGCGTTTCCGTCGGTCGTCAGCTGACTGAAGAACACGTCATAAGTATTTAGGTTTTGCATAACACCCTTGACTTGACGCTCCAGCTTTACCCTTAGTTTGTGTTTTTGAATCTCGAGTTGAGAGGCCATTTCTGTGTCAATTGACCCTGTGACTCTAACCTTGTTGAGTTCAGAAAAAACATCTCGAATATTAGACCATAGGGTATTCAGCACCCACTTATAATACAGAAAGCCCTTCCAGGCGAAAATGCCTTCCTTGTAGTTTTCCCGTTCCAGGCGAAGGGTAAGGCGTAGCGGCTCAAGGCGCTCATCGGTCTTCGCCGACAGGAGGGCCTCGACCAGCCTGGACGTGTTTTCCTCCATGCCATCGATGTCGCGGTAGGCCAGTTCGATCAGCTTGGCGATCTCGCCGCCGACGAAGCGCTGCATGCGCAGGCGGTCCGGCTCGGAGATCTCGAAGTGGGTCGGGCTGATATCGAAACCGCGCCGCTTCATGTGCTCGCGCAACAGGAAGGGGTCGAGAGACGGCAGTTCGTCGATCGCCTCCAGAACGGCGATGTCCCGGCTGACGTCGGGCGCCCCGCCGCGCAGTTCCTCGAAGACGTCCAGCCATCCGCGCTCACCCACAAACAGTGAGCGCCCGCCCAGGGCCAGATCCGAACGCTCGAAGGGAATGATGAGCTTGGTGGCGGAGTAGCGGCTCCTGTCGAAGTTCTCCTTCTCCCATTCGCGCAGGCGATGTCGCACGATCACCGCGCCATCGAGGGTAGGGGCGATGAAGAACGGGTTCTTCTCGTGTTCAGGATTGCCCGCGTTGCGCTGCGACAGCGCCGCGAGATTCAATACGCGGCTGGTGGACGCCGTCTTCTCAAGGCCTCGCAGGCTGCGGAATGTCCGGTCAGATGCTCTAGCCACGCAGGTGCAACTCCAAATGATCAATGCGGGTGAAAGGCGCCGAATTGATCGTCCCACCTACGCAGCAAAGTTCTGACGATTGGTGACCGGACGCGAAAACTGTTGCCCAAATTGAGTAGCGCGGCCGAGCC
>NZ_JBILUK010000112.1:0-9893 GCF_044371015.1 Phenylobacterium sp.
CGGGAGAAGACCGCGCCGATCGCCTTCTATAATCGCGGGACCGCCGACGGGAAGCGGCCGGGGATTTTCTATGTGAACCTCTCCGACATGACCCAGGTGCTGAAGCCCCAGCTTGCGGCCATCGCCTATCACGAGGGCGCGCCGGGTCATCACTTCCAGATCGCCCTCGCTCAGGAACAGACGGACCTGCCCATGTTCCGGCGGTTCTCGTTCCAGGGCGCCTACATCGAGGGCTGGGGTCTCTATGCCGAGCGGCTGGCCAAGGAGGGCGGCTTCTATACGGATCCCTACGACGACTTCGGCCGGCTTTCGGCGGAGATCTGGCGCGCCGCCCGCCTCGTGCTCGACACGGGCATCCACTACAAGCGCTGGAGCCGTGATCAGGCGCTGACCTACATGCGGGCCAATACGCTGGCCTCGGAACGGGACATCGCCAGCGAGATCGACCGCTACTTCACCAACCCCGGGCAGGCGGCGAGCTACAAGGTCGGCGAGCTGAAGATCACCGAGCTCCGCGAACAGGCCAGACGCGAACTGGGGCCCAGGTTCGACCTCAAGGCCTTCCACGACGTGGTGCTCAGCGCCGGCCCGCTGCCGCTGGACGTGCTGGAGACGCGGGTGGACGCCTGGATCGCGACGCGGCGGTAGAGCGGGATCAGTCGTTCAGAAATGTATCGCTGATCTGCGGATTCGTGGAATTTCGCTGAGCATATCTGTTGGGTAGACCCTCGGCGTGGCGGCCGCGCCACGACCCGACGGAGACCCGCCATGGCCCACCTCACGCTCTCGTCCGACCTCGGGTCGGCGGCCCCTGTCCCGACGGCCGGCGCCGCGACAGGCGACGTCGCCCTCGCTTTGCGCGCGGAGGGCGCCGCAGCGCTGCTGGCGGGTCTGGCCGGCTATCACCTGCTGGGCGCGGGGTGGGGACTGTTCGCCCTGCTTTTCTTGGCGCCGGATCTGTCGATGCTGGGCTACCTGATCAATCGGCGGGTGGGCGCCATCGCCTACAATCTCGGCCACACCTATCTCGCGCCGGCCGCGCTGGCGGCCCTGGGCTGGGCCCTGGGCGCGGAGATGCTCCTCGCCGTCGCGGCGATCTGGGTCGCGCACATCGGGTTCGACCGGATGCTGGGTTACGGCCTGAAGTACGAGACCGGCTTCGGCGCGACGCACCTGGGTTGGGCGATCAAGCCGCGGAGTTAGTTCCGCCGCGGGATCATCACCGGCAGGGTCTCATAGCCCTTCACAAAGCTCGAATAGACCCGCTTGGGCTCGCCGGTGACGATCACCTCTGGGAAGCGCTTGAGGATCTCTTCCCAGATGATGGTCAGCTGCAGCTCGGCCAGCCGGTTGCCGACGCAACGGTGGATGCCGAAGCCGAAGGAGATGTGCTGGCGGGGCCGCTCCCGGTCGATGATGTAGGCGTTGGGGTTCTCGATCACCTCTTCGTCGCGGTTGCCCGAGACGTACCACATCACCACCTTGTCGCCGGCCCGGATCAGCTTGCCCCGGAACTCCACGTCCTCGACCGCGGTGCGGCGCATATAGGCCAGCGGCGTCTGCCAGCGGATGGTCTCCGACACCATGGACGGGATCAGACCGGGATTGGCGCGCAGCTTGGCGTACTGATCCGGGTTCTGGTTCAGCGCCAGAACCGAGCCCGAGATGGTGTTGCGGGTGGTGTCGTTGCCGCCGACGGTCAGGAGCACGACGTTCCCGAAGTACTCTCGCGGCTCCATGTTCCGGGTGGCCTCGTTATGGGCCAGCATGGAGATCAGATCGCCCCTGGGCGGCGCATTGACCTTGGCGTTCCAGAGCCCGGTGAAATAGGCGTGGTACTCGCTGAAGATCGCCATCTTCTGTTCGCCGGTCTCGACGATGCCGCCCGGCATCGGCGCAGCGGTCACCACGTCCGACCAGTAGGTGATCTTGCGGCGATCTTCCTGCGGCGCGTCGAACAGGGTCGCCAGGGTCATGGCGGTCAGTTCCTTGGACACCAGATCGACCCAGTCGAACTCCTGGCCGATCGGCAGGCCGTCGAGGATGCCGCCGGCCCGTTCGCGGATCTGCGGCGCCATGTCGTGCAGCGCCTGCGGCGACACCGCCGGCGTCACGGCCTTGCGCTGCACGTCGTGCTTGGGCGGGTCCATGGCGATGAACATGGGCAGCGGGTCCATGTTGGCCTGGCCGCCGCCCAGCGTGATCCCGCCCTTCATGAAGTCGGATGAGAACCGGTGGTGATCGGTGTCGATCGCCATGATGTCGTTGTACTTGGTGATCGACCAGTAGGGCCCGAACTCGTGCTCGGCGGTGTAATGGACCGGGTCTTCCTTCCGCAGCCGCTCGAAGATCGGCCACATGGCGTCCGCCTCGAACAGCGCCGGCTGGGCCGGGTTGAGTTTGTCCAGCGGCAGCGCATAGGCCTCGGCCCGCGCCTGCTCCCGCGTGATCCCCGTGACGTGTCCGTCAGCCATCTCGATCCTCCCGTCTTTGGGACAAGTGAACGCCGATAACCGGGATTTGACCAGTGACAATCGCCGCTCGTGACCCAGCGTCACGCCGCCCCCGCGATAGGGTCACGCAAAGTTCAGCAGGAGAGACGCCATGAAGGATTTCGCTGGCAAGTTCGCGGTGGTGACGGGCGGCGGCACGGGCATGGGGCGCGAGCTCGCCCGCCAGCTGATCGCAGAGGGCTGCAGCGTGGCCATGTGCGACGTCTCCGACCGCAACATGGCCGAGACGATCCGGCTCTGCACGGCCGACGGCATACCGCAGGGCGCCAGGATCACGGCGCACCACGCAGACGTCTCAATCGAGGGCGACCTGATCCGCTTCCGCGACGACGCGGCCAAGGCGCATGACACCGAGAAGCTGCACCTGCTGTTCAACAACGCCGGCATCGGCGGCGGCGGCTCGATCGTCGACACCGATCGCGACGAATGGGAGCGCACGTTCAACGTCTGCTGGGGCGGGGTCTATTACGGCGTGCGCACCTTCCTGCCGATGATGCTCAACGCGGATGAGGGCCACATCATCAACACGGCCAGCGTCAACGGCTTCTGGGCCAGCCTCGGCCCCAATGTGAGCCACACCTCCTATGCGGCGGCCAAGTTCGCGGTGAAGGGTTTCACCGAAGCGATGGTCACCGACCTGAGGCTCACCGCGCCGCACATCAAGTGCTCGGTGGTGATGCCGGGCCACATCGGCACCGAGATCGCCGCTAACTCGCGCAAGGTGATCAACCATTCCGACGACGACACGCTGAGCGAGACCGAGCTCGCCCGGGCCAGGGCCCGGATGGCCCGCGCCGGGGTCGACACGACCAATATCCCCGACGCCATGATCCAGCAGATGGTGACCGCGCAGGCGCGCGCCTTCCACGACAATGCGCCGATGTCCGCGGCGCAGGCCGCGACCATCATTCTCGACGGCGTGAAGGCCGAGCGCTGGCGCATCCTGGTGGGCGAGGACGCGATCATCATGGACCGCATGGTCCGCGAGACGCCGGAGGAGGCCTACGAGCAGAGCTTCTACGAGCGGATGACCAAGGCCGTCGGCTGGCAGCTGGGCAATATGGGCGGGGCGAAGCGCGAGTAGCGGCCCGCCGTCGGGGCCGCAGCGCCCCTCACCCGATGTTCAGGATTGGGTCGCAAAACAGGCTCGAACCCGATTCGAGGGCGCGACCATGACCGATCTTCCGCGACGCCGACTGATCACCCTGCTGGGCGTGGGCCTCGTGGCCGCGCCGGTCTACGCCCTGGCCGAAGGGGGCGTGGTGCATGGCGGCGCCTCGCCGCCCTCGGTGCGGCGCACACGGCGGCCGCGGGCGACGGCCAAACCGGCCGCAACGCCGACGCCGGAAGCCCAGGCCCATGCACCGCCGGCTCCGCCCTCGGTGTCGCCGGACGAGGCCATGGATCGACTGATGCGGGGCAACGCCCGCTTCGCCGAGGGCTATGGCGCCCACCCCAACAGCGGCGCGCCGCGACGGGTCGAGGTGGCGGCCGGGCAGAGGCCGTTCGCCACCATTTTGGCCTGCGCCGACAGCCGCGCGGCTCCGGAGCTGATCTTCGACCAGGGGCTGGGCGATCTCTTTGTCGTGCGCGTCGCCGGCAATGTGGTCGACGACGCGGTGTTGGCGTCCATCGAGTATTCGGTGATCCATCTGGGCTCGACGCTGATCATGGCGCTGGGCCACGAGCGCTGCGGCGCGGTGAAGGCGACGATTGAGGCGCTGGCCGGTCGTGGCGACCCGCATGACCGGGACACCAAGATCGGGACGCTGGCCGCCCTCATCGCGCCCGCCGTACGCGCCACACCCCCTGGCGCGCCTGATCCTCTGGATGCCGCCGTCAGCCTCAACGCCGCCCATGCCGCGGGTGAGATTCTCGCCCGCAGTCCGCCGCTGCGCACGCGCGTGCTGGCCGGATCGCTCAAGATCGTGGCGGCGCGCTATGACCTGGACGACGGCCGGGTGACGCCGACCCGCACCTGAGGCGAGCGCCAGTCAGACTTCGCCGCGACCGCCGCCCGATCGGGCGAACAAGGCCAGGGTGCGCAGGCGCGACAGCCGGGCGCTGTCGGCATGGAAGCCGTTGGGCGCCACGAAGGCGTGTCCGGCGGGATATTCGTGCACCGGCAGGTCCGGATAGGCGGCGCGGATCGCCTCGACCTCGTGCGGCGGAATGAGTTCGTCGGTTTTGCCCAGATGCAGGATCGTCGGGATCCGAGGCGCATCGGCCAGGAAATGGCTGGCGATCTGGCCGCCGTAGAAGGCCGAAACCGCCGAGAGGCCCTGGCAACGCGACGCCGCCAGCCAGGCGACATTGCCCCCGAAGCAGAAGCCCATCGCGAAGACCGGCGGCTTGAGCGCCTCTATCGCCGCCTGAACCGCATCAATCACATCGACGCCCCAGCCCGAGGCCTCGCCGAATCCCATCTGGCGCCGCTGAACGGCGGGATCGGTGTCGCGATCCGGGAAACCGCGCGCGAACCGGTCGAACAGGCTGGGGACCAGCACCTCGTAACCGTCGTCGGCATAGCCACGGGCGAGTTCACGCAGATGCGGCGTGACGCCCCAGATGGCGTGGCAGATCACCAGTCCGCCGCGCCGCGCGTCAGCCGGCGTCTCCCGCCAGGCGTCGAAGGCGAAACCGTCCCGAGCGCTCCTGAGCTGGACCGTTTCGCCCATCAGGCGGCGTCGAAGAGCTCGAGCGTGCGGCGGCGGGCGAGCGTGGCCGCCTCAGCGTTGTAGCGAGCCGGGTCCTCGTTGTTGAAGCCGTGGCCGGCCCCCTCGTAGATGTGGACCGGGACGTTCGGATGATGCGTCGCGACGGCGGCGGCGACGACGTCGGCCGGAATTCCGGGATCGGTGCGGCCCAGGTGGACGATCACCGGGCAGAGCGGCTTGAGCGCCGCCTGCGCCTGGACCATCGAGCCGTAGTAGCTGGAGGCCGCCGCGAGGCCGGGAACCTTGGCCGCCGCGATCCACGACAACGACCCCCCATAGCAGTAGCCGACGATGCCGACCTTCTCGCCCCGCGCCTTTAGGAAATCGCGGCAGGCGGCGATGTCGCCCATCGCCTGCTCCATCGGCGTGGCGCGGGCCTTGGCGATGCCGGCCTGGATGCCGGCGTCATCGTGCTCGGCCAGGAACCCCGGCTCGATGCGGTCGAACATGGCCGGCGCGATGGCCTCGTAGCCCAGCGCCGCCCACCGCTCGACATCGGCGCGGACGTGGCGGTCGAGGCCGAAGATCTCCTGGATCACGATCACCCCGCCCTTCCGCGGTCCGATGGCGGGGGCATGCAAGGCGGTGAACCGGAAATCGTCTGCGCCGGCGAGGGCGATCACTTCGGCCATGCTGTCTGTCTCCCTAGACGTTGAACCTGAAGTTCATCACGTCGCCGTCCTTGACCACGTACTCCTTGCCCTCGGAGCGCAGCCGACCGGCGTCTCTCGCGCCGGCTTCACCGTTCAGGCGCACATAGTCGTCGAAGGCGATGGTCTCGGCGCGGATGAAGCCCTTCTCGAAGTCGGTGTGGATCACGCCTGCGGCCTGGGGCGCGGTGTCGCCCTTGTGGATGGTCCAGGCGCGGGCTTCCTTGGGCCCGGCGGTGAAATAGGTCTGAAGCCCCAGCAGGTGGTAGGCCTCGCGGATCAGCTTGTTGAGGCCGGGCTCCGCCAGGCCCAGGGTCTCCAGGAACTCGACGCGCTCCTCGGCGTCCAGCATGGCGATCTCGCTCTCGATCTGGGCTGAGATGACCACGGAGTCGGCGCCGTCGCGGGCCGCACGCTCGGCCACCGCGCGGGACATGTCGTTGCCCGTTCCGGCCGAGGCCTCATCCACATTGGCGACATAGAGCGCCGGTTTGGAGGTGAGGAGTTGAAGCATCCGCCAGGCCTTCTCGTCCTCCGCGGAGACCTTGGCCAGGCGGGCCGGGCGACCGGCGTTGAGCTCGGCCAGCGCCAGCTGGGCCAGGCGCAGGGTGGTCGCGGAGTCCTTGTCACCGGTCTTGGCGCGCTTCTCGAGATTGACCACCCGCTTTTCCAGGCTCTCCAGGTCGGCCAGCATCAGTTCGGTGTCGATGGTGTCGAGGTCGGCCAACGGGTCGATGCGACCTTCCACATGGGTGATGTCGTCGTCGATGAAGCAGCGGGCGACGAAGGCGATGGCGTCACAGTCGCGGATATTGGCCAGGAACTGATTGCCCAGCCCCTCGCCCTTGGACGCGCCGCGGACCAGGCCGGCCACATCGACGAAGTTGATTCGCGCCGGGATGATCTCCTTCGAGCCCGCGATCCTGGCCAAGGCGTCCAGCCGGGGCTCGGGCACCGCCACGTCGCCGACATTGGGCTCGATGGTGCAGAACGGATAGTTGGCCGCCTGGGCCGCCGCCGTCTGGGTGAGCGCATTGAACAGGGTCGACTTGCCGACATTGGGCAGGCCGACGATGGCGATCTTCAGGGCCATGGGAGCGTGGAAATCCGGAGGTGTCGGGAAGCGCGCGCACCTAGCATGCGGTCACGTCCAGAGCCACGGCTGAATGGATCGATACCGGCCGCTGGAACAACATGGTCAATCGACGGTTGAGCTTGTGGCGGGGAAAAACTCCGCAGGCCATGCCCCGGAGGCTTATCATCATGCTCAGAACACTCATGGGCGCCGTTGCGGCGCTCTCGATCTCGGCCGGCGCCGCCCAGGCCGCGTTGATCCTGACCGACGCCGCCTACACCGGCCCCGATCTGGACCTTAGCGGCTATGACAACGGCGCCTACAACTTCACGTTCGGCCCGGTGACGGTGGGCGAGTTCACCTTCACGCGGACCAACACGACCACCAACAGCGGCGATGGCGCGGTGGTCGGCCAGGGCTCCTATGGTCTGGCCTCCAACGGCCAGTTCGGCGGGTCCGCCGTCTATATCGGTCTCGACGGGCCCGGCGGCTTCGGGTTCCTGACCGGCGCGACCGCCTACCGTCAGATGGGGTTCTTCTTCAACTACGCTCCCGGCTCCGGCGATGCGCCGACGATCGCGGCGCTCGATATCGGCGGCAACGTCCTGGAGTCCTATGACCTCTCGACCGCGGCGCCGATCTCGACGCCAGGAGGCCTCAACCAGTTCCAGTTCCGAGGCATCTCCCGCGACCAGGCCGACATCTACGGCTTCCGCTTTGGAGGGTCGTACCTGCTGGCCTCGGGCACGGCGACCGGCGGCCTGCCGGGCGGCATTCCCGAACCAGGAACCTGGGCGCTGATGATCCTCGGCTTCGGCGCAGCGGGCGCGATGCTCCGTCGTCGGGTCGGCGCCGCGCACGCTTAACCCTCGAACTGAAACCGTTTGGGGAGCGCCGGCCGCGAGGCCGGCGTTTCTCGTTGAGGACGGCGCCTCAGAGGCCCGTCGCCGACCGGGCGACCTCGTCAGCGAGCCGATCCTGTGCGGCATCATCAAGGCTGTCGGTCGTCAGGCGCGCTTGAGGGGTTCGGCCATCCTTTCGGCGAGCGCGGGCATAGGCCGGATCGTAGTGCAGTTCCATCAGCGCCTCGGCGAGTTCGGCGAAGCGGCCCTGGGCCATCAGGCCGCGCCAGGCTTCACGACGGACCGGCGAGGGGCGGATCGGCAACCGGTCGAACATCGCTTCCAGCCGGTCCGGGTCGGCGATCAGGTCGGCATAGGCGTGGACGAGATAGGCGGCGCGCACGGGCCGGGGCGCCACGATCTCGATTCGGGCGGCGGCCTGCATGGCGCGCCAGACGGCGGGCGGGATCACCCGGTCGCCGATCTTGCTGGACTCAGCTTCGGCGATGACGGGACGGGCGGGATCCAGCCCATCAAGCGCCGTCAGGAGCCGGGTCTCAAACAGCTTCTGGTCCGGCTGTGGGCGGTCGGCGAGGGCGCCGAGCAGCGATCCCCGATGGGCGGCCAGACCCTCCAGGTCCAGCGTCTGCACCCCACGCGCAGCCAGCCGGGCAAGCAACTCCGTCTTGGCCGAACCGGTGTCGCCGTCGAGCAGGACGAACTGAACCGGGCAATCCTGATCATAGAGGCGCGCCTGAACATGGCGCCGCCAGGTGCGATAGCCGCCGGCCAGCACGGCGGTGTGCCAGCCGACCCGCTGGAGGATCGTGGCCATGGCGCCGGAGCGGTTGCCGCCCCGCCAGCAATAGATCAGCGGCTGGGTCTCGGCCGGCCAGTCGGCCATCGCTTCGGTCAGGTGCCGGGCGATGTTGGCGGCCACATAGGCCGCGCCGATGCGGTTGGCGCGGAAGCGGCTTTCCTGGACATAGATCGTGCCCACCTCGGCGCGTTCAGCGTCGCTCAGCACCGGCAGGTTGACGGCGCCGGGCACATGATCCTGCGCGAATTCCCCCGGACTGCGGACGTCGACGATCACGTCGAAGCGGGCCAGCACAGCCGGCTCGGCGCTCTCGATCACGCGGATGGGCCGCATCTGTCTCCCCAAGCTCTGGCCGGAACATCGTCTAGCGCGGTATGCCCCGGTCCCGACAGTCCGGATCGCCCAGAGACGCCGCCATGAGCCCGCCCCTTCGCCTGACCTCCCTCGCCCACGGCGGCGGCTGCGGCTGCAAGATCGCGCCGGCCGTCCTGCGCGAGATCCTCGCCGGGATGCCGGCGGCGGGACACTTCGCCAATCTCATGGTCGGGACCGAGACCTCGGACGATGCGGCGGTCTGGCGGCTGAATGACACCCAGGCCCTGGTCGCCACCACCGACTTCTTCATGCCGGTGGTGGACGACCCCTACGATTTCGGGCGCATCGCGGCGACCAATGCGCTCTCGGATGTCTATGCGATGGGCGCGACCCCGATCCTGGCCCTAGCCATCGTCGGCATGCCGATCGACAGGCTGGCTCCGGATGTGATCGGCGCGATCCTGGCCGGTGGCGCTTCGGTCTGCGCGACGGCGGGCGTGCCGGTGGCCGGCGGCCACTCCATCGACAGTGTCGAGCCGATCTACGGGCTGGTGGCGCTGGGGCTCGTGCATCCCGATCAGGTGCTGACCAACAAGACCGCGCGCGACGGCGACGTGCTGATCCTGACCAAGGCCCTGGGCGTGGGCGTGCTGTCCGCGGCGTTCAAGCAGGAGAAGCTGGATGCGGCGGGCTATGCCGCGATGATCGCTTCCACCACCCAGCTCAACGCCGTCGGCGCGAAGCTGGCCGGCCGCGAGGGCGTTCATGCTGTAACCGACGTGACCGGCTTCGGCCTGCTGGGCCATACGTTGGAAATGTGCCGAGGCGCAGGTCTGACCGCCGAGATTTCCGCGGAAGGGCCGGTCATCCTGCCGGGGGTGGAGGCGCTGGCGCGCAACGGCGTGCGGACCGGCGCCTCGACCCGCAACTGGGCCAGCTATAGCGAGGCGGTGCGGCTTCC
>NZ_JBILUK010000113.1:0-9837 GCF_044371015.1 Phenylobacterium sp.
CGGCCTTGGCGAACAGGGTCCAACCCGGCGCAGGGTCGTGGGCCGCCTCGACCTCCAGTCGTCCCCCGCGGCCCGAACCCGCGGCCCCCTTGGGAACGAAGGCCGCCGATCCTGTCAGCTCAATCGAGCCGAAATCGCGCTTCGCCGAGATCCGCGCCTCGTAGTTGGTGAAGGTGGGGCCTGGGGTCCGATCGTCGGGATAGGTCGCCACGAGGGCTTCGACCAGGAGTTTCGTCCGCCCACCATCGATCTGCCAGGTCTTCCCCGCATAGAGGCTGAGCTCGTAGTCCGGGCTCTCCGGATATCCGAAGTCGACGGTGCTGACGAAGGGGCCGGCATAGGCGCCGCTGTCGCCATCCCACTGCGCATAGCCCTGCAATGCCGGCCCCCGATCGGAGGCGCTGACGCCCTGAGTGCGATAGTCGCTGACCGCGCTGACGCCGGATGATATCACGCCGGACTGGGCGAACGCCGCCGTCGCCAAACTGAAGGCGAGCCCAAGGCCGACGCCCCAAGCGCGGACGTCGAACCCACCCAGGGCGCGGGATTTCACCGCCTCAAGGCCCACATCGCGGGCCGCCTAGATCTGCCGCGCCCGGCCCTCCCAGTAGGGCGCGCGGACCTTGTTGCGCTGAATCTTGCCGGCTTCGGAGCGGGGCAGGCTGGTGACGAAATCCAGGCTGCGGGGAACCTTGAAGCTCGGCAGGCTGTCGCGGGCGAAGGCCAGGATCTCCTGCGCCAGCAGGTCGGAGGGCTGGTACTCCGGCTTCAGCAGGATCACCGCCTTCACCTGCTCACCCCATTCGTCGTGCGGAACGCCGACGGTGGCGCTGTCGGCCACGGCGTCGTGCTTGATCAGCTCGTTATCGATTTCCTGGGGGTAGATGTTGACCCCGCCGGAGATGATCGTCTCGGCGCTGCGGCCGGTGAGGAACAGATATCCGTCGTCATCGAAATAACCCATGTCGCCGAGCGTGAAATAGTCGCCGACCCGCGCGGATTGGGTCTTCTTCTCGTCCTTGTAGTAGCTGAAGCCGCCGCCGGGCGGCAGCTGGTGATAGATCGTGCCCGCGACATTGGGCGGGCACTCATTCCCCTGCTCATCAAGGATCTTCGAGCCCAGGAGCTCGGGGCGCTTGCCCACCGAGCCCGGCTTCCTGAGCCACTCGTGGCTGTCGATCATGAAGCCCGCGCCGCCCTCGGACCCGGCGTAGTATTCACTGATGATCGGGCCCAGCCAGTCGATCATCGCCTGTTTCACCTCGGGTGGGCAGGGCGCCGCGCCATGGACGACGTACTTGAGCGACGAGAGGTCGTAGCGCGCCTTCACCGCATCCGGCAGCGCCAGCAGGCGCTGGAACATGATCGGCACAAGATGCATGTGCGTGACGCGGTGTTCGGCGATGGTCGCGAGGGTCTTTTCCGAATCCCACTTGTCGAGGAACACCAGCGTCGCGCCCGCGCCCATGGCGGCCCGCACATCGAAGGCCAGAGGCGCCGCGTGATAGGCGGGGCCGGCGCACATCTGCACCGAGGCCGCATCGTAGCCGCGCATGGCATAGATCGCCTGCGGCGTCACCGCGGCCTGGGCCCGATAGACACCCTTGGGTCGGCCGGTGGTGCCGGACGTGTAGAGCATCTGGTTGCCCAGAACCGGGTCGTTGATGTCGGAACCATCCAGACCCGCCAGGGCCTCGTCATAGTTTTCGAAGCCCTCGATCCCGCCGCCGGCGGCCAGCTTGACCTTGAGATTCGGCGCCTGGGCCGCGGCAGGCGCGGAGGCGGCCACGCGCGCCTCGGCCACCAGGGCGAGGGCCTCGCAGTCGTTGAGGATGTAGGCGATCTCATCGACCGTCAGGTGCCAGTTGACCGGCGTGATCCGAAAGCCGCCGCGGAGGGTGGCCATCTGCACCTCGACGAACTCGGCGCGGTTGGAGAGCAGCACCGCCACCGCGTCACCGGATTTGAGGCCCGCCGCGCGCAGGCGCCGCACGATGCGGTTGGCGTTGGCGTTGGTCTCTTCGAAGCTGCGGCTGCGGCCGTCTGGATCGACCACGGCGGCCTTGCCGGGCTGGACCTGGGCCCACACCGCCCCGGTCATGCCGACCATCGCCGCCGCCTCGAGCCGCGCGTTCAGATCCATCGCCGCGTTCATATCCAGCCTCCCGTCGCCGGGCTCAACAGACCCGATCTTCGAAAAGACCATGGCATGCACGCCACGCCCCATTCAATGCGGTGTCATCCCGGTTTTCGCGGAACGCGAAAGACCGAGACCGCCGGCGCCGCCATCGAGTCTCCCAGCACGGCCCCACCGCCCGCGCTCGTCCGCATGATTCCGGCGCAGGAGGTCCCAGTCTGCCGAGCGCCGAAACCGGGATGACACGGGTGGGTGACGGTTCGTCGCCCGCCCTATTTGATCCGGCGATAGACCCAGCCGCCGGCCGTCGCGCAGGCGCCGGTGAGGAATGTGCCCCACATCACGTCCATCGCCGTGATCTGGGTCGACCAGACCTTGAGCGTGGCCTGGTTGGTGAGGTCGTAGGTGGCGTAGCACATGGCCCCAAGCAGGCCCCCGGTGATGGTGGTTTGGCGCAGCGGTTTGTCCGCCGTGGGACGGATCGCCAGCACCAGGATGCCGAGGATGTACATCAGGTAGAACACCACGGCGGCGGGCAGGTTGAGCGGATCGTCGGTGGGCCGCAGCACGGCGTCGAGCGTCGGTCGGTAGAGCCCAGGCCCCACCTGGGTCAGCCACACCGCATCAATGGCTGCAAAGGTCAGCCCGGTGGCCAGATAGGACGCGATAAGCCGGATCATTGGTGCTTCTCCCCTGTCAGGCCGGTGCAAGGCGATAGTGGCTGACGCCCCACTCCGTGCCGCCACGATGGCCGAAGAGGCCGGCCGTGGCGAGGAAGAAGAGCCGCCAGCGGCGATGCCAGAGCATCGCGTCCGCGCCGTAGGTCTCAGCTAGCACCGGGCGGATCCTGGCGATGTTGGCGTCATAGGCGTCGAGCCAGTGCAGGGCCGTGCGCTGATAATGCGTTCCGCTCCAGCGCCAGTCGGCCTCGACGGTGAACAGGTCCGGGAACTGCGACATCAGCCCGTGGCTCGGCATGACTCCGCCCGAGAAGAAGTGCCGCCCGATCCAGTCGGCCTCGTCGTCGAGGTCGAAGCGGTAGGGCGCCGTGCGATGGGTGAAGACGTGGATGAACATCCGCCCGTCCGGCTTCAGCCAGCCCTTGGCGCGGGTCAGCAGCGCCCGCCAGTTGGCCATGTGCTCGAACATCTCCACCGAAACGATCCGGTCGAAGGCGCCGTCGGCCTGGAAGTCGTTCATGTCGCAGGTGATCACGGAAAGGTTCTTCAGACCCTTTTCGCGCGCGCGACCCTCGATGAACGCCCGCTGGCTCGCGGAGTTCGACACCGCCGTGATCCTGGCCCTGGGATAGGTCTCCGCCATCCACAGCGAGAGCGAGCCCCAGCCGCAACCGAGCTCCAGAATCTGCTGGCCGTCGGCCAGGGCGGCGTGCTCGCAGGTCTCGGTCAGGGCGTGAATCTCCGCCTGTTCGAGCGTATCCGACGCGGTGCGGTAGAGCGCCGAGGAATACTTCAGGCGGGGTCCCAGGCACGCTTCAAAGAAGGCGGCCGGCACTTCGTAGTGCTGGGCGTTGGCGGCCTGGGCATGCTCGGCGATCGGCCGCGCGGCCATCTCACGGGCGAACACCGCATCCACGTCAGGCGCAGCGACCACCAGCTCGCGCCGGGCGTTGGCCACCAGGGTCCAGATCGCCGCCTTGCGTACGGCGTCGGGGAGCGGCGCGCCCTCGAAGGTGTCGATGATGGTGGAGACGAGACTCATTCACTTGTCCTTGGGAGGCGTCGGAAAGAAGACACTGACGCGGCGCTGATAATCGCGGAACAGGTCCCCGCGCGAGGCCAGCATGGCGGTTTCCAGCGGCGGCACGCCCGAGACATGCCGCAGCAGGCCGTACATCACGCCGGGCGCGATGAGGCTGAGCCAGGTGACGGGCTGCGCCGGATCGAGCGCGATCACCGGGTAGGCGGTCCAGCCCAGCCACTGGAAGAAATAGTTCGGATGCCGTGACCAGGCCCACAGCCCCCGGTCCATCACCTGGCCCTTGTTGGCCGGGTCGGCGCGGAAGCGGCGCATCTGTTCGTCCGATGTGGTCTCGCCAAGGATCGCGATGATCAGGATGCCAAGCGCGATCAGGTCGCGAACATCCAGGTTCGGTTCAGGCCGTCGGGCGGCCAGGACTACCGACACGGCCAGTAACGCCGAGGCCGGAGCCTGGGGCAGGCTGACCCACAGCATGCGCAGCGGGTAGGTCGCGGGGTTTCCTTCCCGGAACGCGGCATAGCGCGGATCTTCCGGGTGGCCCGCCACGCGCCCGTGCAGGTAGGCGCCGAGGCGCAGGCCCCACAGGGCAAGGAACCCCCCGATCAGAATCTGGCGCATCAGATTGCCCGATCCGTCCAGCGGCCAGAGCGCCGCGCCGGCCAGAACCACGCCGGTGCCGTAGCTCCAGAATACGTCGGTCCATCCGCCGTTCTTCACCACGAGACCGAACGCCCAGGCCGACAGCATCACCGCCAGCATGGCCGCCAGCACGCCCAACACGATCTCAATCAGCATCATCGGCACACCGTCGCATACGACCCCGCAGTCTGACCAGACGCATCCGCGCAAAAGGCATCCACCCCTGTGACGCTCGCGTAGCCTTTGCTAAGCACACCGGGCAATTGAGAGGATGGTAGCGCGTGCAGACCACGGCACTTGGGCGACAAAACGTCGCCGTGATCGGTTCGGGGATCGCGGGTCTTTCGGCGGCCTGGCTGCTGTCTCAGACGCATGACGTGACGATCTTCGAGGCGGATGGCCGGCTGGGCGGCCACGCCAACACCGCCGAGGCGCCCGGCTTTCAGGGTCCGGTGCCGGTGGACACGGGCTTCATTGTCTACAACGAGGCGAACTACCCGAACCTCACGGCGCTGTTCGCCTACCTGGGCGCGCCCACGATCAACGCCGACATGAGCCTCTCGGTGTCGCTCGACGACGGAGCGTTTGAGTACTCCAGCTTCGGCTTCTCGGGCGTCTTCGCCCAGAAACGTAACCTGGCGAACCCGCGCTTCCTCAAGATGCTGACCGATGTTACGCGCTTTTACCGGGAAGCGCCGGCGGATCTGGAACGGCTGGGCGACAGCCTGGTCTCGCTGGACGACTACCTCCGGCAGAAGGGCTTCGGCCGCGCGTTCCGCGACGATCACCTGATCCCCCAGGCCGCTGCGATCTGGTCGACGCCGTTGGACCAGATCGGCGCCTACCCGGCCGCGTCGCTGATCCGTTTCTTCCTCAACCACGGCATGATGACGGTCTCCGGCCGGGGCCTCTGGCGCACGGTGGCCGGGGGGTCGCGAGCCTATGTGGAGAAACTGCTGGCGGTCTATGGCGGGCAGGCGCGGACCGGCGCGAAGGTGGCGGGCCTGAAGCGCGACGGGGCGGGCGTCGAACTGCGTCTGGCCGGCGGCGCGCGCGAGCGGTTCGACCAGGCGGTGGTGGCGACCCACGGCGATACGGCGCTGAGCCTGCTCGATGATCCGACGCCGGAGGAGACCCGGCTGCTCCAGGCCTTTCGCTACAGCCGCAACCTCGTGGCTCTGCACACAGATCCGGTGCTGATGCCGAAGCGCCGCACGGCCTGGGCCAGCTGGAACCATATCGGCCGCCGCGACCGGCCCGGCGAGGGCGCGGTCAGCTACTGGATGAACCGGCTGCAGAGCCTCACCGATGCGCCCGACCTGTTCGTGACGCTGAATCCCAACAAGGAGATCGCCGCCGACCGGCTGATCCGCACCGAGGTCTACGACCATCCGCTGTTCGACGCCGAGGCCCACCGCGCCCAGCGCGAGCTGTGGGACCTGCAGGGCGTCCGTCGCACGTGGTTCTGCGGCAGCTATTTCGGCCACGGCTTCCACGAGGACGCGCTGCAGTCAGGACTGGCGGTGGCGGAACAATTGGGCGGCGGGCGGCGGCCCTGGTCGGTCAAGGGCGAGAGCGACCGCATCCATGTGCGCCAGGCCCGGCGCGCAGAGGCGGCGGCCTGATGGGTGAGAGCGGGCTCTATGCCGGAGTGGTGACGCACACTCGGTTTCGACCCCGCCGGCATGCGCTGGCCTATCGCATCTTCATGCTGCTGATCGACCTGGACGAGCTGCCCGCGCTGACGGGGCGGCTGAAGCTGTTCTCGCTGGGCCGGTTCAACCTGGTGGGGTTCGACCCCCGCCGCCACGGTGACGGGTCGGCGGTTCCCCTGAAGACCCAGGTTGAAGCCCATCTCGCCGCCGCCGGCCTGCCCTCCGGCGGCCCGGTGCGGATGCTGGCGATGCCGCGCATCCTGGGCATGGGGTTCAACCCGCTCACCGTCTACTTCTGCCACGCGGCCGATGGCCGGCTCTCGGCCATCCTCTACGAGGTCAACAACACCTTTGGTGAGCGCCACAGCTATCTGATCCCAGCGGGCGAGGGCGCGGTCCAGCGCCAGGCCTGCGACAAAGCCTTCTACGTCTCGCCCTTCATGGACATGGAGCTGGCCTACCGTTTCCGGGTGAGGCCGCCAGGCGATGCCGTGCAGGTGCTGGTCGATGTGGATGATGCGTCCGGCCACCTGCTGGCCACCGGCTTTGCCGCGGAACGTCGCGAGCTCACCGACGCCGCCCTGCTCCGCGCCTGGCTCGGCCACCCCTGGATGACGCTCGGCGTCGTCGCCGCCATCCACTGGGAAGCGTTGAAGATCTGGCTGAAGGGCGAAAAGATCCGCACCCGCCCGGCCAAGCCGGGCTGGGCCGTCACGGTCGTGGCGTCGCCGCTGAAGGTTGTGGGCTAGCAGCCAGGCTCGCAACCAGCCGCGCCATGGGCTCCTGGCTGATCTGAATGGCGCCGCGCTGCGGGCGATCCAGATCAAGCACCATCGCAAAGGCCAGCGTGAGTAGGGCGAACAGCAGCGCTGTCATGATCCGATCCGCGCGGCCCGCAACAGCCAGGGTCGAACCCAGAAGACCCGCGGCGACCAGAGCGAAAACCCCCAGGGCGAACACGAGCGAGGCCGGAAGTCGGGATGCCATGGTCGCCTCTCGCGTGGCCCCGAGGTCCAGGAACTCGTTCATGGATGTGACGATCATCGAAGCGAGCGGCGTTTCACGGATCGGGCGAACAGCAGCGATCGCTTCCTGCTGAATCCGGTCGCGCAGGTCAGAGGAGGCGGTTTGGTGGACAGGCTTCTCAGCCGCCGTCGCGAGACCGTACCTCAGCCGCGTCTCGGCATATCGCCGCAGCAAGTCCGACAGGCGGCCGGCGGCCGGCGGATCAAGCAATTGGACCCGCATGGCGGCCGTACTGATGGCGTTGGCTTCGGCGACGACGAGTTCTCGGCGGGTTTCGTATCGATCCAGCGCCATCCCGAAGGTGAACGCAATCAGAAGCGCGAGCAGCCCCATCACACCGGACAGGACGTGCTCCTGTGACGACGCCGCCGCCGACTGCCGCCGCCCGAACCGATGACCGAGGCTACCGGCGCCAACCAGCCCGAGAAAGAACAGGGTCGCGATCAGCCAGAGGGGCGCCTGATTCAGTAGATCATCCATCGCCAAAAGGATCTCCGCCGCGACGCCCGACTATGGCATCCGGGCCGCAAGTCCGAAAGCGTCTCGGTAAACCCACACATCGCCCACCTCGCCGAGCGGGGTGGGCGCTTCCGCCATCGCCAGCCCCGCAGCCGTCGCGAACGGTTGGGGATCGGCCATGTAGTAGGTGAGCCGCTCAGAGGAACGCTCCAGTTCGCGCCCAGCGCCATCCGCCCACACATAGTTCAGAACCTGTTCCAGCCGCCCGATATCCTCGCGCCAGGTCCGCTCGCGCAGAAACAGGCGCAAACGACCGCCCTCAACCGCCAGATCGAGCACCGGCCGCGCCGGATCCACCGACCCGCCCGCCGCCATCACCTCGCGCCGCGGCAGGTGGAACGCCGCGCGGGCGCCGGGAGCCAGATGGCGAGCCACCGTCTCGAACGTGCGTTTCCAGGCCGCCCCGGCCGGCACGTGGGCCAGAGTAAAGTAGGGGCAAATCACCAGATCGAAGCGGACGGCGAGCGCGAGCGCCGTCATGTCTCCCCGTCGGAGCGCCATCCGCGCCTGCACCTCGGGCGGCAGGCCCGCCCGCCGCGCCTCGGCCTGAGCCAGCATGGCGGGCGCGATCTCGACGCCGGTGACGTGAAACCCCCGTGAGGCCAGCCCAGCCGTCAGCCGCCCGCTGCCGGCGCCCAGCTCCAGAATCGATCCCCCGGGGGGCGCCAGCGCGGCGTAGATCTCCTCGTCGCCGACCAGCCGCGCGTCGGCCGCGGTCACCGCGTCGTAGAACCGGGCGCTCAAGCCGCCGGGCGCGTAGTAGGGTCGGGCCTTGGCCATTGCGCGCTTGTGCCGCCGTGCGCACATTGGATCAATGCGCGCCAACGCATCCTGGGAGTCTGAACCATGACCCGCCTGCCATCCCGCATCGCCCGACTGGCCTTGCTGATCGCCGCGCCCCTGCTGCTCGCCGCCTGCGGGATCAACACCATCCCCACCCAGGAAGAGCAGGCCAAGGCCCAATGGGCCGAGGTGCAGAACCAGTACCAGCGCCGCGCCGACCTGATCCCCAATCTGGTGGCGACGGTTAAGGGCTTCGCCGCCCAGGAATCCAGCGTCCTCATCGGAGTGACCGAGGCGCGCGCCAGCGCCCTGCAGGTCCGCTCCGACCCGGGAATCACAACCGATCCGGCGGCCTTCCAGCGCTACGCCCAGGCGCAGACCAACCTTTCGCTGGCGCTGGCCCCCATGCGGGTGCTGCAGGAGCAGTATCCGGACCTGAAGTCGAACGAGAACTTCATGGCGCTCCAGAGCCAGCTGGAAGGCACGGAGAACCGCATCGCCATCGCGCGGCGCGACTACAATGAGGCCGTCCGGGTGTTCAACACGACGCTCCGCACCTTCCCGCAGATCATTTTCGCCAACACCGTGCACGGCGCCTCCAAGCCCATGCAGCTGTTCCAGGCCGCCGCCGCCTCCCAGGCCGCGCCCAGCGTCGATTTCGGCGCCCCGGCCCAGCCGGCCGCCGCGGCGCCCGGTTCGCCGCCACCGGCTCCCGCACCCGCCGCCAAGTGATCCGAACGGCGAAGCTTTTCGGACTGACAGCAGCGGTCCTGGCGGTCTTCGCAGCCGGGACCGTGGCGCTGGCTGCGCCGAAATTCCCGCCGCTCACCGGGCGGGTGGTGGATGACGCCCAGCTCCTGTCGCCCGCCGCAGAAGCCGAGCTGACGGCTGAACTCGAGGCCCTGGAGCGCCAGACCGGCCACCAGCTGGTGGTCGCCACGCTCCCCGACCTGCAGGGACTGGAGATCGAGGACTACGGCTATCAGTTGCTCCGCGCCTGGGGGATTGGACGCAAGGCCGAGGACGACGGGGTCATCCTGATCGTCGCCCCCAACCAGCGACAGGTGCGGATCGAGGTCGGCTACGGCCTGGAGCCGGTGCTGACCGACGCCCTTTCCAGTCTGATCATCCAGCGCGAGATTCTGCCCGCCTTCCGCGAAGGTCGCTTTGAGCCGGGCGTCGTGGCTGGAACCCGCGCCATCGCCCGCCAGATCGGCCTGCCGCCCGAGGCGGCCAAGGCCGCTGCGGCGCAGGCCGAAACGCGCCGCGCCGGTCATGCGTCCGGCATCGATGTGCCGGGCATCGTCTTCGGGATCATCGTGGTGCTTTGGGTGCTGGGCGGGGTCACGCGCGCCT
>NZ_JBILUK010000114.1:0-9809 GCF_044371015.1 Phenylobacterium sp.
GCGGTGACGAGGGCCTCCGCGTCCGGGTCGGTTGCGACCGGCGCGACAGCCAGTTGGGTTCCGACCAGCAGGCCCGCCACGCAGGCCGCCGCCAGTCCGGCCCCCATCCCGACCGGCGCCAGCCAGCCGCGCCACCAGGATCCGGCCCTGGGCTTCGGCGCACCGGCCAGCACCGCGTCCGCGAGGTCCGGCGTCACGCGCTGAGGGCCCCAGGCATCCAGCCGCAGGTCCAGCGCCTGAGCAGCCGCCAGGACGGCTTGCGTGCGGGCGGGGTCCGTCGCCATCAACATCGCCGCACCCTCTCGCTCGCCTTCAGGCCAACGGGCGACGTCGCCGCCATAGGCTTCGGCGAGCGCATCGAAGCGTTCGGGGGTCATGCCTCTAGCCCTCCTTCAGATCCGCGAGCGCCGCACGCAGCGCCCGGCGGCCTCGCGCCAGCAGGCTCTCCAGAGCCTCGACGCTGACGCCCATGATGGCGGCGGCCTCGATGTTGCCGAGCTCTTGATAGTGGCACAGCGTCACGGCTTCGCGCTGGCGATCCGGCAGCGCGGCCATCGCGCGGACCACCCGGCGACCCACGTCGTGGGCTTCCAGGCCCCGGTCCGGCGCCGGGCCCTCGTCGGGCCGGTCCGGCGGGTCGGCATAGGCGGTCTCGCGTCGGCGACGCAGCCGGTCGTAGCAGAGGTTGAGCGCCACCCGATGCAGCCAGGTGTCGAACTTGGCGGCGCCCGGCTGCCAGCGCGAGGCCTGGCGCCAGATGCGGACAAACGCCTCCTGGGCCACATCCTCGGCCTCGCGCGGGTCGCCCAGCATCCGGCCGGCCAGCGCCAGCAACCTGGGCAGCTTGCGCCCGACGAGCGCGCGCACCGCCGCCGCGTCGCCTGCGGCCACGCGCGACAGCAGCGCCTCGTCGGGATCCGTCAAACCAGACCTTTCCGCGGGCCGGCGCGGGCCTATCCGGGGCCTGGTCCGCCACGCCTGCCCTGCCGAGACTTGGCCAGCTCGTCCTTCGAAAGCCAGCCGTCTGAGTTCGTATCCGTCATCTTGAAGCGGCGTTCGGTCATGGCGTCCATCTCCGCGCGGGTGACGGCGCCGTCCTTGTTGGCGTCCAGGCCCATGATTCCCGGGCCGCCCCCAGGCGGACCGCGACCGGCCGCTTCCGCCCGCCTGGCCATGGCGTCGGCCTCGGCCTGGGTGATCTTGCCGTCGCCGTCGGCGTCGATGCGGCCGAACATCCGGTCCTGACGCTGGCCTTGGGCCGTCTTGAACTCGGCGAGGGTGACCTTGCCGTCGTTGTCGATGTCGGGGTTCGGCGGCTCGCGTCCTGGGCCCGGCTGGGCCAGGGCGACGGATGCGGAGAGCGCCAGCAGGCCGGCGAAGAAGGTTGTGCGGATCATAGGTCCTCGATCAGGTTGGAATGCCCTGCCCGGTTCCTTTCACGCGCCTCGGCCCAGGTTCCGTCGGCGCCCTCATCACCGCCTCGTGGGCCTTGCGCGCCGCAGCCTGCGCGGCGGCCAGCCGGGACCTGAGGCCGGCGAGACTGCGTGCGCCGCCGACGCCAGCCAGCAGGGTCTGGAAGGCCCGCGGCTCGCGATCCGGGTCCGGCGGATCGGCAAGCGCCACCTTCAGGAGCTGGGCGAGGTCCTGTTGCAGGCGCCAGGCCTCCAACAGGGCGGAGATCGTATCGGCCGAAGCCAGCCCCGCGTCGCCCAAAGCGGCCAGGGCGCGGGCGGTGTTGGACTCCAGCGGTCCGCCGGCCGCGCCGTGGATGATCTGCAGATACTGGGCGGCGAATTCGATATCGACCAGGCCGCCGGGCGCCAGCTTCAGGTCCCACGGGCCGGCGGGCGGGCGCTCGCGGGCCATCAACGATCGCATCTCGACCACATCGGCCGCGGTCGCGGCCGGATCACGCGGGCGACGCAGAGCCCTGGCGATCGCCCCCGAGACGTCGCCGGCGAAGTCCAGATCTGACGCCCAGACCACCCGCGCACGGGTGAGAGCCAGGAACTCCCAGGTCTCGGCCTCGGCGCCGTAGTAGCTTTCGAATGCGCTCCAGCTGACCGCGACAGGCCCCTTGGCCCCGGACGGCCGGAGTTTCATGTCCACATCATACAGCTGACCTTCGGCGGTCGGGCTCGACAGCGCCGCGATCAGTCGCTGGGTGAAGCGGGCGTAGAAGGTGGAGGCGTCCCAGCCTTTCAACGCCGACACCACCGCTGGGTCGTCGGCCCGATAGAGCGTCATCAGATCGAGATCGGACGTCGCGCTCATCTCGCGGGAGCCGCACTTGCCAAGCGCCACCACCGCGACCTGGCCGTGGAAGGCGCCGCCCATCCGCGCGGCCTCGGCCAGGGCCGCCGGCGCCAGGGCGCCGATGCAGAGATCGGCCAGGTCCGCGAACGCCGCGCCGGCCTCCTCGGAGCGGGCCGCGCCGCTCATCACCTGCGCGCCGATCCGGAAGGCCTGCTCGCGATGCTGGCGGCGCACCGCATCCATCGCCGCCTCGAACCCCTCCGTCCGTGAAACCGTGGCCGCCATGGCCGCGCGTTCCGTCTCGATGTCGAAGTCCCCGAAAAAACCCGGATCGACCATCGCCTCTATGGCGGCAGGTCGCCGCGCCAGGGTCGTCGCCAGTCGCGGCGCGAACGCCAGCACCCGCACCACCAGCTCGAACAGCCTGGGCTGGGCCAGGAACAGCGACATCAGCTGCACGCCGCTGGAAAGCGCGCCGAAGAAATCGACGAACCGCCCGAACGCCACCTCCGGCGCGCCGGTGGCGTGGGCCGCCTCCAACAGGCGCGGCGCCAGCCGGGTGAACAGTTCCCGGCCCCGAGCGGTGCGGGTCGCCGCCACCCGTCCGTGGTGCCAGCCCCGGATCGTCGCCGAGACCCGGGCCGGATCCGCGAACCCCATGCGCGTCAGGGTGCGCAGGGTCTCGGCGTCGTCATCGACGCCGGTGAACACCAGGCTGCCGAAGCGGGACGATAGCGGCTCGGCCTCGGCAAACAGCTCCGCATACCGCGCATTCACGGTCTTCAGCGTGCGCGTCACACCGGCGTCGAAGGCCCGCAACGGTTCGAAGCCGGCCAGGGCGGCGACGCGTCGACGCTCCTCGGTCGCGATCGGCAGGCGATGAGTCTGTTCGTCGGCCAGCATCTGCACCCGATGCTCCAGATCGCGCAGGCGACGATAGGCTTTGGTGAGTTCGTGTCGGGCGGCCGGCGAGACATGACCGGCCTCGGTCAGGGCGGCCAGCGCATCCAGCGTGCGCGGACTGCGCAGACCCGGCTGGCGGCCGCCCAGGATCAGTTGCTGGGTCTGAACATAGAACTCGATCTCGCGGATCCCGCCGCGACCCAGCTTCAGGTCGACGCCCGCCGCGGTCATGCGCTCATCGGTCTTGTGGATGTGGATCTGTTGCTTGATCGACTGGATATCGGCGATGGCCGCGAAGTCGAGATTGCGTCGCCAGACGAAGGGCTCGAGCTCGGCCAGGAAATCGGCCGCAGCCCGCAGGTCCCCCGCGCAGGCCCGCGCCTTGATGAAGGCGGCCCGCTCCCAGTTCTGACCGACGCTCTCGTAGTATTCCAGCGCCTCGGGCGTGCTCACCGCCGGCGGCGTGGAGGCCGGATCGGGTCGCAGCCGCAGGTCGATGCGGAACACATAGCCCTCGGCGGTCCGGGCCTGCATCAGCTCGGCCAGCCTTTGGGTCAGCCGCACCGCGAAGGCCTGAGGCTCGACCCCCGCAGCCAGGCAAGGCGCGAGACGCTCCGGATCAAAGAACACCGAGACGTCGATGTCGCTGGAATAGTTGAGCTCGAAGGCGCCTTGCTTGCCCATGGCGATGCAGAACCAGCCGGGGACCGGCCCCTCGGCGCCATCGCCGACGCATACCAGACGCCCGGCCGCGACCTCGTCCCGCGCGGCGGCGGTCAGGGCGGCGGCGACCGCAGCGTCAGCGAAGCGGGTCAGCGCGCCGGTGACCTGTTCGAGGTCCCAGACACCGCCGAGATCACAGAGCGCGGTCAGAAGATGCAGCGCCCGCTTGGCGCGCCGCAGCACCGGGCCGGCCGCGTCGCCGAGCATCGCGGCGGCGGCGGCGGCGTCCGCCAGGATGGCGTTCAGCCGAGCATCCGGGTCTGACGCCAGGAGATCCAGGAGCCCAGCCGGATCCCGCCGCGCCAGTCCCGCGAGATAGGGCGACGCCGCAAAGACGGGCTCCAACGCCGGCCACGCGGCCTCGATCCCGTCACCCGCACCGATCGCGAGTCGCGCCCGAGCGGCCGCCTTGGCGTCCACCACGGGCCCGCACGGGCGCAGGGCCTGGGCGAGACTTGTGGCTTGGATCATGAGCGCAGGATCGCCCGCCCGGAGGCTGTGGGCAAGCGCGCGGACTCAGGCCGCGCGGGGCCGGCGGGCGCGAGGCGCGCCGGGCAGGCGGAGTTCGAACACCGTGCCTTCCGGTCCTGTCACCGACAGGCCCAGATCGCCGCCATGGCCCTGGGCGAGCTCGCGGGCGATGGCCAGGCCGAGCCCGGTCGAGTCCGGCCTTCCCGACCCGGCAAAGGGCTGGAACAGCCGCTCGCGCAGGCGCTCTGGGATGCCTGGCCCGTTGTCGGAGATGCGGATCAGGCTGGAGCCGCCGACCGCCTCGAGCGACACTTCCACGCGGCCTGTCCTGGCGCGGTCTTCCTGATGTTCAAGCGCCTGGCGGGCGTTGCGCAGCACGTTGACCAGGATGCGATGCAGTTGGTCGTAATCGGCCATCACCTGGGCGCCCGGGGCGGCCTTGATCACCAGCTCGACCTCGGCGTCGTCCAGGCGCGCCTCCGCCGCCGCTTCGTTCACCGCCTCGCGGAACGGAACCGTGCGCGGGTCGGGCGCCGCCTCCTCAGTCTTGCCGTAGGCCAGCACGCCGCCCGCCAGCTTCACCGCCCGGTCGAGCGCGCGCTCCAGGCGCGGCAGGGCCTGGCTGACCTTGGGGTCGTTCGACGCCGCCAGCCGCTCCGAAGCCAGCTGGGCGCTTGTCAGCATGTTCTTGAGGTCGTGATTGATCTTGGCCACCGCCTCGCCGAGCGCCGCCAGGCGGGCGCGCGCATTGAGCGCCACCCGCAGGTCGGCCTGCATCCGGTCGAGTTCGGTCTCGGCCCGGCCGATCTCGTCGCGGCGGCCCGACAGCGGCACGCGGGCTTCCGGGTCCTCCGGGTCGGCCCGGAAACGTTCCATGGCGAAGGTGATCCGCTGCATCGGCCGGACCAGGAACAGGTTAAGCGCCACATAGACGATGAGGCCAGCCAGAGCCGCCACGCCGGCGACGATCGCCACGAGCCGCCACAGATAGGCCGCCAGGGCCCGCTTCAGCTCGGTGTCGGTCGCGACGAATTCGATGAAGTCGGCCTCCCGGAACCGGGGCTCGGCCATCACCCGCATCCGCCCGCCCTCGCCCAGCAGGGTCTGGAACGGCGCGAAAAACGCCAGACCCGTCGCCTGCGGCCGGAGATCGACCACATAGGGCGCCTGCTCCAGCCTGGGCCCGGCGAACACCAGGGTGCGTACACCGTTGCGCGAGATGGCCACGATCTCCACGCCGGCGCCTTCCAGCAGTTCAGTCTTCAGCTGTTCGGAGACGACGCGGTCGGGCGCCACTTCGGCGGCCAGTGAGGCCAGTTCGGCGGCCCGGATCCGGTCCAGCAGCCACTGCCGCTCATAAGCCGTCATCGCCGGTGGAATGGCTAACGCCCCGCCGAGGGCCGCGAAGACCACGGTCAGAACCAGCAGGCGCGCAGAAAGGCCGCCGGGCCAGAACAGCCGACGGGTGCGTTCGGGCGCGAGAATCCGGGCATCCGCCATCGCTCGTCCCATAGCGGCCCGGGCGACGTGGGGCAACGCGGGTGCGGCGCTTCACCCGGCGCCGACGGCCGCCTGCACGGTTTTGAAGCCATCGGCGCGCAGGCGCCGGGCAAGGTCGCGGGCGATCGCGGCGCCCAGGCCCGGCCCCTCATAGACCAGAGCCGAATAGAGCTGCACCGCCGACGCGCCTGCGCGGATGCGGGCATAGGCCTCGGCGCCCGATCCGATCCCACCGGCGCTGATCAGGACCAGTCCCGGCGGCGCGGCGGCGCGGAAGCGCGTCAGCATCTCCCGCGACAGATCCGTCAGCGGCGCGCCCGAAAGTCCGCCCGTCTCCTCCGCGTGGCGCGACCGCAGCGAAGGGCGGCTGACGGTGGTGTTGGCGACGATAAGGCCCGTCAGGCCATGGGCGACGACCGCGGCGGTGATCTGCTCAACCTCTCCGTCCTCGAGATCCGGCGCCACCTTGAGAAACATCGGCCGGCGGCCGTCCGCAGGCAGCGCGAGCGCCGCCTCCGCAAGTCGCCCCAGAAGTTCATCCAGCGCGGCGCGGGTCTGCAGCGCCCGCAGGCCCGGCGTGTTGGGCGAGGAGATATTGACGGTCAAATAGTCGGCCAGACCCCACAGCCGGGTCAGCCCGATCACATAGTCGCCGACCCGATCGTCGGAGTCCTTGTTGGCGCCGAAATTGGCTCCGACCACGCCCCAGCGCCGCCCCGCCAGCCGCCCGGCGAAGGCCTCAAGCCCGTCATTGTTGAAACCCATTCGATTGATCACGGCGCGGTCTTCGGAGAGTCGGAAGAGCCGCGGTCGGGGATTTCCGGCCTGAGGCTTGGGCGTGACCGTTCCGCACTCCACAAAGCCGAATCCCGCCCGCAACATTGGGCCGAACACCTCGGCGTTCTTGTCGAAACCCGGGGCCAGCCCCACCGGATTCGGCAGCGTCAGGCCGGGCGCCAGATCCACCTTGAGAATCGGATCGGTCACGAGCGCCCACGGGCCAAGGCCCAGCTTCAGCCCCGCGAGCGCCGCGGTGTGGGCATCCTCCGGATCCAGCGAATGGAACGCACGCGTGGCCAGGCGATGGATCATGATCCGCTTGCGCCTGTGTTGAGCGAGGGCTTCGGGATATCGGCGACCTCCACCACATCCCGAACATCCAGCACCCCGTAGAGATGTGGAAACAACGCCCCGCCGCGCGAGGGCTCCCACTTCAACGCCGCGCCAAGACGGTCGGTCTCGACCTCCAGCGCCACGAGGTCGGCGACATCGGCGAAGTGGCGCCGCGCCGTCTCCGGAGTCTGTTCCTCGGTCGAGAAGTGAATGAAACCGTCACGGCGATCGTCGGCCGAGCCCTCGAATGTTCCGACCGCGCGAAACGCCTCCCAGTCGGCCCGGGCCATCAGCTTGTAGATGCGCACCCGCCTCAACGCTCCGGGATGAACAGACCGTCGAACTGCGGGCGGCCGTTATCGTCGAACAGGAACACCGCAGCGCAGGCGGTCGGGAAGTCGCGCTGGGCCTTGGCGATCAGCCCCGCCGGCGCCGAACCCTCGCGGAGCAGCTGGACGGTGAGCTCCTGCAGGCCCGGATTGTGACCGACGATCATCACCGTGGCGCAACTGGCGAGCGCGCCGCGGGCGGCGTCCCGGATCGTCGCGGAATCGGCGTGATAAAGATGAGCTTCGAAACTGGGCCGGGTGTTCGGAAAGGCGACTGAAGCCGCCTCCCAGGTGCCCCGCGCCCGGGCCGCGGTGGAGACCAGAGCCACGTCGGGCGCGAATCCCATGTCGCACAGTCGGGCGCCCATATCGGCGGATTCGCGCACCCCGCGCGGCGCCAGCCGCCGGTCGAAGTCGTCGCCGCTCACGGAATCGGGCTCGGCCTTGCCGTGCCGCAGGAGGATCAGGCGATCCATGGACGCTCCCTAACGCCCCCCTTCCATAGCCGACAGGCGGCCCACGGCAAGCCATTGACACTTGAGGTTCGCGGCGGTCCAACGCGGCCATGACGGCGCAGGGTCCCATCGCAGCGGAGATCGAGAGCGGCGGCGGAGCCTGGCGGTTCCCGGCCAACCAGCCGCTGCGGCTGGATTCCGGCGCGACGCTCGCGCCGCTGGAGGTGGCCTACAAGACCTATGGCCGTCTGAACGAGTCGCGCAGCAACGCCGTGCTGATCTGCCATGCGCTCACGCTGGATCAGCATGTAGCCTCGGCCCATCCCACCACCGGCAAGCCCGGCTGGTGGGCGCGCACGGTGGGCCCCGGGCTGCCGCTGGACACCAATCGCTACTTCATCATCTGTGCGAACGTCGTCGGCGGGTGCATGGGCTCCACCGGCCCGGCCTCGACGGATCCCGCCACCGGCCAGCCCTATGGTCTGGGATTTCCGGTGATCACCATCGGCGACATGGTTCGCGCCCAGGCCATGCTGATCGAGGCGCTGGGGATCGAGACCCTGTTCGCGGTCGTCGGGGGCTCGATGGGCGGCATGCAGGCGCTGCAATGGGCGGCCGACTATCCCAAGCGCATGCAGAGCGTGGTCTGCATCGCGGCGGCCGCGCGACACTCAGCCCAGAACATCGCGTTCCACGAGGTGGGCCGTCAGGCGATCATGGCCGATCCCAACTGGCGCGGAGGCGCCTATCTGGCCGAGAGCGTACGGCCGGAGAAAGGGTTGGCCGTCGCGCGCATGGCCGCCCACATCACCTATCTTTCGGAAGCCGCCCTGCAGCGGAAGTTCGGCCGCGAACTGCAGCGCGACGGCCTGTCCTGGGGGTTCGACGCCGACTTCCAGGTGGAGAGCTATCTGCGCCACCAGGGCGCCAGCTTCGTCGATCGGTTTGACGCCAACTCCTATCTCTACATCACCCGGGCCATGGACTATTTCGACCTGGCGGCGAACCACGGCGGTTCGCTCACGGAGGCGTTCCGCAAGGCCCGCGCGGTCAAGTTCTGCGTGCTCTCCTTCTCCTCCGACTGGCTTTACCCGACCGCCGAGAGCCGCGATGTGGTTCGGGCATTGAACGCCGCCGGCTGCCGGGCCAGCTTCGCCGAGATCGTCAGCGACAAGGGCCACGACGCCTTCCTGCTGGACGAGCCGCAGCTCGATCAGACCCTGCGTGGGTTCCTTGAAGCCCAGGCCAGCGCCAGGGGACTCAAGTGACCGGGGGCCTCAAGTGAGCGCCATGCGCGAGGACTTCGCCGAGATCCTCCGGCTGGTGCGGCCGGGCGCCCGGGTGCTCGACGTGGGCTGCGGCGAAGGCGAACTGCTGGATCTCCTCACCCGCGAGAAGGGCGTCGACGGCCAGGGCCTGGAAATCAGCCCCGAGGGCGTCGCGGCCGGCCTGGCGCGCGGCCTGGCGGTGGTGCAGGGCGACGGCGACAGCGATCTCGATCACTTCCCGACCCGCGCCTTCGACTATGCGGTCCTGTCCAAGACCCTGCAGCAGATGCGCGAGCCCCGGCATGTGCTCTCCGAGTTACTCCGCATCGCCGATCAGGCCGTGGTTTCGGTGCCGAACTTCGGCCACTGGAAGGTCCGCTGGGCGCTCCTGAGCCGGGGCCGCATGCCCGAGACCGGCGCCCTGCCCGAACCCTGGTGGTCGACGCCGAACATCCACCTCTGCACCCTGCGCGACTTTGTGGTCCTCTGCGACGAGCTGGGGCTGCGCATCGACGCCTGCGCCTCCCTGGCCGAGGGCCGCGCCGCGCGTCAGATCGACCCGCGCGCGCCGATCGAGAACTGGCGGGCGGAGACAGCGCTCTTCCTGCTGAGCCGACCGAGCCCCCCCGGCGCTGAACCGCCCGCGCCGGCGGACCTGTTCGGCTGAGGCCGTCGCGAGGATGGCCCGCTCGCGCCTGCCTCCTCGCCGCCAAACGCGCTGGTCCGAGCCGCCGGCGGGCGACCGCACGAGCTGGTTCATCCCGCCACTACGCAGCGGAACCTGGCATGGC
>NZ_JBILUK010000342.1:0-2626 GCF_044371015.1 Phenylobacterium sp.
ATCAGCGCGTTGAAAGGGCCGCTGCATGGCGGCGCGCCCGGGCCGATCATCGAGATGCTGGACGAGATCGGCGCGCCGGATAACGCCCGCGCCTGGATCGAAACGGCGCTGGATCGCGGCGACCGGCTGATGGGCTTCGGCCACCGGATCTACCGCGTGCGCGATCCCCGCGCCGACGCGCTCAAGGCGGCTGTCCGATGGCTAGACGCCCGCCAGGGGCGGCTGGAGTTCGCCGAAGCCGTGGAAGCGGCGGCCCTGGCCATCCTGCGCGAACGCAAGCCCGATCGGTCGCTGCAGACCAATGTGGAATTCTACACCGCGCTTCTGCTGGAGGCCCTGGACTTCCCGCCTTCGGCGTTCACCTGCGTGTTCGCCATGGGCCGGGTGGCCGGCTGGCTGGCCCATGCGCGGGAGCAGATCGCGGGCGGACGCCTGATCCGCCCGGCCTCGATCTATGTGGGGCCGGCGCCGCGCAAGGCGGCGTAGGCCCGGCGGCCGTCGTGGCCGGTGATGTGCATTGGCGCGATCTCACCGATCGGGGCGGAACCCTCGAAGGCGATCTCGGTGAAGTCATCCGCCCGCGCCAGTCCCGCCCGCTCCACGAGGGCGTCGACCGTGCGACCGACCTGGGCGTCCAGGTGCCGGGCGAGCGCCGCCTCGCCCGCCGCCCTTAGCCGCGCCGCACGCGCCTTCACGACGGGTCGCGCCACAGGCGGCATGCGCGCCGCCGGCGTTCCCGGGCGCGGGCTGTAGGGAAAGACGTGCAGGAACGAGAGCCCGGCCTCGTCCACCAGCGCCAGGGTCTGCTCGAACATCGCCTCGGTCTCGGTCGGAAACCCCGCGATCAGGTCGGCGCCGAAGGCGGTCTCCGGGCGCACCGCCCGCACCTGCGCGATCAGGTTCAGCGCATCGGCGCGGCTGTGGCGTCGCTTCATGCGCTTGAGGATCATGTCGTCGCCGGCCTGCAACGACAGGTGCAGATAGGGCGCGAGCCGCGGCTCCTCGGCGAAACAGCGCAGCAGGTCCGCGTCGATCTCGGCCGCGTCGATGGACGACAGACGAAGCCGCGGCAGCTCAGGAACCAGCTTCAGGATCCGCGCCACCAGCTGGCCGAGCGTCGGCTGTCCCGGAAGATCCGCGCCCCAGCTGGTCACGTCGACGCCGGTCAGCACCACCTCGCGATAGCCTTCGGCCGCCAGTCGGCCGATCTGGGCGACCACCTCGCCGGCCGGAGCCGAGCGCGAATTGCCGCGCCCGAACGGGATGATGCAGAAGGTGCAGCGATGATCGCAGCCGTTCTGCACCTCGACATAGGCCCGCGCGCGGTCCTTCAGGCCGTCGACCAGATGGCCGGCCGTCTCGCGCACGCTCATGATGTCGTTCACCCGCACGCGGGCGGGCTCCGCGCTCGGTGAATAGGCGCCGGGCGCGGTCTTCTCGACATTGCCCAGCACCAGATCCACCTCGGGCATGGCGGCGAAGGCGCCCGGATCGATCTGAGCCGCGCAACCGGTGACGATCAGCCGCGCCCCCGGCCGTTCCCGACGCGCCTTGCGGATCGCCTGGCGGGCCTGACGCACCGCTTCCGCGGTCACCGCGCAGGTGTTGAAGATCACGGCGTCGGAAAGGCCGTCTTCCGCCGCCCGCGCCCGCACCTGCTCACTCTCATAGGCGTTGAGCCGGCAGCCGAAGGTGACGACGTCGACGCCGACGTCGAGATCAGGGCTGGAGGCCGACACGGGCGGGGTCCTTGGCGGAGAGAATCTTGACGGCCACGGCGCAGATGTCCTGGGTGCGCACCGGGCCGTGGGTGCGGGAGTCCACCGCATTGTCGCGGTTGTCGCCCAACAGATACCACGTCCCGGCGGGAACCGTGACCGGCGCGATGGCGTCGAGCCCGCCGCCGGTTTCCAGGTCGTGGACCCGCCAGCTCCGGCCGCCGGGCAGCGCCTCCTGAAGCAGCGCCGCGCGCACCGTCAGACCGGCCGCGGGCTCTGACCCGAGAAGTCGGCGGTCAATGGCCCGCCCATCCACGACGGGCCCGCCGTCGGTCATCCAGAGGGTCTGCCCTGGGCCCGCGATCGCCCGGGCCGGGTAAAGGTCCGCGCCGCGACGATAGAGGACCACATCGCCCTGTTGCACGGCCGTCTCCCCGCAGGCCGCGCGCGGCTGGTCGGCCAGGACCACATCACCGGCCCGCAGTCCCGGCGCCATCGCCTCGCCCTCGAGGGCGTGGGTTGCGAACGGCCCATAGGCGCGCAGCACCATGCTCAGCACCGCCAGTCCCATCCAGGGCGTCAGATAGAGCAGCGCCCGAGAGGCTCCGGTCGGGCCGGGCGCGCGGCGGGCGATCCAGGCCGCGTGGAACCCCAGGGCCGGGGCCAGGATCAGCCCCAGCACCGCCAGGGACTGCCGATCCAGCACAAAGATCCCGGGCGGCCACGTCACGGTCCAGGCCATCACCGCCAGCGGGCCAAGGCTGATCCCGACCACGGCCGCGAGCACCCAGCGCCAGGCGCCCACATAGGCGTAGCCCGTCGGCGGCAGCAGCGTGTTGAGCACGAACGCCAGCCAGACGCTGCGACGCCTTGGCTGTTCAGCCGGTTGGGCGGTCACGGCAGTTCCC
>NZ_JBILUK010000115.1:0-9756 GCF_044371015.1 Phenylobacterium sp.
CCTGTTCACGATACCGGAGTTTCTCAACGAGCAGCGAAGCGGTCCGAATTCAGACACTTGGCTGCCGCCGAGCGACATTCTGAATGGGCCGCCAGCGACAAATCCTATGAGCCGTCCCACTTCGCTATACCCCACGCCAAAATGTTCCGGGAACGTCTTGCGAACAAGGAACAAAGGCGATACGCAAGAGTCCCGAAGCCGCCGTGGGCGGAATCGTGGGATACGGAGGCTTGGATGGCTCAGTCAGCGTTGAGGCTCGTGGGAAAAGAAGACGGCGATAAGCAGCGCGCGCTCGAAGCGGCGCTGGCTCAGATTGATCGGGCCTTCGGCAAGGGCTCGGTGATGAAGCTGGGCGATAAGGGCAAGGTGGAGATGGAGTCCTACTCCACCGGCTCGCTGGGTCTCGACCTGGCGCTGGGCATCGGCGGCTTGCCCAAGGGGCGGATCGTAGAGATCTACGGGCCGGAAAGCTCGGGCAAGACGACGCTGGCGCTGCACGTGGTGGCCGAGGTGCAGAAGGCCGGCGGAACCGCCGCCTTCGTCGACGCCGAACATGCGCTGGACCCGGGCTACGCCTTCAAGCTGGGGGTCAATCTCGACGACCTGCTGGTTGCGCAGCCCGATACCGGGGAACAGGCGCTGGAGATCACCGACACCCTGGTGCGCTCCAACGCCGTGGACGTGATCGTGATCGACTCGGTGGCGGCCCTGACCCCGCGCGCCGAGATCGAAGGCGAGATGGGCGACAGCCTGCCGGGCCTGCAGGCGCGGCTGATGAGCCAGGCGCTGCGCAAGCTGACGGCGTCGATCTCCAAGGCCAAGACGCTGGTGATCTTCATCAACCAGATCCGCATGAAGATCGGTGTGATGTACGGCAGTCCGGAGACTACAACCGGTGGCAATGCGCTGAAGTTCTACGCCTCGGTGCGGCTCGATATCCGCCGGACTGGCTCGGTGAAGCTGCGCGACGAGATCGTCGGCAACAATGTCCGGGTCAAGGTGGTGAAGAACAAGGTCGCCCCGCCGTTCCGTGAGGTGGAGTTCGACATCATGTACGGGGAGGGGATCTCCAAGCTTGGTGAGATCATTGACCTGGGCGTGAAGGCCGGCGTGGTCGAGAAATCGGGCTCGTGGTTTTCGTGGAACAGTCAACGGATCGGCCAGGGCCGGGACAATGTGCGCGAGTTCCTGAAGCAAAACCCCGACATCGCCGAGCAGATCGAAAAGCAGGTTCGCGGCGCCAAGGACGTGGTGGAGGAGCAACTGCTGGTCGGACCGGTGGACGGCGCAGCGGACGAAGAGGACGGCTCGCTTTAGGGCGTCCTCAAGTCCGGCGAGTCGTTGGCCTGAGGGGCCATCTGTTGAACCGCAGAAAGCGCGGAATGACGCAGAACATCACTGCGACCGGTCCTTCCGCGATCTCAGCGTCTTCCGCGGTTCAAGACGGCGGCGCGTGCGTCACGGGTGGTGAGGGCAAGCGCGGCTTTCCCGTGCGGTTGGTTTTCGCGTAAAGGGTCGCGACCCCAGATCGGGGTGGACTTTCGCGCCTTTCGAGACCCCGAACGATGCCCAGCCTGAACGAGATCCGGACGCAGTTCCTGGAGTATTTCCGGAAGAACGACCACGCCGTGGTCGCCTCGGCCCCGCTGGTGCCGCAGAACGATCCGACGCTGCTGTTCGTCAACGCCGGCATGGTGCCGTTCAAGACCTATTTCACCGGTGCGGAGACCTCACCCTGGCCGCGGGCGGCGTCGTCGCAGAAGTCGGTGCGGGCCGGCGGCAAGCACAACGACCTCGACAACGTGGGCTACACGGCGCGCCACCACACCTTCTTCGAGATGCTCGGCAATTTCTCGTTCGGCGACTACTTCAAGGAACGCGCGATCGTCCACGCCTGGGAGCTGCTGACTAAGGACTTCGCCCTCGCGCCAGACCGGCTGACGGTGACCGTCTACCACACCGACGAGGAGGCGCGGGCGCTCTGGAAGAAGATTGCCGGCCTGCCGGATGAGCGGATCATCAACATCGCGACGGCCGACAACTTCTGGTCGATGGGCGACACGGGCCCCTGCGGCCCCTGTTCGGAGATCTTCTACGATCACGGCGCGCATATCGCCGGCGGCCCGCCCGGCAGCCCGGATGAGGACGGCGACCGGTTCGTGGAGATCTGGAACCTGGTCTTCATGCAGTTCGAGCAGTTCGCCGACGGTTCGCGCACGGCGCTGCCCAAGCCTTCGATCGATACCGGCATGGGGCTGGAGCGGATCGCCGCCGTCCTGCAGGGCGTGCATGACAACTATGACGTGGACCTGTTCCGCACGATCATCGCCGCCAGCCGTGAACTGGTTGGAGGGACGGGCGGCGCCTCCAACGGCCCTTCACACCGGGTGATCGCCGACCATCTGCGCTCGACCAGCTTCCTGATCGCCGATGGCGTGACGCCTTCGAACGAGGGACGCGGCTATGTGCTGCGGCGGATCATGCGCCGCGCCATGCGACACGCGCATCTGCTGGGCGCCGAAGAGCCCTTGATGCACCGGCTCGCGCCGACCCTGGTGGCCGAGATGGGCGAGGCCTATCCGGAGCTGAAGCGGGCCGAGCCGGCGATCGTCGAGACCCTGCGCCAGGAAGAAGAGCGGTTCCGCCGCACCCTGGGCCGCGGCCTGGCGCTGCTCGACGAGGCCACCGCGGGCCTTGGCGACGGCGACGTGCTGTCGGGCGAGACCGCCTTCAAGCTCTACGACACCTATGGGTTCCCACTGGACCTGACCCAGGACGCTGTCCGGGCCAAGGGACTGACTGTGAACCTGGAAGAGTATGATGCGGCGATGGCCCGGCAGCGGGAGATGGCGCGAGAGGCCTGGACCGGCTCGGGCCAGCAGGCGGGCGCGGCCGAGTGGCTCGCGATCCGCGACCGCCTCGGACCGACCGTGTTTGTGGGCTATGACGAGACGGAGGCGACCGGCGAGCTGCTGGCGCTTGTCGAGGACGGCGCCGAGATCGACGGCGCGGCGACCGGCGCACGGGTGCTGGCCCTGTTTGACCGCACGCCTTTCTACGCGGAGAGCGGCGGCCAGGCGGGTGACCAGGGCGAGATCAGCTGGGCGATGGGCAATGGAACGCTCGGGCGAGCCCGGGTCCTGGACGTCCAGAAGCAGGCCGGCGACCTGCATGTCCACGATCTGGAGATCCTCGAAGGGGCGCTCTCCGGCGGCGCGCAGGTGACGCTCAGCGTCGACGCCGAACGGCGGACGGCTACGCGCGCCAACCACTCGGCCGCCCATCTGCTGCATGCGGCGCTGCACAATGTGCTCGGCCCCCACGTGACCCAGAAGGGCCAGATGGTCGACGGCGAGCGCATGCGTTTTGACTTCGGCCACGGCGGGCCGGTGACGCCCCAGGAGCTGGACCGGATCGAAGCGGAAGTGAACGCCATTGTGCGTCAGAACCGGGCGGCGGACACAAAGATCATGGCGCCCCAGGCGGCCATCGAGGCGGGGGCCGTGGCGCTGTTCGGCGAGAAGTATGGCGAGAGCGTGCGGGTGCTGACGCTCGGCCAGGCGCTGGGCGGCGGCAAAGGGGAGGGAGCCGCCTATTCAATCGAGCTTTGCGGCGGCACGCATGTGGCGCGCACCGGCGATATCGGCGTCTTCGCGATCACCGCCGAGCAGGGCGTGGCCGCCGGCGTGCGGCGGATCGAGGCGCTGACCGGCGAGGCGGCCAGGCGATTCCTGCTGGGCCAGGCGGGGGTGGCGCGCGCGCTGGCGGATCAGTTCCGCGTGCCGGTCGGCGAGGTGGCGACCCGCGTCGAGGCGCTGCAGGTCCAGGCCAAGCGGCTGGACAAGGAACTGTCGGAGGCCAAGCGCCAGCTGGCCATGGGCGGCGGCGGCGCAACGGCGTCGGGCCCCGAGGACGTCGGCGGCGTGATGCTGATCGCACGGGTGATGGAAGGCGTGGGCGGCAAGGACCTGCGACCCATCGCTGAGGAGTTCAAGAAGCAGTTGCCTGACGGTGTGATCGCGCTGGTCGGCACGTCCGATGGCAAGGCCGCCTGCACTGTGGCGGTGACGGGCGCGGCGCAGAGCCGGTTCAACGCCGCTGATCTGGCGCGCGCCGGGGTGGTGGCCATGGGCGGCCAGGGCGCCGGCGGCCGTCCTGACTTCGCCCAGGGCGGCGCTCCGGACGGCGGTCGCGCGGCGGAAGGGCTGGCGGCGATCAAGGCGGCCTTGGCGGGGTAGAGCGCTGGGTCTAGAACCCCCTCATGTCTGAACCCGCCGACATCGCCACCCTGAGTTTCGAAGCCGCTCTGGCCGAGCTGGAGCAGATCGTGGCGCGGCTGGAGAGCGGCCAAGCGCCGCTGGAGGACTCGATCCGGTTCTATGAGCGAGGCGCGGCGCTGAAGGCGCATTGCGAGGCGCGGCTGGAACAGGCGCGGCTGCGCGTCGAAAAGATCGTGGTGGGCGCTGGCGGGCAGGCCACGGGCGTCGAACCGGCCGAGTTTGGCTGATGGATCTGGCCCAGCGTGTGGCCGAGGCGGCGGACCTGGTGACGGTCGCGCTGGATGAGCTTTTGCCGCGTGCGGACGGTCCCGAGAACCGGCTGACTGAAGCGATGCGCTATGCGGCGCTGGGGCCCGGCAAGCGGCTGCGGACCTGGTTCGCGCTGGAGACGGGTCGGATGTTCGATCTCGACGACCGGCCGGTGCTTCGGGCCGCCTGCGCGCTGGAATGCATTCACGCCTACAGCCTGATCCATGACGACCTGCCCTGCATGGATGACGACGACATGCGGCGGGGCCGACCGACCGTGCATATCGCCTATGACGAGATGACCGCGGTATTGGCGGGCGACGCCTTGCAGGCGGCCGCCTTCGAGATCGTGGCGCATCACGACACCCATCCGGACGGCGGCGTTCGGGCGGAACTGGCCTATCGACTGGCCCTGGCCTGCGGCGCGCGAGGCATGGTCGGCGGCCAGTTGATCGATATGCTGGGCGTCCGCGAGGATCTGGGCGGCGTGGCGCGGATGCAGCGGTTGAAGACCGGGGCGCTGATCGCCTGCGCTTTCGAGCTGCCTCTGGTCATGGCCCACGCCCAGGAGGCCGAGCGCCACGCCCTGATGATGTTCGCCCACGATCTGGGGCTGGCCTATCAGATCGTCGATGACCTGCTGGACGCCGAGGGCGATGCGGCGGTTCTGGGCAAGGCGGCCGGCAAGGACGCGGACCAGGGCAAGACCACCTTCGTCACGTTGCTGGGCGCGGAAGCCGCGCGGGAGCGGCTCTCTCTGCTCAGAAGCCAGACGAAAACGCATCTGGATCCCTTCGGATCGCGGGCTGAAATCCTGCGGGCGAGCGTGGATTTCGTGCTAGATCGCCGCCACTAACCCCGCCGGGACACTTCCCTTTGCCCCCAGAAACACCGCTTCTCGACACCATCAACGGGCCTGCTGACACGCGCGGTCTTTCGATTCCGCAGCTCCGCCAGCTGGCCGACGAACTGCGGGCCGAGACCATCGACGCGGTCTCTGTGACCGGCGGCCACCTTGGCGCGGGCCTTGGCGTGGTCGAGCTGACCGTCGCGCTGCACCATGTTTACGACACGCCAAGCGACATCCTGATCTGGGACGTGGGCCACCAGGCCTATCCACACAAGATTCTGACCGGCCGGCGGGACCGGATTCGCACCCTGCGCCAGGGCGGCGGCCTTTCGGGTTTCACCAAGCGCGCGGAGAGCCCCTACGACCCGTTCGGCGCGGCGCATGCGGCGACCTCGATCTCGGCGGCGCTGGGCTTCGCCGCCGCCCGCGACGCCAAGGGGCAGGACAACAAGGTCGTCGCGGTCATTGGCGACGGCTCGATGAGCGCCGGCATGGCCTACGAGGCCATGAACAAGGCCTGTGAAACCACGGGCCAGCTCACCGTCATCCTCAACGACAACGACATGTCGATTGCCCCGCCCGTGGGCGGCATGAGCGCCTATATGGCCCGGCTGGTGTCGGGCGGCGGCTATCAGTCGATCCGAAATTTCGGCCGCTCGGTGGCCAATGCGCTGCCGCGCCCGATGCGCGAAGCGGCGCGCAAGGCCGAGGAATACGCCCGGGGCATGGTGACAGGCGGCACCTTCTTCGAGGAACTGGGCTTCTATTATATCGGGCCGATCGACGGGCACGACATGGATGCGCTGGTCCATGTGCTTCAGAACGCACGGAAGATCGACGACAAGCCGGTCTTGGTCCACGTGGTGACGCAGAAGGGCAAGGGCTACGCCCCGGCCGAGAACGCGGCCGACAAGTACCACGGCGTGGTCAAGTTCGACGTGATCACCGGCCAACAGGCCAAGGGGCAGGCCGCCGCGCCGCAGTACACCAAGGTGTTCGCCCAGGAGCTCATCAAGCACGCCGAGCGGGACCCGAAGATCGTGGCGATCACGGCGGCCATGCCGTCGGGCACCGGGCTGGACCTGTTCGGCCAGCGGTTCCCGGAGCGCACTTTCGACGTTGGCATCGCCGAGCAGCACGCCGTGACCTTCGCCGCGGGCCTGGCGGCCGACGGCATGAAGCCGGTCTGCGCGATCTATTCGACCTTCCTGCAGCGCGGCTACGACCAGGTGGTCCACGATGTGGCGATCCAGGGTCTGCCGGTGCGTTTCGCCATCGACCGGGCGGGACTGGTGGGCGCGGACGGGCCCACGCATGCGGGCTCATTCGACGTGGGCTATCTGGGCCAGCTTCCCGGCATGGTGCTGATGGGCCCGGCGGACGAGGCGGAACTGGCCTATGCGGTGGCCACGGCGCTGGCCATTGACGATCGACCCAGCGCCTTCCGCTATCCGCGCGGCGAAGGGGTCGGCGTGGCGATCCCGGATCTTGCGGAGCCGCTGGAGATCGGACGCGGCCGGATCGTTCGCGAAGGGACAGCTGTGGCGATCCTGTCGTTCGGAACAAGGCTAGGTGAAGCGCTGAAGGCGGCTGACCTGCTGGCGGCGCGCGGGCTTTCGGCGACGGTCGCCGACGCCCGGTTCGCCAAGCCTTTGGACGTGGATCTGATCCTGCGACTGGCGCGCGATCACGAGGCGCTGATCACGGTGGAGGAGGGCGCGGCCGGCGGGTTCGGCGCGTTCGTGCTGCATGCGCTCGCGGAACATGGCGCGCTGGATCGGGGCCTGAAGGTGCGCACCCTGACCCTGCCGGATATCTTTCAGGACCAGGACAAGCCCGAGGCGATGTACGCCCAGGCCGGGCTCGACGCTGAGGGCATCGCGCGATCGGCGCTGCGGGCGCTGGGCGTGGATAACGCGCTCGCCACCGGGCGGCGCGCCTAGAGCATGCCGACCTTTCGAGAGGTGATCGCCGGGCTGGAAGCCGTGGGCGAGGGCTTTGAGATCGATGCCCCGGAGGGCTGGCGCCAGGGGCGCACGGCATATGGCGGGTTGACGGCTGCGCTGGCCGTAGCGGGGGCGGGGCGCACGCACGCGGACTTGCCGCTCCTGAGATCGGCGCAGTTCGCGCTCGTTGGACCTGCGGCGGGCCGCTTGCGGTTCGAGAGCCGGATTCTGCGACAGGGGCGCTCCGCGACGGTCGTCGGTGTCGAGGCGAGCGGCGAGGCCGGACCGGCCGCCCGGGCGATCCTGACCTATGGCGCGGCGCGGGAGAGCGCGGTTGCGCATGACACCGCATCGGGCCCCGCGGTTCCACCGCCCGAAGAATGCGAGCTATACTTTCCGCCCGGCGGCTTTGCACCGGGGTTTGCGGGCAATTTCGACGCCCGGCTCGCGGCCGGGGCCCGTCCCCTGACGCCCGGCGCAGCGCCGGACGCCACCGTCTGGGTGCGGCATGCGGCCGATGCGGGGGATGACCCGGTCCTGGCGCTGATCGCGCTCGCCGACGTGCTGCCGCCCGCCGCCTTCGTGGCGTTTCCGCAACCCGCGCCGATCAGCACCGCGACCTGGAGCCTGGACCTGTTCCATCCCATCCCGGCCGGAGACTGGCGGCTGCTGCGGTCCGTCAGCGAGCAGGCGGGCGAAGGCTATTCGCTGCAGGCCATGAGTCTGTGGGATGCTGGCGGGCGGCGGCTGGCGGTCGGGCGGCAGGTGGTGGCGATCTACGCCTGAAGGCCGGGCGCCGTCAGGTCGTCGCCTCTCAGAACGGCGAGAACCGCTCCAGCAGCGACTGTCCCGCCGGTGTCTTCTGGACGCGGCTCAGGTCGCCGCGGCCGCCGTAGCTGATGCGGGCTTCGGCGATCTGGGTATGGCGGATGGTGTTGGCCGACGAGATATCCTCGGGACGCACGATGCCCGCCACCGTCAGCTGACGAAGGTCGGTGTTGGTTCGCACCTCCTGGGTGCCCTGGATCAGCATGTTGCCATTGGGCAGTACGCCAGTGACCACGGCGGCGATGGTCAGACTGATCTTCTCCGAGCGGTTGACCTGGCCCGATCCGGCGTTGGAGGTCGACGAGTTGGTCTCGATGGCGTTGGCCGGGTCGAAGGCGCCGGGCAGGATCTTGCCCAGGCTGGTCTCAAGTCCGAGCAGGGCCGGGACGCCGGCGCTCATCCCCGAGGTGCGCGAGCTGGTTGTGGCGTTGGTGGTCTTGGCCGAGTCGTCGATGTCGATCTGCACCGTCAGGATGTCGCCCACGCGGCCGGCGCGCTGATCGTTGAAGAACGCTCGGGCGCCGACCCGCCACAAGGAGTTGGCGCTGGCTGGCTGCGGGGCGGGGTCGCGTGCGGAGGGGAGCGCCATCACCGCCTGTTCGCGGGGCACAAGCGCCGCAGGATAGCCGACTGGGGCAAGCTCGGGCCCGCGCACCGCTTCCTTGACGGTGGAGCAGGCGGCCAGCGGCAGCAGGGCTGTGAGGGCGAGGATGCGGAGCGACATGGGGGTGTCCTTCAGCGGAGCGCGATACGGGTGGGGGCGGTGAGTCTGAGCGCCTCGGCGGCGGGGCCGACGAGGGCCTGGCCGGGTCCGGAGACCACGGCCTGGACGGTCTTTTTCGAAGTGACGTTCTGGACGGAGATGGTCTCGCCCACAGCGCCGGCGGCCAGGGCCTTGGCCTGCAGCGAGAGCGAGACGCCGCCATTGTCGTAGCTGAGGGTGATCACATCGCCGGCGCGAATCACCACCGGCGCGGAGACATCTCGGCCGGTGACGGCGGCGCCGGCGCGCAAGGGACGCCGCGCGGCCTTGCCGATGACGGCCTCGGGCTCGCCCGGCGCATCGGCCGGCGTGGCGGCGACCGGGGCCCAGACCAGATCCTGCGGCTGGACGATCTCACCGGCCGAGAGGCTGCGCGCCCAGGTGAGGGCTTCGACATTGGCGCGCGGCGCGGCGGCGGTCGCCCCGGAGGCGCCGCGCACGGCGATCTGCCGCAGGCCCTCGGCGTTGGGCCAGTCGAGGCCGGCGCGTGCGGCGGCGGCGCGGACGACCTGCGCGGAGAGCAGAAGCATGGGGCCGTTGCGGGTGGCGATCGCGCGACCGGCGGCGGGCCCAGCGCCCTCGAAGATCTCGCCAAGCGTGACCACGCCGTCCGCGTCCATGGGCTGGGCTCGGAGCGTGACCGGCTGGGCGGCGAACGAGGGCCCGGCGAGCGCGACGAGGATCAAGGCGAGGGCGGCGGTGCGCATGGCTCTAGGCCTTGGTCTGGTTGGCGGTGCCCAGCATGTTGTCGGCGGTGGAGATGACCTTGGAGTTCATCTCGTAGGCGCGCTGGGCGACGATCAGGGCGGTGATCTCGGCCACCGCGTCGACGTTGGAGGC
>NZ_JBILUK010000343.1:0-2606 GCF_044371015.1 Phenylobacterium sp.
TGTCCAAGAGTTGGCCAGCCTCGGGTACCGGCGCGGGAAAGATCTCTCCGAGGGCCACCGCTTCTTCAAGCGCGACATCGAAGGTGTACGAACGCACAAGCTCCACATCTGCGTAGCCGGCCACGTGAGCATCCACAGGATGCTCGCCTTCCGGGATCACCTGCGCACGCACCCCGCGGATCGAGACGCCTATGCCGCGCTCAAGCTGAGACTCGCCGCCACCGAAACCGGTGGCATTGCAGAGTACCTGTCACGAAAACGCCCGTTCATCGATGAGGTCCTGGCTCGAGCCGAGACGTGATCCCGCACTTTCCAAGGTCGTCCAGATTAAACATGCGGGAGATCGTATAGCGTAACTTGACACCGAACACTTTCGAACCTACCTGACCTCGTGATCATCCGAAACGTCATTCACAAAGGGTTGCGTCGGTTCATCGCGGACGACGACGCCAGCGGCCTGCAGCCCGCCGTCGTCGCAAAGGTCCGGCGGATGGTGTCGTTCCTCCAGGATATGGAGCGCGAGGATGAACTTCGCACGATCCCAAGCTGGAAGGCCCATCAGCTGACCGGGGATCGCAAGGGTGTCTGGAGCCTGTTCGTCACCAAGAACTGGCGGCTCACATTCCGGATCGACCGGGACGAGATCGAGATCATCGACCTCGACTATGAAGACTATCACTAGGAGGCAGCCGTGACCGTCAGCCCGGGAATCCGCCTGAAGCGCCCCGCCCACCCTGGCGGGTTCGTGCGGCATGAAATCATCGACCCGCTCGGTCTCACCGTCACCCGCGCGGCCGAGGTGCTGGGCGTGACCCGGGCGACCTTGTCGACCTTGCTAAACGAGCGCGCTCACCTCTCGCCGGAGATGGCCGTGCGGATCGAGAAGGCGTTCGGCGTGTCGATGGACACCCTGATGCGCATGCAGAACAGCTTCGATATCGCTCAGGCCCGCGCGCGGGCCGACCTGATCGACGTGGCGCCGTTCGACGCTTCGGCGCCGCGGGGCGTAGTCTGAGCGTAAAGTTCGCCCCCTACTCCAGATACATCGCCCGCAGCTTGGCGATATCCGCCGCGTCGACGCCCAGTTCCTTGTCGAGATAGGCCTCGATCGAGCCGTAGCGGGTCTCCACTTCAGCCAGGGCGAAGTCGAGCAGGCTCCGGCCCTGGCCGTCGCGCAGCGGCTGCGGCGTCTTCCACTTGGGGTCCGCCTGATAGCCCGCGAACATCTTCGCCACCGGATTGGCCGCCTGGGCTGCGGCGTCGAAGATCGGCATCTCGAACTCCGGTCGCCGGTAGGTTGTCGACAGGTGATAGTCCTCGACGATGGTGGCGCGCGGCACGCCCAGCGCGCTCAGCACCAGGGCCGAGGTGAAGCCGGTGCGGTCCTGGCCGGCCGAGCAGTTGTAGGCCACCGCCCCGCCGCCTTCGAGCAGTTCACCGAACACCAGGCGCAGCTGCGGCGCCAGCAGGGTCGGCATCTGGCGATAGACCGCGTGCATCTGCTCATCGCCGCTGATCGGCGCGGTGCGATCCCCCATCATCCGCATCATCGAATAGCCGACCGCCGTATAGGGCACGCCCTCGATCTTGGAGGGCGCCAGCGTGCGCTCCTCGCTGGACCGGAGATCGACCATCTCCTTCAGGCCCAGGCCGCTGATCATCGCCATGTCGGCCTTGGTCAGCATCGGCGTGGCGCCCGAGCGATAGATCATCCCCCAGCGCACGGTCTTGCCGTCCGCCGCCGGATAGCCGCCCAGGTCGCGGAAGTTAGAGCCCTGGGCCAGGGGCAGCACGCGCTCGGCGACCCGCGTCACCCGGCCGTCGCCGCCGTCGCGCAGCAGGATGAACGGCCGCGCATCGGGCGCGACGGGGATCTCCACCCGTCCGGCCCGGTTGGCTGATGCGACCGGCCTGCCCGCCGTGAAACCGGCGTCGGGCTTCTCGGCCAGCGCCACATCCACCGGGTCGGCGTCGGTCCAGGTCACCACCAGCCGGTCAGGCGCGGGGCGCGTGACGAGCGCATTGGAGACGGCCCAGGCGGGCCCGGCGGCCAGCAGCGCGAGCGGAAGGGTCCAGGCGGCGAGGATGCGGGTCATGGCGGGCTCCGGTGGCACACGGGTCAGTACTTCAGGGTCAGGTCTAGGCCGAAGGCGCGCGGCTCGTTGTAGATGCCGAACGCGCCCTGGGCGGCGAAGGCGCCGCGGCTCTCATAGAAGGTGTGGGCCTCGTCCAGCAGGTTGCGCGCCCGGCGATCCCGGGACCCGCCCTTGAAGCCGACCTCGTAGGTCTCGACCTCTTCCGACCCGAACGCCCGATAGCTGACCGAACCCACCCAGACCATCCCCGTCGTTTGAGGAGGCAGCCCTAGGCAGGGATCATGAGAACCCAGCGACGGTTCGGTGATCGGGCGGTGACGCTTCCAAGAGGATTTGGCGACAGCGGCTCATTAGCCCCCGAACTTCACCTCTTCGCTCCCCGCCGGCAGCTCGATGGTCATGCCGTCGCGGGCCAGGCGCCAGTCGATCTTGCCGCCGTCCTCGATGCCGCGGGTGAAGGCTTCCGCGTTGAACAGCGGCAGACCGGCCTGGGTGAGGTGGCTCAGCACC
>NZ_JBILUK010000116.1:0-9650 GCF_044371015.1 Phenylobacterium sp.
AGAGCCGCGCGTCTGGTATCGATGGCGCATGGTCCTGATTTGGAAGTTGATCTGTTTGGGCGGCGCTGGGCTCTCGCTCAGCGCCGCTCTTATGTCATTGGCGGCGCAGGGCGGACGGTTCAGCGAGCGACTGGATGTGCTGACCCATTTCGCGCCCATATATGCATTAGCTGCCCTTGGGGCGCTCGCTTTGGCCATGCTGCAAGGCGCGCGAGTTCGAATCGTCCTTGTCGGATCCGGCGTGATCGGCCTGTTATCGGCTATCTCCCTCATGGCGCCGGAGGCGCTTGCGGGCCAGCCGGGACCTCAGGCTGGCCCCTCGGCTGCGGGTCAGATCAAGATTATTCAGTTCAATGCTTGGGGCGGCAATGCTCGAAAGGCGGATGCTCTCAAGTGGTTACTCGCGCAAGATGCCGATGTGATCTTTCTCCAGGAGAGCGGGAGCTTGCGCGACCCCTTGGTGCGATCGGGGGGCTACACCGCCACTTGCAGCCATTGCGCCTCTCAGATCTTGACCCGCGGAGTCCCGATTGAGACCTACGCGCCGCCCCGCATTGAACGCGACAAGGTGTTCTTGACGACCGCGACACTGAGAGACGGAACCGGCCGTTTCACCGTTGTGGGCGTGCACCGCCACTGGCCGACCCGTTTTGAACAGTCTCGGAAGCAATCGGCGCAACTCAGGGCCTTACTTGGAAGCTACGAGCAGGATCGATTGATTGTGGCGGGAGATTTCAACTCTACGCCGTGGTCGTTCGCGCGGCGCCATGAGGACGTGTCGCTGGGCTTGGTGCGGCGAACCCGCTTCATGCCGACCTGGCCTGCCGAGCGGGTTAGCCACAATCGTCTGCCGGCGTTGTTCCCCTATCTGCCGATCGATCATGTCTACGCCGGTCTAGGATGGGCGACCGTAAGCGTTATGCGAGGGCCTAAACTTGGGTCGGATCACTATCCGGTGGTGGTCATATTGGCGCCTACCTCACCATGAGCCTAGTCTCATATTCCCCTATTGGTGCGAAAAAGCTCCGATGTTGCGGGATAATCTGATGAATATACCGCCTAAGCGGCATTCTATTATGTAATGGAGCTGGTCGCGCATTCAAAGAATCTCACCGCTCCGTCTCGATTGGAGTTCTCCAGTTTGTGTGGGCGGCACCCAGGCAGGTCACCTTGCGACCAGTTGATGCGTTTCAGTGGCTGGGTGACTGTTCCTAAACATCTTCAATGGCCAGTAGAGGGTGAGCGGGCGTCGTGGATTGCTTCGCTCCTACAACCGCCGCGACCTAGGGGCTCTCTAGATCCACCAAGACCGGAAGAGCAAATTGTCTTCATCGACACCAGCCACAGGTCGTAAGCGCGCTACAAGGGTGGCGTTTGCCTCGTCGCTCGGATCCTTCGCGGACGCCATTGCCGTTATCACTGAGAGCGGTGAGCGGGTATCTTACGCGGAGTTGGCGGCCAGGGCTGATGCGTTCGCCCTTGAGGTCGGCGCGGCCCCGAAGCTCGTGCAGATCGAGGCGATGAATGCGCTTGAGCCTTTCGTTGCGTATCTTGGCTGTCTTCGGGCTGGACATCCGGTTCTGCTAAGTGCGGAGGGGGCACACGACCCTCGCCTACGCCAAGTTTTCCAGCCTGATTTGACTTATGCTCGGCTCGGCGCCGAGTGGAGGCTGGTGTGGAGAGACGCACCTCCCGCACGCTTTCATCCTGAACTCGCTGTCTTGCTCTCGACCTCGGGAACGACAGGCGCGACCAAGCTTGTGCGGCTTTCGGCGACGTCCATCGAGGCCAATGCGGCGTCGATCGCCGAGTATCTTGGGCTATCGGCCAGCGAAAGACCAATCACGTCGCTACCTTTCCACTATAGCTATGGTCTGTCGGTGGTGAACTCCCATCTTCGTGTCGGCGCCACGCTTCTCCTGACAGATCGGTCGGTTGTCGACGATGAATTCTGGAGTCTGATGACGCGCGAGGGCGCCACAAGCCTTTCCGGTGTACCCTATACCTATGAACTCCTACGCCGAGTGGGGTTCGACGCGATGGCGCCCCGCTCATTGACGACGCTTACTCAAGCTGGCGGGCGATTGCCTCCCGAGGAAGTCCGGAGCCTAGCGCTCTGGTGTCAGCAACGAGGCGCCAAGTTCTTTGTCATGTATGGCCAGACCGAGGCCACTGCGCGCATGGCCTATCTGCCGCCCAGCCTCGCCGCCGAAAGTCCCGACGCGATCGGAATTGCCATACCGGGAGGCACCTTCACCCTGAGGGGCGAGGGCGGAACTGTTGTCACAGAGTCCGAGGTCGAAGGGGAGCTCTTCTATACCGGCCCTAACGTGATGATGGGCTACGCTACGTCACGTGACGACCTTGCCAAAGGCTCGGAGATCGAAGTGCTTGCGACGGGTGACCTTGCGACCAGGGATGCAAGCGGCCTCTACAGGATCGTGGGTCGAAAGAGTCGGTTTGCCAAGCTGTTTGGTCTGCGTATCAGTCTTGATGAGATCGAGGCTGAGATCCGCCGTACAGGTGGGCGTGGTGTCGCTGTGAGTGACGATAAACTTCTCTACATTGCACTCTTGTCGGGTGATCCGTCGGAGACAGTCGAACACCTCAGTCAAACCTACGAACTGCCGAAGAGCGCCATCTTTGCAATATCCATCAATAGCATATCGACGCTGCCATCTGGAAAGATCGATTATCGGACGACACTTGTTCACTTACAGAACCAGAATAAGTCAGAAAAACATAAATTGCGTTCTTCAATAAGAGATACATTTGCAAGTGAGTTTTCTGGAAAGATTATAAGTGACGATAGCAGTTTTGTATCTCTTGGAGGAGATTCGCTAAACTACGTGAACATATCAGTTCACATAGAGGATAATGTTGGGTTTCTTCCGGAAGAATGGGAAAAATTGTCCATATCTCAACTTGAATCTCTATCCCCGGTCAAAAGGGGTAGCAGTTTTTTTGGTATGAGAGATTTAGAATCTGAAGTATTTATTCGTATGTTGGCGATTGTGGCTGTAATAACAAGCCATTCGTCGGATCTTGTAGTTAGTGGTGGGGCGGAAATATTACTAGTGTTGGCTGGCTATAATCTTTGTAGATATCAAAAATCGAACATAATAACGGGTAGTGGACTCAATATTGTGCTATCGTTCGCAAAAAAAATCTTAATTCCTTACTATTGTTTACTTGCTGTGTTTTTTGTGGTGAACAGAAATATTGATATACCTTCACTTGTTTTAGCTGGTAACGTCTTTGGAAGATTTGGATCTATACTAGAGCCCTTCTGGTTCATTGAAGTCCTGGCTCAAGTTTTCTTGATTGTAGCGATTATGTCGTTGTTCAGTCCGGTTCGCAGATCGATCGCTAATGATCCGTGGCGTTTTGGCTTGATCTGCATTGCAGGCGCGCTCGTGCTGAAGTGCGGAGCCTTCGCGATATTCCAGCATGCTGCGCTCGAAAACCGGACAGTCGACTCGGTGTTGTTGCTGGTAGCGATCGGTTGGTGTCTCCGCGAGGCGGTGACGCCCGCGCGGCGCGGAATCATGACGGCGGTCATGATTGCTCTGGCCGTGGTGGGTGCGACCGGGATCAATGGCGTCTGGCCGGCGTGGCCCGGGCTCTCCGGCTACTCCCACGCGGTATGGCTGTGCGCGAGCGCCGTGGGGCTGCTTTGGGTTCGTCGGCTCCGTCTGCCGTCCTGGCTTCACATGGGGATCGGTGCGATCGCCGCTTCAAGCTTCTACATCTATGTCACCCATGTGATCCCGCTGTGGATCATCTACTGGCAGCTGGAAGTGAAGACGCTCGCTGTCAACCTGACGGCTTGCCTGGTGGTAGGATTAGCGTCGGCCCCACTATTCCGCTGGTGGGAACGTCTGGAGTGGCCGCCATTGCGATCTGTCTGGCCGAGGCGCTCTGGAACATGAACCATCGTTAATGCTCGGGTGCTTACGCCACCCATGACATCGCCCTATTGTCGGCTTGACGGTATAGATGGAAGCGTCAGATGGCGAGCTTGACCGAACTTGTGGCGGCGGTGGTCGTGCATTCTTCCGCGGCGGCGTTTTCACACTTCGGCGTGACGCTAGAGGCGAGGGAGCCCCGCCAGTCCGTCCCGGCTGTGGTCGAGCAGACCGTCGCGCGATCGCCGCGTGCGGAGTCTAATCGTGCAGCGCCATGCTCAGAGACACGGGTAAAGCTCAGGCCCCTGCGAGCCTGACGCGAACCACTCCTGATTGTAGATCCAACCGCATTCTGAGCGGGTAACTGTTTGCGCCGAGGCTACGGGCGAGTATTCCTTGGATCGCGACGTCCCGGACTGGTCGGGCAGGGCCGATGGCGTCGGGAGCGACGGGACCCGATGATATCCTCCAAGCGGCCTCGGCCTCTGGATTTTGACGCCACGCCTGACGCCGAGCCGGCTGAGGCGCCCGACACCCTGGCCATTCGGACGGTCGGCTTTCGGCCGCTGGATCCGCGACAGGAGAGCTCTCCCATGCTGGCCGCCCATAGCGACCACGAGCTGGACGTGGAGACGGAGGTGGTGTCGCCTCGGACCGTCGCCGGACCGCCGCCCGGATGGCCGATCTGGCTCGGCGCCTTTGCGGTGGCCGGGTTGTGGATGCTGGCGCCCCTGGCGTTCGCACTTGGTTATCGTGCGCGGTTGACGCCCCTTACCGAGGACGGTTTCGGTCTGGCTGTTTTCACGCTGATGGGCGCCGGTCCGGCGGCTTTGGTGCTGCTGGCGGCCTACCTGATCCGGCAGGGGCAGAAGCTCGCTCATGAGGCGCGGCGGACCCAGTCGCTGAGCGACGACATGCTGGCGCCGGCTCTGATCGCGGCCTCCCGCGCCGGCGGCGTGACCCAGGAGGTGCGGGAGGAGATCCTCCGCGCCGCAGGTGCGGCTGACGAGGCGCGACTGGCGCTGGAAGCGCTGCGCGACGCTCTGACCTTCGAGACCGATAAGCTGACGGGTGCGACCGCCCAATCCCTGCGCACGGCGAATGAGCTCGCCGCGACCCTGGGGCGCGAGCGTACGGAGATGAGCCAGATGGCCCAGACCCTGGACGCCCAGGCTCTGCGCGTCGCCGATGCGGTGACACAGCAGGCGAAGATGGTGTCGGAGGCCGCCGGCGTGGCCGAGAGCCAGATCCGAGAGTCGCAGGCGGCTTTGGCGGCGCAGACCGCTGATCTCGCCGCCGCCGCCAACGAGGTGAGCCAGACCACGCGAGTGGCCGGAGAGGACCTCAATCGACACATCGCGCGACTGGAAACGGCGGGCGGTGGTGTGACCGAACAGGTGCGCGAGGCGGAAGCCGGCTTGTCCGCCCAAAGGAGCGCCTTGGCGGCCCTGGCTGAGACCTTGCGCGCCGATCAGGCCGCGATCGCGGAGGCGTCCGAGACCCAGGCCCAAAGACTCAAGGCCTTTGCCGAGGAAGCGCGCGCGCTCACAGAGGAAATGGCCACGAGGGCGGCCGACGGCGGCGAGGCGTTGAACTCCGCGTTGGCGGAGGCGATGACGCGCTTTGGGACGCTGGTGGAGGGGGCCCGTTCCGAGCGTGAGGCCCTGGGCGATGCGGCCACGCAGTCGCTTGCCGCGGTCGGAGCGTCAGCCGCCGACCACCGTGCTGAGTTGGAGGCGCAGACACAGGCGGCCGCCGCCGCGTTGACCACGGCAGCGGAAGTCGCGCTGCAGGCGGCGGACAGGCATGCCGCGGCGGCGCGCGAACATGTTGAACAGCTGTCGGAAGCGGCCTTCGGCGCCGGCCAGACGGCCAACAAGGTGTTCGAGGCGCGACTCGAGGAGGCCGAGGCGCTGATCGCCGAGTCGTCCAAAATGTTGGATGAGGCGGGTGCGGCCACGGCGCGCAAGCTGGCGGAAGGCGCAGCTCAGGCGCGAGCGGCGGCCGAGGAATTGTCGGCCGTGCTCGTCGATCTGGAGACCCGCGCCGCGCGACTCCCGGCCGAGGCCGCGGAGCAGGCGGACCATGTGCGAGCCGCCGTTGCGAAGGGGTTGGACGCCCTCAGTGAGCAGAGCCGACGGGCGACGCGCGAGGCCGAGGCCATCGACGCGGCGTTCCAGGCGCGTGTCCGCCAGCATGTCGACACTCTTTCACAGGCGCTGAAGGTGATGGGATCGGCCCAGGCGCCCGCGCCTATCGATCCTGCCCCGGCGCCGCGCGCGGATGTCGCCGAGGCGCCCGGCGTCCTGGCGGATCGGCTGGGTCTTCGTGAGCGGATTCGCCTGACGCCGACCGCGACGGATCTGGAATTTTCAGCGGTGTTCGAGGCGGCCAGCGGCCGTATGGCCACCATTCCGCCGCCGCTGCCTCCGCCGGTCGAGGACGAGGCGGCCGAATCCGACACCTGGACGTGGAAGGATCTTCTGGCGTCTCTTGAAGAACCGGACGGCGAAGGTGTGAGCCTGGAGACCCGAGTCCTGGCGGACCTGGCGGCCATGGATATCGACCCTGCGGTGGTGATCTCTCACGATCGCCTCGGTCCCCTTAGCCAAGCACTGGTGCGCGGCGACCCGGAGGCGGCTCGCGCTGAGGTGCGGCGGATGGCTGGGCCGGCGGTGCGTCGGGCCGCGCGTCGGTTGTTCACAGACGATGAGGTGCGTGCGCGGGCGCAAGTCTTCGTGCGACGTTACCAGACCCTCATCGCCGACGCCGCCGACCAAGGCGGCCGTGACGCAGAAGTCGAAGACATGCTGATGAATCCGGCGGGGCTTGCCTTTCTGCTGCTCGACGCGGCCGGCGGAGAGATGTTGTAGGGGGCCTGCGTCAGGCGGGGCGCGCTACGCGGTCGAAAAGACGGCGGAGCTCTTCCCGGTAGAGGTCGAGGCGGGCTTCGATCCGCTTGGAGCCTTCGACGATCTCGGCGCGCAGCTCTTCGCGTCGGTCCAGGCGATCCAAGGTGAAGGCCACGGCCTCGTCGGTGGAGAGCCCGGAGACCGGAACAAGATGCGGGTAGCCCAGGACGCCATCGAACAGGCCGGCGAACTTGCGACTGTAGGCCACGGGCACCACAGAGACGCCGCTGGAATAGGCGGCGATGCAGGCGTGCATGCGTCCCGCGACCAGAAAATCGAGACCGGAGATGTAGGATTTCGCCTCAGAAGGGGAGGTGAAGGTGGGTGCGCGGATGACCTTCGGGAACTCTTCGGCCAGCCGGTCGGCGACGCGGCCGTCGTCGTCCTGGGGCATGTCCGGCGCGTTGACGTGACAGATCAGGTGAATGCGAACGTCTGTTCGGGCGCTGAAGGCGGAAATCAGGGCGCGAGTGTAGGACGCATAATCCACCTGCATGCCGAATTCGTTGGATCCACTGTAGCCGCCATTGAACAGCAGGCCCGAGATGTTAAGGCCGATGTCGAGGCCCCCGCCCGATTTCAAGCGCGGCTCGAACGGGAGCGCGAAGGCGACATCCACGGCCTCGATCACCCGCGCCCGCGGCGACATGCCTCGAGCGACGTCAAATGAGAGCGGATCTCGTGCGATCACAGCCTCGGCCCGGTTCATCGCCCAGGCGGCGAGTGCGGTTTCCGGCTGGCGGCTGAAGGGCCCGATGGTCTGGGGACTGAGAAGCAACGGCTTGCGGGCAAGGACGGCCATAACTTTTGTCGTCCAGAGATAGCTGAAGCGCTTTCGACCGTAGATGTCCGTGAAACTATCGCCGGCGCCGATGTCCAGAACGCAGTCCACCCCAGCGAGCGCGCGCGCGAAGGCGCCGCCAGGTAGCAGAGCGCGCCCATTGATCGGCAAGGAGCGGATGTCGTCACCCGCGACATAGACCGGCGCGTTGCGATCAACAAAGCCCATGACTGTGAACCTGGGCGAGAGGCCAAGACTGGCCGCGGCCTCGCGCGCCACGGCGATATTGCTGACGGTGAGTGCGCCGACGCCCAGGTTGCCCGAGTTTATGGCGTGCCAGAGCAGTCCTACGGAAAGCGAGCGATCGCGGCGGCCGGTCATGAAGTTTCCGTCGGCTGGCGTCCCCAAGAGCGGGGACAGGCGAAGTGTCGGGCCGCAAACTGAGATCGGCACATGAATTTAAGGTTCAAGCTGCGATATCGAATTCTTGGCGAGTGGGCAGGAGGCGAAGGGCGACAATGGGCGAGGCGGCGCCATTCACGCTGGGCGTGGTGATCGTGAGTTTCCGGTCTGGTGACGTGATCCCAGCGTGCCTCGATTCCCTGCTGGCCTCACATGACGTGCGCCTCAAGATCGTCGTGGTGGACAACGCCTCACCGGACGACACCGTCGCGCGACTGACAGACTGGGCTGGGTCCGCCTTGGGATCGAAACCTCGCTTGGACAGGCTTGACGAAAGCGGCGTCGGGCGAGAGCTGGGCGGGCTCACTCTTATCCAGGGGCGTCTAAACCGGGGTTATGCCGGGGGCGTGAACCTGGGACTAGCGGCGCTGACGGGGCAGGTCGATGCGATCTGGGTGTTGAACCCTGATTGTGTCGTCGCGCCCGACACTGCGCGACTCTATGCCGACGCGGCCCTGGCGCGACCGGACTTCGGGCTGATGAGTTGCCGTACGCTGCATCATGATCATCCGGATGTGATTCAGTCGGACGGCGGGCGGATCAACCGGGCGACCGGCGTCTGTTCACAGGTGAATGCGGGACTTCCGGCCGCCACCACGCCACCACCCGACCCATCGGAACTCGATTGGCTGACCGGAGCCAACCTTGTGGTTTCACCCGGGTTTCTCGCCCGCGTCGGCCCGATGCGCGACGACTACTTCCTCTACTTTGAGGAGGTCGACTGGGCCTTCCGGCGCGGTGATGCGCCGCTCGTCCATGTGCCAGGCGCCAAAGTCTATCATCATGCCGGCACATCGATCGGCTCGGGCGGCTATCATCGACGGCCCTCAGCGTTCGCCAACTTTTTCAATCATCGCAATCGCCTGCGGTTCGCTCGGCAGTACTTCTCGCCCGTTCCGATCGCCGCCTATGCCTACAGTCTGGCCAAGGCGGCGCAGCTGGTGCTGAAGAGCGCGCCGGATGAGGCCTGGGCGATCATCGCCGGGAGCTTTGAGCTTCCGCCGCCCCGTGAAGTGGGCGCCAAGTTCACCGATCCCGAGACACGGGCGCTTGCGCTTGGTCGATCGCACACCGTTCGTTAGCGGGCGTTGGGGCACAACGTGATTTGAACCCATCGGCCGCACCTGTATGGGAGGCCGTCGCAACAGACCCGAGGTCTTGCTCTTGAAGATCCTGATCACCGGCGGGGCCGGTTTCATCGGCTCGGCCGTGGTGCGCCGAGCCATCGCCGACGGTCATCAGGTCGTGAATCTGGATGCCCTGACCTATTCGGCCAATCTGGAGAACGTGGCGGGCGTGGCCACGGCGCCGGGTTATGTCTTCGAGCACGTCGACGTAACCGACCGGTCCGGGTTGGAACGCGTGTTCGCGGCGCACAAACCCGACGCCGTGATGCATCTGGCGGCCGAGAGCCATAACGACCGGGCGATCGAGGGGCCGCTCGACTTCGTGCGCTCCAACGTTCTGGGCACGGCGATTTTGCTGGAAGTGGCGCGCGCTCACTGGAACACGCTCAGCGAGTCCGCAAAGTCGGCGTTCCGGTTCCACCACGTTTCGACCGACGAGGTGTTCGGCGCGCTGGGCGAG
>NZ_JBILUK010000117.1:0-9597 GCF_044371015.1 Phenylobacterium sp.
GCTCAGACCGCCCAGGCGATGCGCGGCGTACTGGCCGGGGGCATGTCGCCTTTGAAGATCGGCGAGCGACTGGTTCAGGCCATTGAGGCCGATGAATTCTTCGTCTTCACCCATCCGGAGTGGAAGGGCATGGCCGAGGCCCAGTTCGCCGAGATTCTGGCGGCCTTCGGCGCCTCGGCGGACCCGAGCTATGGTGGCGACGACATCAAGGGTCTGGTTTCGGCCAACGGAGCCAGGCGAATGAACGTGGCCATCGGGCCGGCAGACTGAGGATGCAGACCATGTCAGACGACGCCATGCGCGCGCTCGCCAAACGCTTCTTCGACTTCGTCGAGGCCGGCGATGTGGACGGCCTGGTCAGCTGCTACGCGCCCGACGCCCGCATCTGGCACAACACCGACGGACTGGAGCAAAGCCCGGAGGATAACCGCAAGACACTCCAGGGCATGACCCAGCGCATCATAGACCGGGTTTATGACAACCGCCGCCTTCAGGTCTTTCCCACGGGGTTCGTGCACCAGCACGTGCTGTGCGGAACCCGCAAGCACGACGGCGTCCGCCTTGCGCTGGAAGCCTGCATCGTCTGCCAGGTGGTCGATGGAAAGATCACCCGTCTGGATGAGTATTTCGACTCGGCCCAGGTGGCCGAATTCCGCAAATTCGCCTAGGAAAACAGCCATGCCCGTACTGCGACAGGTTCCCCGCGCCGAGGTCACCTCCGAGGTGATCACCACCTACTACAATCGCCTGTTCGGCCCCGACCGTGACCCGGTGGCCGAGCCGGGCACCGCAACCGGCACGCCAGGTGACTGGTGGACGGTGTTCGCGCTCGCGCCCGATATCTTCAAGCACGCCGTCGACGGTTTCGCCGTTTATCGTCACCCGGACCGCAAGATCGATCCGGTGCTGCGCGAGCTCGGTCAGACCCGCGCCGGCTGGGTCAAGGGCAGCCAGTTCGTGTTCTCTCAGCACTGCAAGTCGCTGCGCGGCCTTGGGGTCTCCGACGAGAAGATCGCGGCTGTGGCCCACTGGCAGGTGTCGGACGTGTTCAACGACCAGGAACGTACGGTTCTGGCCTATGCCGATTGCCTGACGGCCGCTGACGGTCGCACGCCCATCGAGGTGTTCGACAAGCTGAAGACCTTCTGGAGCGATGAGGAGATCTTCGAGTTCACCTACATCACTACCCTCTACGCCATGCACGCGGTCATCACTCGCGCGCTGCGCATGGAGTACGACAACCGCGACGAGCCGATCGTCGAGATCGCGGCGCCCGAAGGTTTCAAAGCCACCGACTTCCTGAGCGCGCCCGCTGCGAAGCGGTAGCGCGACGGGGGGCTATCCGGCACCGTCCGCAAGTTCCCTGGCGATCTGGAAGGCGCTGTTGGCGGCGGGGACGCCGCAGTAGATCGCGCTCTGCAGGATGACTTCCTTCAGGGTCTCCAGCGGCACGCCGTGATCGAGCGCCGCGCGCAGGTGCAGGCGCAGCTCGCCTTCCCGGTTCAGGGCGATCAGCATGCCGATGGTCAGCAGGCGGCGTGTCTCTTCCGCCAGGCCCGGCCGGGTCCAGATTTCACCCCAAGCATAGCGAGTGATGAGGTCCTGGAATTCGGCCGTCAGCGGTGTCGTCGCCCCCACCGCCTTGTCGACATAGGCTTCGCCCAGCACCGCGCGCCGTCGCGCCATGCCGAACTCATGGCGTTTGGATTCATCCATTCGGGTCCCTCCTGCAAACGCCGCCAGGCGGCGGCGACCCGTGAACGCAGTTGGTCAGGGGTCGACCAGCAATCGGCGGATCAACGCCTCGGCTTCCCCGACATCGGACCCTACGCCGGCCGCCGCCAGATTTCGCGCCATGGCGGCGACATCCACCTCGAGCCCCTCTACCACCTCAGCCATCGCCGCCACCGCGCCATGCGTGAGGGCGAAGAGATCGGCCAGCACCGGCGCCTGCGCCTGCCATCCGCCGAGACCTCGCTCATGCTCGCCGGTCAGGGTCGACATCAGTGTCGCCGCAAGGTGTGGCGTCCGGACCGAGGCCGAAAGCGCCACCTGGCATCCGGTCGGGTTGCGTTTCCGCGGCATCGCTGAGGATCCGCCACGCCCGTCGACCCGCGGTTCGAACGCCTCGGCGACCTCGGCCTGCGCCATCAAGGCCAGATCCTGAGCGATCTTCGCGACGACGCCTGTGAGGATCGCCAGCGCCGCACCCAGGCCCGCGACGCCTTCGCGTCGGGCGTGCCATGGCGCCGCCGGCGCCGCCAGGCCCAGCTCTTCGGACATTCGCCGCGCCACCGCGAGCCCACGGTCGGCCTGGCCGGCGAGGGTTCCGACGGCGCCTCCGAGCTGAAGCCTCGCCATCGCCCGGCCTTCGAGATCGAGCCGCATCGCGGCCTCAGCCACCGAAGCGCGCCACTGAGCGGCCTTGAGGCCCAAGGTGGTCGGCGCCGCAGCCTGCAGAAGGGTCCGAGCCAGCATCGGCGTGGCCGCATGGACCTGCGCAAGGTCCGTTAGGGCCTTGATCAGCCGGTTCGCGTCAGTCGCCAGCAAGGCGAGGCCAGCCTTGACCTGCAGGGCGAGCGCGGTGTCGGCGACATCCTGGCTGGTGGCGCCTAGGTGGACAAAGGCGCCGGCGCCCGGCCGCTGTCGATCCGCCCGGCGGCGCAGTTCCTCGACCAGCGGTATCGCCAGGGTTCCGGCGTGGGCCGCGGACAAGGCCAGGACCTCGATGTCGAACGGCTCGGCGCAGGCCGCCAGGATCGCCGCCGCATCCTGGGCCGCCATCAAACCCTCCAGGACCTGCGCGCGGGCCAACGCAGACTCGAACGCCAGGGCGGCTGCGACCAGCGCCCGGTCGCCGAAGACCTCCAGCATGGCGGCGGTCGAGCCCGCCAGATCATGGATTCTTGAAACCATCAGACGTCAAAGAAGACGGTTTCGCCCGTCCCCTGGAGGACGATGTCGAAGCGATAGCGGCCGGGACCTATGGCGCGCGCCATCAGGGTTTCCCGACGGTCCGGAGGCGTCAGCGCCAGGATCGGATCGTCATCGAGGCCGGGACCATCCTCGAAGTAGATGCGGGTGACCAGCCGCCGGAGCAGACCCCGGCCCATCACTCCGACAGCGATATGCTCCGCCTGCAGGCTGTTCCCCGGTCCAGCAACACGCCCGGGCCGCAGGGTGCGGAACCGGAAGCCACCGTCGTCAGTGGTCGCTGCGCGCCCGAACCCCGCGAAGGCGCCGCCATATACGCCCTGGGCGTCGGCCTGCCAGATCTCGACCAGCGCATCCGGCAAGGGTTCGCCCGCGCCGTCCAGCACCTGCCCTTCGATCTCGATGGTCTCGCCCGCGATGTCCATGGGCCGGGTCAACCGGGCCAGACCGAAGTGGCCCGGCGCGGTCAAGTCCGGTCGAGCGCCGGCGTCCGAACCACCCACCAGATCTGCGCCGCCGGGGTGCGGCAGGGCGTAGTGGAAGAAGGGGCCGACGGTCTGCCACGGGGTTTGTCCCAGACGCGGGGCGACCATGATCAGCCCTCCATCGGCGTGGCGTCGGCGCCGCGCAACACGATGTCGAAGGCGTAGCCCAGCGCGAAACCCGGCTGGGTCAGGCCCAGATCGAACCGGGCCACAAGGCGGTCCCGCGCCGCCTCGGGCGTTGCGTTGGCGATCGGATCGAGCGCGATCAGCGGGTCGCCTTCGAAGTACATCTGGGTCACCAGCCGGGTGGCGAAGGCGGGTCCGAACAGCGACAGATGGATGTGCGATGGTCGCCAGGCGTTGTCGTGATTGCCCCAGGGATAGGCGCCGGGACGAACCGTGACGAAGCTGTAGCGGCCCGCCGGATCGGTCACCACGCGACCCTCGCCCGTGAAGTTGGGATCGATCGGCGCATCCCATTGGTCGCGGGCGTGGATGTAGCGCCCGGCGGCGTTGGCCTGCCAGATCTCCACCAGCGTGCCGGCGACCGGTCGCCCATGCTCGTCCATGACCCGGCCCGCAACGACGATGCGCTGTCCCTGAGCCATACCGGCATGCTGGCGCGTAAGGTCGGTCAGCAGCGGGCCTGCGACTTGCGACCAGTCGCCCGCCAGGCCGCTTGTCTCGGTCAGGGTCTGCGGGATGCGGATCAGCGGCTGGACGGGCGCGCGCAACAGCGTCGATTTGTAAGCCGCGAACCGATGCGGAGGCTGGGCGTCGGGGTCGTCCCGGCCATAGGTGCGCGGCAAGGTCATTCGCTACCTAAGCATGCCGCAAACGGCGGCGGAACTCGCAAGGCCGCCGCCAGACTCCCGGAACGGCCTCAGGCGAGCCGCTACTCCGCGGGCTCGAGCGCCCGGCTGCGAGGCGCGACAGGCGTTCCATCCGGATTGAGCACCACGGCGCGGGACTTCTTGCCCTCGGCGTCGACCGCCTCATGGGCCACGTCCGCAGCGGTGAAGCCATTATGCGTCCAGGCGGCGAACTCGAGCATCACGCCATCGGGGTCCCAGAAATAGACCGAGCGGACAAACACGTCCGACGTCACCTCGGGGCTCACCTGGGCGGGCGAGTTGTCGTGGTTCAGCACAGGACCAAGCTTGACGCCCTTGGCGCGGAGCTTTTCCACATACTCGTCGAACTTTTCGGGCGCCACGTTCAGGGCCAGATGGTTCATCGAGCCATGCGCCGAGGCGATGTCGCCGCCGCCCGGAAGCTCGCCCGGCGCTGAGACGCCCGCGACCGCCTCGGGCGCGTGCGGGAACCAGAAGAAAGCCAGCGAGTCGCCATTGCCGATGTCGAAGAAGAAGTGCTGGCCCATCCCACCCGGCAGATCGATGGTCTTGACCAGCGGCATGCCGAGGATGTCGCGGTAGAACTCAACCGTCCGCGCCATATCCTTGCAGACCAACGCAATGTGATTGACGCCACGGATGTCGAACTCGCGGTTGCCCTGGGTAGCCATCGTGATGCTCCTCTCGATCATCAGGACTGGGCGCAGCCTGCGCCCGATAGTCGAAGCCAAGTTCACATCCTCGCCGCCAATCGTCAAGTATGTTGACGATCAGTTGATGGCGTAGATGAAGTGCCGCACGCCCTCGGGTTCCCGCTCGCCGCACCCGACGGCCAGCACCCCGTTCAGCCACGCATACCGGGGGTCTGAGGTCTCGAAGACAGGCGCGATCCTGAGGGCGTACCGGACGGGGTCGACGTGCGGCTGGGCGGGATCGCGGAACGCAAGGCCGACATCCTGAGGGATCACGCTGCGACCTGTGTAGGTCACATAGATCAGGGCGCCGTCGTCTGTGCGCCAGAGGCTCCGGGCGTCGAACGTTCCGACTGCCGAACCATCGGGCAACTCCCCGGACAGCGACCAGTTGCCCCCGCCTGGAAGTATGTCACCGCGCAGGCGCGGCCCTTCGAACCGGCCGCCGGTGATGTAGCCGAGCCGGCGGCGGCCGAAGGGTGATTCCCCCAGAGGGAACACGCCACCCGCCACCTGGAAGGCGGCGCAACAAAGCGGCGCGCCGATCAGGCGCCGATCCCCGAACTCGAACCCACTGGTCATTGTTGTGATGCTCCGCGTCTGGGCCAGGATTGAGGGGCTGCCTTATCGTCGCCCTTACCCGGGGAACATCAACCTCGCAGGTCATGTCTTTCTTTCGGAAAGCCGTCTCCAGTCTTCACCCTGCGCGGTCCGACCGTGAGCTGTCGGTCCCGTGGCGCCTCAGGCGTCGGCCCAGCGCCTGACCCGGCCGACGTCCACATGTACGAACTGGGACCGGGGATAGAAGCCCACGCCGCCGCCTTGCAGCGACCAGGCCGCGTCACGGAGGCGCGGCAGGTCTACGCCGGTGATGCGCAAGTCTGTCGCCCGCCCTTCCATGTGCAGGCTACGGGTCGCGACCCCCTGGCTGTTGGCGTGCAGCGTCGCATTGGTCGCGGGCGATCGGTAGCCGGAGATCACCTGGACGGCGGCCGAGCTCTCCAGCCGGATGCGCAGGGCCGACATGAGGTCGAAGAGGCCCGGCTCAATCCGATGGACCTCGCCCGTACGATGGTCGCGCATCAGGTGGTTCAGGGCGTCCAGCGCGTCCGGCAGGTAGCGACCCGCCTCCCAATAGGTCGCCGCCAGGGATTCACCGGTGTGAAGGTTGTGAAACGCGATGGTTCGCGCCTCGGCGGCGGCAAAGGCGCGCCCACCGATGGCTGCGCCAAAAAGGCCGAGGCCCGTCTTCAGCGCTTGGCGGCGGTGCATGCAGGACGCTCCTTCTGAACCCTAGCGATCATAATCCCGCTTGGGGCGGTTTTGAGACGCTGCATTCTGACTCCGCGCGGGCCATCATCGCGACGGGCGGTCCGGGCGCGGCGAGTGCACGGATCAGCTTAGCGTCCCAGTCGTAGGGATCGCGGCGAAAGGTGAGACTCCCATTCGGATTCGCCAAGACGGTGCGGTAGACAATGATGAGCGGCAGCTCGACGGGCAGCCTGATGGATTGCGTCTCGCCGGTGGTGATCGCCGAATCCAAGGTCTCCCGCGTCCAGCCTCGTGAGGCCAGCAGCGCCAACGCCAGCTCTCGCGGCTTTTCAAGGCGCACGCAGCCATGACTGAGGGTTCGCCGGGACTGTGCGAACAGGCTTCGGGCCGGTGTATCGTGCAGATAGACTCCGAAGGGGCTCGGGAAGTCGAACTTCACCTGACCCAGGGCGTTCTTCGCCCCTGGCGCCTGGCGAAGGCCGCCGTTGACCCGTGTAAAGCCGTTGGCGGCCAGATAGCCCGGATTGGCCGCCTCCCGGGGCAGCAGCTCCTTGTCGGCGATGGAGGTCGGGACGTTCCATGGCGGATTGAGCACGATGCTGGCGAGGCGGGTCGTAAAGAGCGGGGTCCTGTGCTTGGGGTCTCCGACGATCACCCGCATGGAGAGCGCCACCACGCCGCCCAGGTGTAGGCTGGCCTCCGCGGCCGCGACATCGACCTCCAACCGGTCTGCCGGCAAGTCACGGACCCAACGCCAACGCTCAAGGTTGGCCTCGATCTGGGACAGCCGATCCTCGGCGGAAACGTTCAGCGCATGGCGCGTCGCCTCGCCAACCACTCCGTCCGGAACCAGGTTGTGATGCCGCTGGAAGTTCGCCAAGGCGGCGGCAAGTGCGTCGTCGAAAGGCGCGGCTGGGTCCGAGACGTCCAGGTAACCCTCGATGGCCAGGCGCGCCCGCAGCTCTGCAATGGCCGTCCCGCCCATGCCTTTGCGCAAGACAGGTCCTGCCTGGATCGTGGGCCATCCGCCCTGTTCGGCGATTGTGCGGTAGCGTCCTCGGACCGAAACCAGGGCGCGGTACTGGGCCGCCGGAACCGGCAGACCCGCGATCCAGTCTATCAGCCGACCCTGTGCATGGGCTTGCTCCATCTCGCGCGCCACCTTGCGCGGCGATGGGTTGGTCGCCCACATCGGATCGATATCGGAGGGGCGGATGCGCTGGCCGAGCTCAAACACGGCGTGGCGCTCCAGCAACGCCCACAGTTCCGCGTCGGCAAGGCTCCGCGCGTCCCCGATCTCGTCGCTAGCGCCCAGCGCGCCATAGATCGCCGCCCGCTCGATCGTGTTCAGGGCGGGCGCGGCCGCCCATGTCGGCGTCGCAGCGAGGGTCAGCAGACCCAGCAGGCGGCAGGCGCCTCTACGGCGTCGGCCCTTGGTCAAGGGCCGGACTAGCTGGAAGAGTTTGCGCAAGATTTGAACCCGCATCGCGCCATACTAGCGGCCCTCAACGCGTTCACATTGCGGCGGATCAACCGGCTGACATCCTCCCCACCCTCCCGTTTCGGAGTGCGCCGTTTTCCTGAATAACGCCCGACACGATGGACGGGTTCTGGCGCGAGGGTCGGTGCGCGGAAGCTCGCTCAGGCCCCATCCGCCATGCGCAGGACAGTGCGACCACGGGTGAGGCGATTACGCATCCGCTCCATCACCTCAGGCAACTGCTCGAACGCGACTACGTCGGCGATCCGATCCAGGTGTTGCGGGCGATACTCGTTCGCCAGCTTGTTCCAGACGATCCGGCGAAGGTCCATCGGGCTGTTGCCGTTGATGCCGATCAGCTTCACCCCCCGCAGGATAAACGGCAGAACTGAACCGGTGAACTCAGCGCCCCCCGCGTTTCCGAAGCTGGTGGCCACGCCGTCCGGCAGAAGCGTACGCAGAATCCATCCCAGCGTCTCACCACCCACCGAATCCACGGCTCCCGCCCAGCGCGCAGATTCGATTGGCCGACCGCTCGCAACCGCGAGACCGGCGTCCACGACCTCGCTTGCGCCGAGGGACCGCAAGAAATCGTGTGAGTCCGATTTTCCAGTCATGGCGGCGACGTCGTAATCGAGCCCAGACAGGATATCGATGGCCACGCTGGCGACCCCGCCCGTCGCGCCCGTCACAAGGATCGGGCCGGTTCCAGGCCTGAGCCCGCTGTGTTCCATCCAATGGATCGAGAGTGCGGCAGTGTAGCCGGCCACGCCCAAAACCGCGCAGTCGAGCAGGCTCAGCCCCTTGGGGAGAGGAAGCACCATATCGCCCTCGACCCGGGCGTACTGCGCGTAGCCTCCGTCCCGATCGACGCCCAGGCCGAACCCATGGACGACAACATGATCACCTTCACGGAACCGGGGATCCTTCGACTTCGCCACTGTCCCAGTCAGGTCGATACCGCCGATCCTTGGGTAGTCGCGGATGATCTTGTTGATCCCCGCCGCGGCCAGCGCGTCCTTGTAGTTCACGCTGGTGAAGGCGACTCGGACCAATACGTCTCCGGCGGAAAGGTCGTCCTCACTCATCGTCACGAACCGGCCGACTGGCGGCCCGCCGCCTTCACCCGCAAACAGACGATAAGCCGCGAACGACTGCATTCGAGATCCTCTCAGTTGGGACGCTGGCCGGTCCACGGCGTCGGCCGCCGAAGCGCGCGACGCAGGCCGATGCTAGTCACGCGACGACCAGTGTCCACTACGGCCTCCTGCGCGACGCCATTTCCTCTGGGCAAACGCAAGCCTGATCGAGAGTCCGTGGCGTGACGGTGCTCTCAGTTCCGGCGGCGCAATTGCGCTGGGTTTGAGTCTTGCAGAGGCGAAGCCGTCAGGCCGGCGTGCAGCGCACCTCCAGCGATGCGGCGCCATAGGGGTGCCAGAACTCGCGTTCCGACGACCCCGCCGGAACAACGGTAGTGGTCCGGGCCAGAAGGGTTTGAAGCGCCACCCGTATTTCCTGCCGCGCCAGACCGTTGCCGATGCAGGTATGGACGCCCACGCCGAACGAGAGGTGCCGGTTCGGCGACCGCTCAATGCGGCATGTGTCCGGCGCCTCGAAGGCCGTGTCGTCGCGATTGCCCGAAGCAAACACCAGCAGCACGCGATCACCCTCGCGGAGCCGCCTGCCTCCTAGCTGCGTATCGCGACGAACACGCCGCGGCATCTGCAGGACGGGCGCTTCCAGCCGCAACATCTCTTCAACCGCCGCCGGGATCAGCGAGGGGTCGGATCTGAGGCGCGCCTGCAGATCAAGGTCCTCGACGATGCGCCGCAGGCAGACGCCCATCGCGCTGGTGGTGGAGTCGTGGCCCGCAGCCACCA
>NZ_JBILUK010000344.1:0-2572 GCF_044371015.1 Phenylobacterium sp.
CGCAGGCGAGCGGCGAGAGCCGCCACCACGCGCGGCCGCACCGCGGCGATCGCCGCTCCGAACCTCACCGCCTGAAAGGTGTCAGCCCCCATAGTCGGCGTGAGGCCGCACCTCGACCTTGCCGCCCGGCATCACCGGGATGCGCCTGGCCCAATAGAGCGCCGCATCGAGGTCCGGGACATCGACCTCGTAGTAGCCGCCCAGATGCTCGCGGGTCTCGGCGAAGGGGCCGTCATGCAGGGTTTGGACGCCGCCGGCGCCTGTGGAGACCGTGGTGGCTGTCGTCGAGGGCTGCAGCGGCGCGCCGACATAGGACACGTTCTGGGCGCGCAGATCCTCGCCGAGCTTCATGTGCAGGGCGACGATGTCCATCAGGGCCTTCTCGCCCTCTGGACCCTCATAGACGTTCTCAGGCTCGTAGATCAGCAGCATGTACTTCATCGGGGCCTCCTCCAGGCGGTCGAGAATGCGTGACGCCGGTCGCGGCGTCATGGGGGAGACGTCGGAGGGAGCCGGGATTCGACAGGGAGCCGGCGCGAATCCTAATCCAGCGTCTCCACGAGCGGTGCGCGTCGGCCCAGGCCTTCGACGATCACCTCGTCGTCGCGCACGATCCGGTCAGAGGTCCGGGTCATTGGGCGAGGTTTCCCGCAGCAACAATTGGGCGGCTTCGACGACGCGGTCGGCCGAAAGGTCCATCATGTGTGAGACGGCCTGGCCAAGCGCCGGATCCAGGGCGCGGATTTCCTCGAATGTGCGCGCGGCGCGCAGGGCGCGTGTTTGCGGACCCCAGGGCGCGTAGAGGCGCTCATCGGAGGGACCGAAGAGGCCCAGCGTCGGACACCCCGCCGCGGCGGCCAGATGCATGGCGCCGGAATCGTTGCCGATGAACAGCCGCGCCCGCTTGAGGCAGGCATAGGCGGTGACCAGGTCGACCTTGCCGGCAAGGTCGATGAAGCCGCGTCCGGCGGTCGCTTTGAGACGTCCGGCCAGCGGCGCGTCGGCGGCGCTCCCGAGCGCCATCACCCGGCCCCCGGCCATCGCGCCGTCGGGCGAAAGCAGGCGACGGGCGGTCTCACCGAAGCGTTCCAGCGGCCAGGTCTTGCCGACCCAGTTCGCGCCGGGCGCCAGCGCCAGGATCGGCCCTTGTCCGGCGGTCAGCCGATCCGCCGCCGCCTCGATCTCGGGATTGGTGAAGATGTGGGGCGCAGGCGGGTCGTCCTCCAGTCGCAGCAGTCGGGAAGCCTCGATCACCTTGTGGACCGGCTCCGGTGCGCGACGGGCGACGGCGCGCTTCCGGGCCCTGAGGAACCGCGCGAGGCCTGAGCCCCGAAGATCGACAACCAGGCCCCAATCGGTGCGGCGGGTCTGGCGCCAGAGGTCGAGCCAGTGGCCGGCGAATCGCTGCTTCCGCATCACGATCAGCCGATCCAGGCCCGGCGTGCAGGCGAAGAGGGGCGCGGCGTCCGGCCCCGCCGCGATCGTGAAACGGGCCTGCGGGATCTCGTCAGCAAGCCTGCGGACGAGGCCTGAAGACAGCACGGCGTCACCGATCCGGGTGGCGGTGATGAACAGGATCGGGAAGGAACGCGCCATAGACTGCTCTCCATACGCGCCCGCGCGCTGGCGCTCCACAGCCGAAACCCCCAGATTGACCGGCATGACCGCTGAAACCCGTATCGCCCGACTTGAGAGCCGCGCCGTGATCGCCGTCGGCGGGCCGGACTGGCGCGGCTTCCTGCAGGGGCTGATCACCCAGGATGTGGACAGTCTGGGGCCGGATGACCTGCGGTTCGGCGCGCTGCTGACTCCCCAGGGGCGGCTGCTGTTCGATCTGTTCGTGGCGGCGAGCGGGGACGGCGCGCTGATCGACGTGGCCGCGGAGGGGCGGGACGACCTGTTGCGGCGGCTGACAATGTATCGGCTGCGGGCCAAGGTGACGCTGGAAGCGGTCGACACTGGCGTGTTCGCGGCCTGGGGCGACACGCCGCCGCCGGGCGACTGGCGGCCCGATCCGAGGCTTGGGGCGCTGGGTTGGCGTCTGTACGGCGCTGCAGAGGCGACGGCGCGCGAGTCGGCGTGGGACGCACATCGCCTTGCGCTGGGCGTGCCCGGCCCGGCGGATTGGGGCAGCGACCGCACCTATCCGATCGAGGCCAATTTCGACCTGCTCCAGGGGATCGACTTCAAGAAGGGCTGCTTCGTCGGCCAGGAGACCACCAGCCGCATGAAACGCCGCGGCCAGATCAAGAGCCGCATGACGCCGGTGGTGTTCGAAGGCGAGGCGCCGGTCTTCGGGACCGAGGTGCTGACGGAGACGTTGCGCGCCGGAGAAGTGCTGTCGGGCGGCGAAGGCCGCGCCATGGCGCTGCTGCGCCTGGACCGGGCGCTGGGCGCCGAACTGACCGTGGATGGACGGCCGGCGCGAGTCGAGACGCCGGCTTGGTGGGAAACCGGGTCCTAGCCCGATCTCCCCGCCAGAGACCGAGTCGCCCGCGCGGCAGGCGGCTCGATTCTCTCAATTCACCGCAGGCTCAGCTTGCGGCCGACCGCCAGCTCAGCAGAGCAGACT
>NZ_JBILUK010000345.1:0-2562 GCF_044371015.1 Phenylobacterium sp.
CAGAGCCGCAGGGGGCCGTCGCTGTGGACCGGCTTGAGGGCCGGCAGCCCTTCGCGCGTCAGCCAGTCGAACAGCTGGGGCCCGCAGAAGAACCCCGAAGGGGCCGGCATCATGGCTTCGACGACGGCCCAGGCCAGTCGCGGGTCGGGCGCCAGGTCGAGCGCGGCCAGCAGGGCCTCGGTGGAGGTGAAGCCCTCCCGCCGGGCCAGGGGCGCCAGCCGGCTTTCGACCAGATAGCCCCGCCTGGGGTCGATGCGCAGGCCGGCCATCCTGGCGCAGAGTTCGGCCAGTCTGGCGCTCATAGGGCGCCCGCCAGCGCCAGCTTGCCGGCGATGATGTCGCCATCGAACGGCTTCATCAGGTACTCGTCAGCCCCCAGGTCGAGGGCCTCGGCGATGCGATCCAGAGTCGTGTGGCCCGAGCAGAACACAACCTTTGGCGCATGACCGCCGCGCATGGCGCGCAGACGGCGCAGCACTTCCAGCCCGTCCATCGCCGGCAGGTTCCAGTCGAGCAGGATCGCGTCGGGCATCACCGCGGTGCACCAGGCCAGCGCCTCCATCCCATCGCCGGCCTCGGCCACTTCAAAGCCCAGGTCTTCCAGGATGCGGCGCGCGACCTTGCGGATCACGCGGTTGTTGTCGACGACGAGGCAGGTCTTCAAGCGGTCGCTCCCGGTCGTTCCGGGAACATCGCGGGGGTCGGTTAACGCGGGGTTTGAGCCGGCGCTGTCCAGCGGTCCATCCAGGCTTGGACCTGGGCGTACCAGTCCACCGAATTTCGAGGCTTGAGCACCCAGTGATGCTCGTCGGGATAGACCACCAGGCGTGAGGGCACGCCGCGGCGCTGGAGCGCGGTGAAGGCTGACAGACCCTGATCGACGGGCACTCGGTAGTCGCGCGCACCATGGATCAACAGCATCGGCGTCCGCCAATTCGCCAGAGCGGAGGTTGGATTGAGCCGTTCCACCGCCTCCGGGTCGGCCCAGACTTCGGCGCCGAACTCGCGGAGCGCATAGCCCGGGATGTCGGTGGTCAGTGCGAAGGCGCGCGTATCGGTGATCCCGGCATGATTGACCAGACAGCGCCAGGGGTCCGGCCAGGCGCCGGCGATCCAGGCGACCATATAGCCGCCGTAGGACCCGCCGAGCGCGCAGGCGCGGGTCCCGTCAAGATAGGGAAAGCGGGCCAAGGCCGCCGCCCAGCCCTTCTTCAGGTCCTCCAGCGGCCGATCGCCCCAATGGCCCAGGATCGCCTGGGCGAAGGCCTCGCCATAGCCGCCTGAGCCATGGAAATCGATCATCACGACCGCATAGCCCATGCCGGTCCAGACCTGGGGGTTCCAGCGATAGCTCCAGTTGTCGCCGGAGCTGTCGTGGGGGCCGCCGTGGATCAGGAAGGCGACCGGATAGCGCTGTCCGGGCTTCGCGCCCTGGGGCGGGAGGACCCAGCCGTGGACTGTCGCGTCGTTCCAGCCCTTGAAGGTGAACGGTGCAGGCCGGGAGAAGTCGAACTCGGCCAGCGCCTGAGCGTTGTGGCCGGCCAGCAGGACCGGACCATTGGCGCTGACCTCGTAGAGCTGGCCGGGGCTGGTCAGGCTGTCCTTGAGCACGACCAGGCGGCCGGGCGCAGTGGCCACGCTGGCGACAGACCCGGTCTCGGTCAGCCGGCGTGTCCGGCCGGTTGCGGCGTCGATCCCGAACAGCCGTATCCGTCCGGCGTCCGCCATCACCGCCAGCAAGGCGCGCCCGTCCGCCGACCATCGGAGATCTTCGGGCGACCGGTCGAGCCCGGTCTCCACCTCCCGGTGCGCGCCGGAGGCCAGGTCAATCAGATGAACCCGGGCGCGTATGTCGACCCGCCAGTCGGACTTGCGCAGCACGGCCAGGCGCGTCCCGTCGGGAGACAGGGCGGGCTTCCCGAGCCCTCCGGCCAGGTCCGGCGCGACCTCGACCGGCGGCTTTGAGCCGTCGAGCGGCGAGGCCCAGAGCCGGTAGTGCGCCTTCCCACCCCAGGGTTCGCCGGGTCGTAGCGCGATGAAATAGACGTGGGTGGCGCTGACCGCGAACTCGCTGTCGTCGCCGGAGGGCCGGTCCGGCGCCTCGGCCTCGAAGCCGCGCATCAGCGCCACGGGCGGGCTGGCGGCCGCGCCGCTGTCATCAAGATGCAGGGCGAACAGGCGGTTCTGCTGCGGCCCCCGCCACTCGTCCCACTGCCGCGCGGCCAGCCTGTCATAGACGAGCGCGCTGGCGCCGGCGCGACGCGCCTCCGCGCGGGCGCGGCTGCAGGGGAGGTCGGGGCAGTCGGGATAGACCTGCAGCGCTGCGACGATCGTCCGGCCATCGCGGGAGATCCGGTAGCTCGTGACCGGCAGAGGCAGACTGGTCACCGGCGTGGCGGTCGCGCCGTCAGGGTCAGTGCGCCAGATCTGCGTCGTCCCGGATCGCGCCGAGAGGAAATAGAGCGAGCGGCCGTCCGGCGACCAGCGCGGCGCCGCCGCCGCCCTGTCGGAGATCGCCAGCACGCGGGGCGGGAGCGTCGGCGCGCGGCGATCATGCAGCCA
>NZ_JBILUK010000010.1:0-34170 GCF_044371015.1 Phenylobacterium sp.
CCCAGAACGTCAACAATGTGGAGGGCTGGTACCTGTTCAGCCAGGCCAGCCGGCTTATGTACGCCGACCGCGACCGCTACATGGCCGATCCGGACTTCGTGAAGGTCCCGACCGAGGGCCTGCTCGACCCGGCCTATCTGGATGAACGGGTGAAGCTGATCGGCCCGATGGCTTCGACGGAGCCGCCACCCCCTGGCCGCCCGCGGGGCGCGCCGGCGCTGGCCCCCGACGCCACCAAGGAAGAGGCCGGCACCACCCACTTCGTGGTGGTCGACAAGGCCGGCAACGTGGTCTCGATGACGACCACCGTTGAGAGCATCTTCGGCTCTGGCCGGATGGTGGCGGGCTTCTTCCTCAACAACCAGCTGACCGATTTTTCGGCCAATCCGCTTAACCGCGACGGCACTGCTGCAGCCAACGCGGTGGCCGGCGGCAAGCGGCCGCGCTCGTCCATGGCGCCGGCCGTCGTGCTGGACCGCCAGGGCCGTTTCGTCGCCGCCCTGGGCTCGCCAGGCGGACCGGCGATTCTGGCTTATAACCTGAAGGCGCTGATGGGCGTGCTCGACTGGAAACTGCCGATGCAGGACGCGCTGGCGCTGCCCAACCTCATCGCCGGAGGGAGGGGCTATTCGTCGGAGGTGGAGAAATTCACACCGGAGCTTCGCGCCGGGTTGGCGGCGCGGGGCGTGACCCTGATCCAAGGCTTCGGGGCGGAGGGCTCGGGCCTGCACGGCGTCGAGGTAACGCCGACCGGCCTGCGTGGCGGCGCCGACCCGAGACGCGAAGGCGTAGCGCTGACGCCGTGAGGCGCGGCGCGGGCGCCTAACGACGCGCCCGGCTACCCGTCGTAGAACAGCATGGGATGCAGACCGATCACCGTGTGTTCGCGGCGGCTGCCCGCGCGGGCGATGGCTTCCGGCGAGAGCTGATTGGCGGCGTCGGTGGGCAGGATGCGCTGGGCGATGTCGCGTCGACCGTAGTGGATCTGGAGGAAGAAGCGGCCGTGGTCGCCGGGCCGCGTCGGCATCCGCCGGTGCCAGACATCTGAAACGAACAGTCCCGCGTCGCCTGCCCGGGTGATCAGTGGGGTGACCCTTTCGCCCTCATGATCCAGATCATCGTCCAACAGCCGGTCGTGCGGCGGCGGTCGGCCGGAGAGATGGCTGCGGCGGATGACCCCGGTGGGGCCGTCTTCCAGGGCGCAGTCCTGCAGGTAAAGGTGCACACCGATGGCGAACACCGGGTGGGGGATTTCCTCCGGCCAGCGGACGCCGGGCGGCAGCGGAACATGGGGCCCGGCGTCGATATGCCAGTTCTGTCCGCCGTGAGAGCCCGGATGGCCGGCCGGGTTGCGCCAGGCGGTGTTGGCGATGACGTGGCAGTCCTCGCCCAACAGCGGCTCGATCACCTCCAGCACGCGGGGATTGGCGCAGGCGCGCTGGGCCGCGGCGCTGCGGTTGAGCATGGCGTAGCGGAACATCGCCGCGTCTTCCGGCGGCCGCGCGCCGCGTCGATCGGGCGGATCGCGGTCGAAGATCGCGCCGATCTCGGCCCGGAGCTCAGCCACCTCGTCGGGGGAAAGAACGCCGGGCACAACCACGCAGCCCTCGCGCTCCAGCTCGACCGACGCCGCCGGTGCGGGCTCGGTGCGGGGGTGCAGATAGGGGGTTCCGCGTCGGATCATGGGGGCCTCGACTTTCGAGCGGAACCCTAGCGATGCGACGGCCGCGCCGTCTATCGCCCCTGGAACGCCGGGGCGCGCTTCTCGTTGAAGCTGGCGACGCCTTCGCGACGGTCGGCGGTTTTGAACAGGCGGTAGTAGATCTCGAGTTCGAGGGTCATGGCCGCGGCCAGGTCGAGGTCCTGGCCATCGCGAACCACGCGCTTCAAGCCGCGCACGGAGAGCGGCGCGCGGCTGGCGATCTGGGCGGCGACGCTCTTAACGGTCTCAACCAGGGCTTCGGCCGGCACGACGCCGTTGACCAGGCCGATCTCCAGCGCCTTTTCGGCCGAGATGGGGGCGGCGGTGGTGAGAAACTCCATGGCCCGGCGCGGTCCGACGGCGCGGGTGAGCAACTGGGTGCCGCCTAGGCCCGGCATGATGCCGAGACCGGCTTCCGGCAGGCCGAACCGGGCGCCTTCAGCGGCGTAGGCGAAATCGCAGGCCAGCGTCATCTCGCAGCCGCCGCCCATGGCCGCGCCCTGCACCGCGGCGATCACCGGGACGGGGCAGGCCAGTTGCGCCTGGGCCATGTCCTCGAACACCTTGTGCTGGGCGGCCCAGGCCTCGTCGGTCATGCCGTTGCGTTCCTTGAGGTCGGCGCCAGCCTGGAAGTGGCGACCCTCGCCCCGCAGGACCACACAGCGCAGGCCCTCACGCGTCTGGAGCGAGGTCCAGGCGTCGAGCAGTTCATGGCCCATCCGGGTAGACAGCGCATTGGCCACGTCCGGCCGGTTGAACACGATGGCGACAACACCGGGGGCGGGTTCTTCCAGGCGAATGGTCTCGTAGGTCATCAGAAGCTCTTGGGCTGGCCGAGCACGTGGGTGGCGACGTGGCTGAGGATGAGGTTCGTGGAGATCGGCGCCACCTGGTAGAGGCGGGTTTCGCGGAACTTGCGCTCGATGTCGTATTCCTCGGCGAAGCCGAAACCACCGTGGGTCTGGATGGCCATGTCGGCGGCGAACCAGCTGGCTTCGGAGGCGACAAGCTTGGCCATGTTGGCCTCGGTCCCGCAGGGCTGGCCGGCCTCGAACAGAGCGGCGGCATGGTCGACCACCAGGCTGGCTGACGTCATCTGCACATAGGCTCTGGCGAGCGGGAACTGGACGCCCTGGTTCTCGCCGATCGGGCGGCCGAACACGACGCGATCCTTGGCGTACTGGCTGGCGCGGTCGATGAAGAAGCGGGCGTCGCCGATGCACTCCGCCGCGATCAGGATGCGCTCGGCGTTCATGCCGTCCAAGATGTACCTGAAGCCCTTGCCCTCTTCGCCGAGCAGGTTTTCGGCGGGCACTTCCAGATCATCGAACACCAGCTCGGTGGTGGCGTGGTTCAGCATGGTGCGGACTGGGTTGATCGTCAGACCGTTGCCGCGCGCCCTACGCATGTCGACCAGCAGCACGCTCATGCCGGCCGAGGTTCTGGCCTCGTCACGCGGGGAGGTGCGGCAGAGCAGCACCATCAGGTCGGAGTGCTCGGCGCGGCTGATCCAGATTTTGCGGCCGTTGACGATGTAGCGGTCGCCGTCCCTGCGAGCGAAGGTGGTGATGCGCGTGGTGTCGGTGCCGGCGTCGGGTTCGGTGACCCCGAAGGCCTGGAGGCGAAGTTCGCCCGTGGCCACCTTGGGCAGGTAGGCCTCCTTCTGGGCGGGCGAGCCGTGCCGCAGCAGGGTGCCCATGGTGTACATCTGGGCATGACAGGCGGCGCCGTTGCATCCGGAGCGGTGGATCTCCTCCAGCACTGCGGTCGCCGCGCCAAGACCCAGGCCGGAGCCGCCATACGCCTCGGGTATCAGCACCGAGAGGAACCCGCCTTCGGTCAGCGCCTGCACAAAGGCGGTCGGGTAGGCCCGCTCTCGATCCAACTCGCGCCAGTAGGCGCCGGGGAATCGCGCGCACAGTTTGCGCACCGCCTCGCGGATCTCGGGAAAGGTCTCGCTCATGGAACGCTTCCTGCCATGGCGACGCGGGGTCAGGCTAGGCGGAGGTCCGCTCGGCCGGGTTCGAGGATCAAATCTGACGCTTGACGGTGACGGGCGGGCCGGTGTTGCTCGCGGGCATGAACCGGCTTTCCACGACGGTCGACCCGGGCTCGGCCGCCTTCGCCGCCAATGCAGCGGTCAATCGCGCGCTGGCGGAAGATCTGCGGGCGCGGGCCGCGCAGGCGGCGCTGGGCGGGTCGGCGCAGAGCCGGGAGCGGCACACGAGCCGGGGCAAGCTCCTGCCCCGGGACCGCGTCATGCGGCTGCTGGATCCGGGCGCGCCGTTTCTGGAGATCGGCCAATTGACCGCCTTCGGGCTCTATGACGACGAGGCGCCGGCAGCAGGGTTGATCTGCGGCGTCGGCCGCGTCGAAGGCCGCGAGGTCATGGTCCTCGCCAACGACGCCACGGTGAAGGGCGGGGCCTATTATCCGTTGACGGTGAAGAAGCACCTGCGGGCGCAGGAGATCGCGCAAGAGAACCGCCTGCCCTGCATCTATCTGGTGGACTCGGGCGGCGCGAACCTGCCCCACCAGGCCGAGGTGTTTCCCGATCGAGAGCATTTCGGCCGAATCTTTTTCAATCAGGCGCGGATGAGCGCCGAGGGCATCGCCCAGATCGCCTGCGTAATGGGAAGCTGCACGGCGGGCGGCGCCTATGTGCCGGCGATGAGCGACGAGACCATAATCGTGCGCGGCCAGGGGACGATTTTCCTGGGCGGCCCGCCGCTGGTGAAGGCCGCCACGGGCGAAGTGATCTCGGCCGAGGAGCTGGGCGGTGCGGACACCCACGGCCGTCGGTCTGGTGTGGTCGACCATGTGGCCGAGAACGATGAGCACGCGCTGGCGCTGGTGCGGCGGATCGTCTCCAATCTGAACGGCGCGAAGCCGCAGGGCCCGGTCATGGCCGAACCCGAGCCGCCGAGCCTCGATCCTGAGGAACTCTACGGGATCATCCCGACCGATGTGCGCGCGCCCTATGATGTGCGCGAGGTGATCGCGCGGATCGTGGACGGCAGCCGGTTCGACGAGTTCAAGGCGCTCTACGGGACCACCCTGGTCTGCGGGTTCGCACGCATCTGGGGCTATCCGGTCGCGATCCTGGCCAATAACGGCGTGCTGTTCTCGGAGAGCGCGTTGAAGGGCGCGCACTTCATCGAGCTGGCCTGCAAACGGAAGGTCCCGCTGATCTTCCTGCAGAACATCTCGGGCTTCATGGTCGGCGGGAGGTATGAGGCCGGCGGGATCGCCAAGGACGGCGCCAAGCTGGTGACTGCGGTGGCGAGCGCGGAAGTACCCAAGTTCACGGTGCTGATCGGCGGCAGCTTCGGGGCCGGAAACTACGGCATGTGCGGTCGGGCCTATAGTCCACGCTTTCTCTGGACCTGGCCCAACAGCCGCATCAGCGTGATGGGCGGCGAACAGGCGGCGAGCGTGCTGGCGACCGTGCACCGCGACGCAGAGCGCTGGAGCCCGGAGGAAGCCGAGGCCTTCAAAGCCCCGATCCGGCAGCGCTACGAGGACGAGGGCAGCCCCTACCATGCGACCGCCCGGCTCTGGGACGACGGGATCATCGACCCGGTGCAGACCCGCGACGTGCTCGGGCTCTCGATCAGCGCGGCGCTGAACGCTCCGATCCCGGAGACGCGCTTCGGCGTGTTTCGGATGTGATGAGCATGTTCAGGTCGGTCCTGGTCGCCAATCGGGGAGAGATCGCGCGGCGTGTGTTCGCCACGGCGCGGCGGATGGGGATCGGAACCGTGGCGGTGTTCTCGGACGCCGACGCCGGCGCGGCGCACGTGCGGGAGGCCGACGTCGCGGTGCGGATCGGGCCGGCGCCGGCGCGCGATAGCTATCTGATCGGCGACCGCATCCTGGAGGCTGCTCGCGCCTCGGGCGCAGAAGCGATCCACCCGGGTTATGGATTTCTTTCGGAGAACGCCCAGTTCGCCGAAGCGGTGATGGCGGCGGGGCTTATCTGGATCGGGCCGCCGCCTGCGGCGATCCGGGCCATGGGCCTGAAGGACGCGGCCAAGGACCTGATGCAGAAGGCCGGGGTGCCCGTGACGCCGGGCTATCTGGGTGCGGATCAGGCGGCGGAGACGCTGGCCCGTGAAGCCGCCCGCATCGGCTACCCGGTGCTGATCAAGGCGGTGGCCGGGGGCGGCGGCAAGGGGATGCGGCGGGTGGATGCGGCCGAGGACTTCGCCGCGGCGCTGGAGAGCTGCCGACGTGAGGCGGCGGCGAGCTTCGGTGACGACCGGGTGCTGATCGAGACCTATGTGGCCCGACCGCGCCATATCGAGGTGCAGGTGTTCGGCGACACGCGCGGGAACGTGGTCCATCTGTTCGAGCGCGACTGTTCGCTCCAGCGGCGCCACCAGAAGGTGATCGAGGAAGCCCCGGCGCCCGGCATGACCGAGGCCGCCCGCGCGGCGGTGACGCAGGCCGCCGTCAAGGCCGCCCAGGCCGTCGGCTACCAGGGCGCGGGCACGGTGGAGTTCATCGCCGACGCCAGCGAAGGCCTGCGGGGGGACCGCATCTGGTTCATGGAGATGAACACCCGGCTGCAGGTCGAGCATCCGGTCACCGAGATGGTTACAGGCCTCGACCTTGTGGAGTGGCAGTTCCGGGTGGCGGCGGGCGAGCCGCTGCCGCGCACTCAGGACCAGATCACGCTGACCGGCCATGCGCTGGAAGCGAGGCTCTATGCGGAGACGCCGGCTACGGGCTTCCTGCCTTCGATCGGGCGGCTGGAGGCGTTCCGACTGCCGGGCGGCGTAAGGACGGATTCGGGCGTCGAAGCGGGTGACGAGATCACGTCCTTCTACGATCCGATGATCGCCAAGCTCATCGCCCATGCGCCGACCCGCGAACAGGCGATCGCCGAGCTGGCGGCGGCCTGCGAGGCGGTGGAGGTGTGGCCCGTGCGGACCAACGCCGGCTTCCTGGCGCGGTGTCTCGAGGCGCCGGACTTCATCGCCGGCAGCGTGGACACCGGCCTGATCGGGCAGGATCTGGAGACGCTGACCGCGTCCGCGCAGCCCTCTGTCGAGGCGCTGGCCACGGCGGGCTGGGCGTTCCGGGCCGCGGTCAGCGCCGATGCGTCGCCTTGGACGGCGATCCAGGGCTTCCGGCTGAACGCCGTCCCGGCCAGCGACACCCGCCTGTTCCTTGACGGGGCGCCCATCGCCTGCCCCATCGGCGCGGCGCCGAGCCGGAGCCTGCATCGGATTGAGGCCGGCGCGGTGGTGGTGTTCGAAGGCGGCGAAGCCTTTGTGTTCCGGGATCAGCCGCCGGCGGGCGGACCCGGCGGCGCGGCGGGTGACGGTCAGGTTCATGCGCCGATGCCGGGCAAGGTGACCCAGGTCTCGGTCAAGGCGGGTGACGCTGTCGCCAAGGGCCAGCCGCTGCTGGTGCTGGAAGCGATGAAGATGGAGCACACCCTGGCCGCGCCCTTCGACGGGACGGTGGACGAGGTGCTGGCGAGCGTCGGCGCCCAGGTCGCCGAGGGCCTGCTGCTGGCGAAACTCACGCCAGCTTGATCTCGCGCAGGCGCTCTTCGAGGAAGGCGTGGGACGTGATGGGCTCGGGATAGCGGTCCGGGTTGGACGCATCGACGCAGCCCGGCAGGGTGCGGATCAGGTAGTCGGAATTGAAGTGCAGGAAGAAGGGCGTGGAGTAGCGCGGGAAGCCCCGCCGCTCGGGCGCCGGATTGACCACCCGGTGGGTCGTGGACGGCAGGCGGTGGTTGCAGAGCCGCTGCAGCATGTCGCCGATGTTGATCACCAGGGCGCCCGGCGGCGGATTGATGGCGATCCAGCGGCCGTCGTGATCCTGGACTTCCAACCCCGCTTCGTCCGCCCCCAGGAGCAGGGTGATGACATTGATGTCCTCATGCGCCCCGGCCCGGATATGCGGGCCGTCCTGCGGCACAGGGGGATAGTGCAGCAGGCGGAGGATGGAGTTCCCTTCGCCGACCGTCGCGGCGAAGAAGTCGCGCGGCAGGTCGAGCCAGACGGCGATGGCTTCGAGCACCTTGAGGCCCATGCCGTCGAGCGCGCCATAGAGCCAGGACAGGCGTTCCCGGAACGCCGGCAGCTCGGCGTCGGGCCAGACGTTGTCGGGCATGTGGTCGCGGAAACGATGGCCGGGCGGCAGGTCGCGGCCGACGTGCCAGAATTCCTTGAGGTCGTAGTGGGCGTGGCCCTTGGCGGTCTCGACGCCGAACGGGGTGTAGCCGCGCTGGCCGGCCACCGGCAGTCGGTACTTGAGCTTGGTCGCCTCCGGCAAGGCGAAGAAGGCCCTGGTCTCGGCGAGCGCCGCGTCGACCCGGTTCTGCGGCAGGCCATGATCAGCCAGCACCGCGAAGCCCCAGCGGGCGAAACTGCCGCCCAGCGCCTGGGTGAAGGCGTCGAAATCGCGGTCGATCAGGGTGTAGGAGACCGGCGTGATCGCGGCGGGGAGGTTCGGGGCCTGGCTCATGGGCTTGAGTGAATACACCTGCGCTCAGTTCGGCTCCAGCCGCCGGTGCGGGGCTTGCGTCTCCCGGGCCTCTTCTTCGGCCTCTTCGACGCGCATGCGCTCCATCTCGGCGGCCAGCAGTTTTTCCATGGTCGCGCGGCTGTCGCGCGTGGCCATGATGTAGCGTTCCTCTTCGCCGGAGATCGGCGCCAGCTTGTTGAAAAGCTTGTGGTCGTGCTCGCGGAACAGGCTGACCGCCCGCGCCGCCCGACGATCCGAGAGGCCCAGCCGGAGCAGGGCCTTGCGCCCGAACGCCAGTGCGCCCTCGAAGGTCTCGCGCTCCACCTCGTCACCGCCGACCCGGATCAGCTCATAGGCGTGGCGGCGGTCGTAGGCGCGGGCCAGGATGGTCAGGTTGGGGAAATAGTCGGTGGCCGCCTTGACCAGCTCAACCGCCTTGTCGCGGTCGTCGATCGCGACCAGCAGGAGTTTGGCCTTGTCGGCCCCGGCGGCGCGCAGCAGGTCCAGCCGCGTGGCGTCGCCATAGTGCACCGGCCAGCCGAAGCGGCGGATCAGGTCGATCTGCTCGATGGAGCTGTCCAGCAGCACCACCTTGAAGTCGTTGGCGGTAAGCAGGCGGGTGGCGATCTGGCCGAAGCGGCCGAAGCCGGCGACGATGGCGTCGGGCGCGCCCTCATCAAAAGCCAGGTGCTCGGGTTCGTCGCGGGCCGGGACGCGGTTCAGGACCAGCCGCTCATAGGCCGAGAAGACCAGAGGCGTCAGCGCCATGGACAGCGCCACGATGGCGGTGGCGATGGCGGCGGTCTGCGCATCCAGCACCGCGGCGCCGACCACGAAGGTCAGCAGCACGAAGGCGAACTCGCCGCCCTGGGCCAGGGAGACCGCGGTGACGCCCGCATCGCGCGCGGGATTGCGGAAGGCGAGGCCGACGCCGAACATGGCTGCGAACTTCAGCGCCATGAGGCCCAGCGTGAGGGCCAGGATGACGACGGGCTGGGCGGCGATCAGGCCGAAGTTCAGACCCGCCCCCACAGTTATGAAAAAGAGACCCAGCAGCAGGCCCCGGAACGGCTCGATGTCGGTTTCCAGCTCGCGCCGGAACTCGCTCTCGGCCAGCACAACGCCGGCCAGGAAGGCGCCGAGCGCGGGCGAGAGGCCCACCGCCTCCATCAGCGCGGCCACGCCGACCACGATCAGCAGGGCCGAGGCGGTGAAGATCTCGCGCAGCCGGGCCTGGGCGATGAAGCGGAACAGGGGCCGGGTGAGGTAGCGCCCGCCGACCACGACGGCGGCGACGGCGGCGAGGGTGGCCAGCACGCGGGCCCATTCCGGCAGGGCGGCCAGGGCGCCGCCGCCATGGCCGCCCGTCTCGATCGCCGCGGCCGTCGCCGCCGCCCCCGCCAGCAGCGGCAGGAAGGCGAACAGCGGGATCACCGCCAGATCCTGGAACAGCAGGACGCCGAACGCCGACTGGCCGGCGGGGCCCTGGCGAAGGCCTTTTTCCTCCAGGTTCTGCAGCACGATGGCGGTGGAGGAGAGCGCCAGGATCAGACCCAGCGCCACCGCCGCGCCGGGCGCCACGCCCAGCGCCCAGGCCGCGCCGCCCAGCAGCAGGCCCGAGGCCGCCATCTGCGCGGCGCCCAGGCCGAAGATCGAGGTGCGCATCTGCCAGAGCAGGGCGGGCCGCACCTCCAGCCCGATCAGGAACAGCAGGATCACCACGCCGAACTCGGCGAACCGGCCCACGTCGCCCGCCTCGCCCACCAGATCGAGCGCGAACGGCCCCACTGCCGCGCCGGCGATCAGATAGCCCAGCACCGAGCCCAGTCCGAGCCGCTTGGCGATCGGCACCGAGATCACGCCGGCCGCCAGATAGACCAGCGCCTGGAGGAGGAAGGAGTCACCGTGCATGGGGGCTAGTGAAGCCACGGCTTGGCGTGCGGCGCACGTGGTTTGTGGGGCGGGTCATGCGGCTCCAAGATTTTCCACATACCAGACATAGAAACGCATGTTTTCCGGGCGGCTCCGAGGGGAGATGGGGGTGAGATTTTCCCTCGGCGAGGGGGCGTTGGAAAATGTTTGGGGGGCTCGGGAAGGGCATCAACGATCCTAGCACAGAGGCTGAAGTTCGGGTAGAACAAATTGGCAACTTTCGATGTCGGACAGGGCGCGAATGCGGGACGCACACGGATTCCGTCGCAGCGCAGGACGACAGGGATTGGCTGAGCGGCCCACCCATTTGTCTCTCCCTCTCTGCGCGCCTGCGACGCTCGGTGGCGAGGTTTGGGGGGTCACCAGGCGTACGGCGCCCCCCCGCCCTCCCAGTTTGTCATCCCCCGGCTTGTCCGGGGGATCTATTGGGCTCGGCGCGACGCGATTGACGCTCAGCGCAATGGGTCCCCCGGACAAGCCGGGGGATGACGGTTGTGAGGGTGGGTTCGGTCACGGTGTGAAGGGCGACCCTTCAATTCCACCCCGTCCCCGGTTCCCAAATGCTGCATTGCAGCGTAGAAGCCGTGCATGGCCAGCAAGGTGCGCAAGGACGCGGTCGAGGCGCTGCAAGGGCGGCTGTTCGACGGCATGACGATCATGGCGGGGGGCTTCGGCCTCTGCGGCATCCCGGAGACCCTGATCGCGGCGATCCGCGCCTCGGGGGTGAAGGAGCTGACGGTCATCTCCAACAACTGCGGGGTCGATGATTTCGGCCTGGGGATCCTGCTGGCCGGCGGTCAGATCCGGAAGATGATCTCGAGCTATGTGGGTGAGAACAAGCTGTTCGCCGAGCTCTATCTCTCCGGCAAGCTGGAGCTGGAGTTCAACCCGCAGGGCACGCTGGCCGAGCGTATCCGGGCCGGCGGCGCGGGTATCCCGGCCTTCTTCACCAAGACCGGCGTCGGCACCCTGGTGGCCGAGGGCAAGGAGGTGCGCGAGTTCGACGGCGAGCGCTATGTGATGGAGCGCGGGCTGACCGCGGACCTGGCCATCGTCAAGGCCTGGAAGGGCGATGACGAAGGCAACCTCGTCTATCGAATGACCGCGCGGAACTTCAATCCGATGATGGCCACGGCCGGCAAGGTGACGGTGGCCGAGGTGGAGCAGCTGGTCGCGACCGGCTCGCTCGATCCGGACCATATCCACACGCCGGGCGTCTATGTGCAGCACATCATCGAAGGCGCGGCCTACGAGAAGCGCATCGAACAGCTCACCACCCGCAAGCGGGAGACAGCCTGATGTCCTGGACCCGCGACGATATCGCCGCCCGCGCGGCGAAGGAGCTGAAGGACGGCTTCTATGTGAACCTGGGCATCGGCATTCCGACGCTGGTGGCCAATCACATCCCGCCGGGCATCGATGTGGAGCTGCAGAGCGAAAACGGCATGCTGGGCATGGGGCCGTTCCCCTATGAGGGCGAGGCCGACCCGGACCTGATCAACGCCGGCAAGCAGACGATCACGGCATTGCCTTCGAGCTCTTATTTTTCGAGCGCCGACAGTTTCGCCATGATCCGCGGCGGGCATATCGACCTTTCGATCCTGGGCGCGATGCAGGTGGCGGCCAATGGCGACCTCGCCAACTGGATGGTGCCGGGCAAGATGGTGAAGGGCATGGGCGGGGCCATGGACCTGGTGGCCGGCGTCAAGCGCGTGGTGGTTGTGATGGAGCACAACGAGAAGACCGGCGCGCCCAAGCTGCTCAACGCCTGCACCCTGCCGCTGACCGGCCAGGGGGTGGTCGACCTGGTGGTGACCGATCTCGGCGTGTTCGAGGTCAACCGGGGCAAGTCGCCCTTGCGGCTGCTGGAACGGGCGCCGGGCGTGTCGCTGGATGAGATCCGGGCCAAGACCGAGGCGGCGTTCGAAGTCTGATCCGACGATCCCCTTCCAAAGCGTCATCCCCCGGCTTGTCCGGGGGATCTATTGTGCGCCGCGCCAGCCTTGAGAGGCTCGCGCGCAATGGGTGGCCCGGACAAGCCGGGCCATGACACTTTTGGGAAAGGGGAATGACCCGGGTGGTTACATCGCGGGCGGGCGTTCCTGGAGCTCAGACAGCGGTCCCTGTTCGACGAAGAACTGGGGATAGAGGTCTTCCCACTGAGGATTGTCCCGCTCGATCAGATTGATCTTCCAGTCGCGCTTGTACTTCTTCAGGCGCTTTTCCCGGTGGATCGCGGCGCCGATGTCCAGATGCCACTCGATCCAGACGAGCCGCTTCACGCCATGGCGCCGGGTGAATCCCTCATGCACATCTTCGCGATGCTGGCTGACCCGCCGCAGGAGCGCGCCAGTGACGCCAACATAGAGCGTTCCGTGGCGGCGGCTGGCGAGGATGTAGACGGCGGGCATGCTGTGCTGGCAGTGAACAAATCCGCAACATTCTGGCCTCCTCATCCTGATCTGTCATCCCCCGGCTTGTCCGGGGGATCTATTGAGCACGGCGCCAGCCTTGAGAGGCTCGCGCGCAATGGGTGGCCCGGACGAGCCGGGCCATGACACTGAGAGAGGGAGAGTTCAGCGCCGCGCGACGTAGACCACGTGGCGGTTCAGGGGGTGGTCCTTGGCGAGCCTGGGGTGATCGAAGTCGCGGCTCGGGTCGGGCGTCATGCCGATGCGGCGCATCACCGCCTGGGAGGCGAGGTTGGTCGAGGCCGTCCAGGAGAGGATCTCATCGTCCGCCTGGGTCTGAAACCCCCAGAGCAGCGCGGCGCGGGCGCCTTCGGTGGCGAGGCCGGCGCCCTGCATCTCCACCGCAAGCCGCCAGCCAAGCTCCAGGCAGGGACCGGGCGGGGTCTCGGCCTGGCGACGGATGCCGATCATGCCCGCGAGGCGGCCGTCGGCCCGGCGCTCGGCCGCCCAAAAGCCGAACCCCTCAGCCTCGATCTGGGCCTGGATGCGATCCATCAGCACGTCGCTGGCGGCGCGGTCGATGGCCCCGCCGAGCCACTGGCCGACGCGGGGGTCGCCGTTGATCGCGGCGAAGGGCGCGCGGTCGTCGTCCCGCCACGGACGCAGGATCAGGCGTTCGGTCTGGATCATGCCGGGCCCCATCAAGCAGGTCTGGGGGCCGTAAGCGCCCCGTAGAGGTCGGTGCGGCGGTCGCGGAAAAAGCCCCAGGCGGCGCGGTGGGCGGCCAGAAAGTCGAGGTCGAAGGTTGCTGTGATCACGCCCTGATCGTCGCGGCCCATGTCGCCGACCAGATCGCCCCGGTGGTCGGCGATGAAGCTGGAGCCGTAGAAGCCCTGGCCGCCGTTGGGATAGCCGTCCCAGGGCTCGAAGCCGGTGCGGTTGGCGCCCACCACCGGGATCACGTTGGAAACCGCGTGGCCCTGCATGGCGCGCCGCCAGGGGAGCGCCGTGTCGAGGCTGGCGTCATGCGGCTCGGAGCCGATGGCGGTGGGATAGAGCAGCACCTCGGCGCCCATCAGCGCCATGGCCCGCGCGCACTCCGGATACCACTGGTCCCAGCAGATGCCGACGCCGAGGCGGCCGAAACGGGTGTCCCAGACCCGGAAGCCCGTATCGCCGGGGCGGAAGTAGTACTTCTCCATATAGCCCGGGCCGTCGGGGATATGGCTCTTGCGATAGACGCCGAGCAGCGCGCCGTCGGCGTCGGCCATCACCAGGCTGTTGAAGTAGTGGGGCCCTTCGCGCTCGAAGATCGAGATCGGGATCACCACGCCCAGTTCGGCCGCCAGCGGGGCGAGCGCGGTGACGCAGGGGTGCTCGCGCCAGGGGTGGGCCTCCGCGAACCAGCGCTCCTCCTGAGCGACGCAGAAATAAGGGCCCTGGAACAGCTCGGACGGCAGGATCACCTGGGCGCCCTGGCCGGCGGCCTCGCGGATCAGGTCTGCGGTGCGGGCGATGTTGGCGGCCCTATCGGCGCCGTAGGCGCTCTGCAGGGCGGCGACGGTGATCTGGCGGGGCATCAGGCCGGCTCCTGCTGGGTGATGCAGTGGAACGAGCCGCCGCCGGAAAGCAAGGCGGTGGAGGGGAGCCCGATCACCGCGCGGTCGGGGAACACCTGCTTCAGGGCCTCCACGGCGAAGGCGCCGGGCTGTTCCACATAGGTGGGCACGATCACCGCCCGGTTGGCGATCAGGAAGTTCATGTGGCTGGCTGGGATCGGGCCATCCTTGTCCGGTCCCTCGAACCAGCCGGGGGACGGGATGCGGTGGACCTTGAGCTTGCGGCCCTCGGCGTCGGTCATGCCGGCTAGACGGCGCGCGGCGTCGTCATAGGCCTCGGCGTTGGGATCGCCGCGGCCCCAGGCCACCGGGATCACCACCGTGGCCGGGGCGACGAAGCGGGCGAGATTGTCGACGTGGCCGTCGGTGTGGTCGTTGCGCAGGCCCTCGCCGAGCCACAGCACCTTGCGGGCGCCCAGGCTCCGGGCCAGGGCGGCCTCGGCGTCGGCGGCGGTCCAGCCGGGATTGCGGTTGGGGTTCAGCACGCACTGGTCGGTGGTGAGGATGGTTCCCAAGCCGTCGTGGTCCACCGCGCCGCCCTCCAGCACGAAGGGATGGTCGACGCGGGATGCGCCGGCCGCCTCGGCGATCTGCGCCGCGACCTCGTCGTCGTGCGGCAGGTCGTACTTGCCGCCCCAGCCGTTGAACCGGAACGCGTGGGCGGCGCCGCCGGCGAAGATCGGCCCGGTGTCGCGCAGCCAGATATCACCGAACCGGCCGGGGACGATCTCGATCCCGGCCTCGCCGCCCAGCAGGGCGCGGGCGGCCGCTTCGCCCTCGTCGGAGCCGGTCATCAGCCGGACCTGTTCGCCGCCGGGGCCGGCCAGGGCGCGGGCCAGGGCCACGACCTCGGCCCGGGCGGGGGCGAGATCGTCCTCCCACAGCTCCGCATGGCTGGGGAACCCCAGCCACATCGCCCTGTGCGGCGCCCACTCCGGCGGAACCACGAAGTCCATCACCCTCTCCCGGCAAGGCGCGCGCAAATGGCCCTGCGCGGGGGCTGCGTCAAGCGGGGCACGAAAAAGGGCGGCCGCATCGCTGCGACCGCCCCATTTCGCAAGATCGTCTGGCTCAGAATTCGGCGCGGATCGTGGCGACGAATGTCCGGCGGTAGCCGGGTTGCCCCACCGCGGTGCCCGTCAGGTTCGCCGAGATGTCGCCCAGGTAGCGCTTATCAAAGGCGTTCCGCACGTTGAACTGCAGGTGCGTTTTCGCCAGGCCGGCCTGGCTAAGCTTGATGCGAGCGTCGAAGTCCACCAGCTCATAGCCTCTGAACCTCTCGGTGTTCACGAGGTTCGTGAACCGATCGCCGACCCACTTGGCCTGGGCCCCGAGGCTCAGCCACTCGGTCGCATCGTACTGGACGCGGACCGCGCCCTGATTCTTAGGCGTCTCGTAGATCTGCTTGCCCTTGGTCGGCAGAACGCCGGCCACGGCGTTCGGAATGTCCTGCTGGATCTCGGAGTCGATGTAAGAGTAGGACGCATAGATGCTAAGAGTATCGATCGGCTTCCATCCGATCTGAGCGTCGAAACCCTGGTTCTCTACGTCGCCGACGTTCTGCGAGAACGCGATGCCCGAGGGTTCATCAAGCACACGCTCGATGCGGTTATTGAAGTTGGTCCGATAGATGGCCGCCGATACCAGGAACGCACCGGTCTGGTAGCGAACGCCCAGGTCGAAGGTCTTGCTGGTTTCAGGGCCCGGATCAACCAGGATCTGATCGTACAAGTCATCCGTCCGCGGAACCGAGATGGTCTCGGCGTAGCTGGCGTAGACTGAGAGATTATCGGTGATGTCGTAGCTGGCGCCAACGTTGGGCAGGACGTCATCGTACTTGCGGGTGAACGAGCGCGGGTTGCCGTAGCGCAGCGTGCCGCCGCTGCCATTCAGGGTGCTGGCCGGGAAGGTCACCAGAGGGCGACCCGTTCCGTCATTGGTGCCGGGAACCGGCGTCGGGATCGTCGTGGTGCACAGAGCGTTGAAGGTGTTCTGCTGGAAGCAGTAGTTGTTCAGCTCGCGCTTGAAGAACGGCGCCCGCACGCCGACGTTGACCAACAGTTTGTCTTCCAGGAACCGACCCCGGTACTCGGCTGACACCTGGTTCAGCAACGCGACCGAGAGACGGTCGCGACGGCGCAGGTTGGTGTTGTCGGGCAGCGCCACAACGCGACCCTGACCGTCCTTGCCGCCGAACACGTTTTCGGGCGTGCCGTCCTGTTCGATGTAACCGGCGTCGCCCGTCTGGCGGTGCTTGGCGCGGTCGAAGGTGTAGGCCACCCGTACGCTCTGGTTGTCGTCGAACTTCCAGATCAGCGATGAGGTGACGCCGTAGCGGCGCGTGTTGGTGGTGTTGGGACGGTAGAGGTAGACGGTGTCGAGGATGTCGCCGTCACCGTTGAGGTCGACCCCAAGCGCGGCGGTGTTCCCGCGCAGCTGACGATCCGTTTCGGGGAACGCCTGCGCGCCGCCGCCGTTGGCAAGCACATACTGGAACGAGGGGTCGAAGGTCAGCGTGATCTGCTCGCCAAGATTCCAGCTCGAAAGACCCCTGATGTTGCCGGTGTTGGAGGGGTTGATGTTGAAGTCATAGTAGCCCGTGGGGCAGGCGAAGCCCGCGGAGTTGTCCACCTGGGCCGTGCCGCCCGCCGGCGTGGGCCGTGCGCAGCTCGTGGCGGCCACGAGGGATGTGTCCGGTGCGCCCGCCGCGGTCAGGCCCTGACGCTGGAAGGTCGCCAGGTTGATCCGGTTGATGAAATTGTTGCGGTTCTGGTTGTAGTTGAACAACAGGCTGGCTTGGCCGATGTCGCCGAAGTCCTGGTCGATCCGCGCGTTGAACTGCTTCTTCTGGATCTCGCCGGCCGGCGAGATGGGCGAATTGTGCGGCTTCACCAGGTCGTTGCGTGTGTACAGGCCCGAGACCCACATCCGGGTCCCGAACGGGCCGAACTCGCCGCTTTCGATCGTCGCGTAGTAGCGGCGGAAGTCGCTGCCGCCGTAGCCGATCTCGGTCCGGACGCCGAACTCGCGGGCGGCCCGCTTGGTGATGTAGTTGATCGTGCCGCCGGCGGCCGCGGCGGTCGGGCTGTCGACATCGGTCGTGCCGAGGTTGACGGTGACCCGATCAATCAGGTCCGACTCGAGCTGCTGGTTCGGGAAGATGGCGTAGTTGCCGCTGTCGTTCAGCGGGACGCCGTCCTGCAGCAGCGCAACGCGCTGGCTGTCGAAGCCGCGGATGGTGATGTCGCCGCCGGCCGACCCGTAGGCGTCGTTGTTGGTGAAGTTCACCGCCGGCAGCAGATTGATCGTGTCAAGGATCGACTGCCCTGGCGCTTGCCGGCTGATGAATTCCGCAGTGACCGAGGCGCGCGACTTGGGCTCCTCAATCGCCACGATTGCGCCGTCGACGTTCCGGGGTCCCGTGCTGCCGGTCACCACCAGTTCTTCCACGATCGTGGTGCCCGTCGATTGGGCCAACGCTCCGCCAGCCATCAGCAGGCCTGTGGCCAGGGCCGTCGTCGCACAGAGCGCCCGGCTCAGTTTCGTCGTCATGGAAAACCCCTCTCATGGATCGGTCGACCCTCGGCCTCGACTAGAGACTGCGACCGCGTTGGGGGGCCTATAACGCCAATTCCAGCCCCGTTGGTGACCGTTTTATTACGTTTTGACACGCGCTGTCACAATGCGGCGCCGGCGCCACAGCAGCGCCCGCCGACGCCCGATTTCGCGGCATCCCGAAGCGCGGCGACGTGAGCGAGAGCAGGATGCGATCAGAGGGGGTCGTCGGCTCGCTGCATCGTGCTCGCCCTGCAAAGAGTCGAGCCTGCTGGATCACCTTCAGACGTTCCGTCTGAAGCCGGCAGGCTCTAGGCTGGAGGCCGATGGTCGTCGTGCAACCCACCCCCGCCAGACCGGACAGCCTGCGCGACGCCGTGATGCTGGTCGCGGCGTTGACCCTTGTGCGGCTGGTGGCGCTGTTTGTGACACCGCTGGAGCTCTATCCGGACGAGGCGCAGTACTGGCTGTGGTCGCGCGAACTGGCGTTCGGCTACTTCTCCAAGCCGCCGATGATCGCCTGGGCGATCTGGGCGACCACCGCCATCGGCGGCGACGCGGAGGCCTGGGTGCGGCTCTCGGCGACGCTGTTCCAGGCGGGCGCGGCGGTGATGGTGTTCCTGATCGGCCGCCGGCTGTTAGACGCGCGGGTGGGGCTGGCCGGCGCGGCGCTCTATGCGCTGATGCCCGGCGTCCAGCTTTCGGCCCTGGTGGCGGCCACCGATGCGCCGCTGCTGTTCTTCCTGGGGCTGTTCCTGTGGAGCTACGTGGTCTGGCTCCGGTCCGAGGGCGGGCGCAAGGCGGGGTTCGCGCTGGCCATGGGGCTGGCGCTTGGGTTGGCGTTCCTGTCGAAGTACGCCGCCGTCTATGCGGTGATCGGGTTGATCCTTCACGCGGCTGTCTCGGCCGAGGCGCGGTCTGCCTGGCGACCCCTCGACCTGGCCCTGTTCCTTGCGGCGCTCTTGACGACGCTGGCGCCAAACCTGGCCTGGAACGCGACCCACGGCTTCGCCACCTTCGAGCACACCGCCTCCAACGCCGCCTGGAGCGGGGTGCAGCTGTTCAACGTCTCCGAGCTGGCCGGCTTCGTGGGGTCGCAGTTTGGCGTCTTCGGACCCGTTCCGATGGGCGCGCTGGCGGTGGGGATCGTTCTGGCGATCCGGACGCGCAGGCTGGCGGCGCCGGATCTGCTGCTGATCTGCTTCACGCTGCCGCCGCTGCTGATCGTCTGCGGTCAGGCGTTCATCAGCCGGGCCAACGCCAACTGGTCGGGCGCGGGCTATCTGGCGGGCTCGGTGCTGGTGGCGGCGTGGCTGCTGCGCTGGCGGGCGCGGCGCTGGCTGATCGGCGGGCTGGCGCTCCAGGGGGCGATCGCGGCCGCCTTCCTGACCTTCGTGGTGTCGCCGACGCTGGCGGACCAACTGGGCCTGTCGAACGGTCTGAAGCGCGCCCGGGGCTGGTCCGACACGGCGGATCTGATCCTGGATCGGGCGGCGCGGGACCCGGCGGTGACCGCCATCGCGGTGAACAACCGCTTCCTGTTCTACGCCACGGCCTACTACGGCCGCGCGGCGTTCGAGGCCGGGGCCCCGCCGCTGGTCAGCTGGCTCCTGATGGAGGGACCGCGCAACCAGGCGGAGACCGTGGCGCCGCTGACGCCGGCGATCGGCGGCCGGGTTCTCGCGGTGAGCTTCGAGGGCTGGCGCCGCGCCGAGATGGAGGCTGACTTCGCCCGCGCCTCGGGGCTGGAGATCGGCTCGGTGCGGCTCGATCCGGAACGCCGGCGCAGGCTGGAGATGTTCATCGGCGAGGGCTTCGCGCCCCGGCCGCGTGATCCGATCAGCGGCCTGCCAGACCGCCCCACACCACCTTGAGGGCGCGGTCGCGGCCGCAGCCGATGCGGTAGCGCTCATACTGGACCGGGTTCTTCTTGGCGAAGTCCTGGTGATAGCCCTCGGCCATCCAGAACGGGGCGGCGTTGCGCGTGGTGACCGTCACCCGCGCGCCCAGCAGCTTTTCCACCCGCGCCTTCTCGGCCTCCGCCACCTGACGCTCCGTGGCGTTGGAGACGAACACGGCGGTCCGATAGGACGGCCCCTTGTCGCAGATCTGGCCGTTGGGATCGGTGGGGTCGATGTTGCGGTAGAAGCGCTCGACCAGCTGGGCGTAGCTGATCTTGTCCGGGTCATAGGTGACGCGGACCGCCTCGAGGTGGCCTGAGTGGTTCTCATAGGTCGGGTTGGCGCTGGCGCCGCCCGCATAGCCCGAGACGGCGGAGGTCACCCCCGGCGTCGCCTCGAAGAATTTCTCCACAGACCAGAAACAGCCGCCCGCAAAGACGGCGGTCCTGGTTGCGGCGGCGGCGGGTTGAGCGGCTGCGGCCGCGGCGAGAAGCGTAAGGAGAGCCAGGGTTCGCATGATCCAAAGGTGGCCTCTCACCGAGCGCCTTGCAACCGGTTCGGGCGGGCGGGGTTTGCCGCAGGCGACCCTATCGGCTATGAGCGGCGACCTTGCGCGCCCGCGGCAAACGGGCCGCGCCGCCCACCCATGTGTTTCGAAGGCCCATCTATGTCGCAAGCCCCCACGCCCCCCGGCCAACTCTCTGGCAACGTCCTGTTCTATTCCAAGCCTGAGCCGCTGGCCAAAGAGCTGCACGGCAAGATCGGCGTGAAGCGCATGGACGGCCCGTTCGGCTTCGCCCGCGTCGGCCACGCGATTCCGCTGACGGTGGGCGAGTTCCCGCTGGCCGCTGTGACCGGCCCGATCATCTTCGTGGGCGACGAGAAGCTGCCGATCGCGGTGATGGGCCTGAACGCCGGCGAGAACATGTTCGTGCGCGACGACGGCACCTTCGAGAGCGGCATCTATGTGCCGGCCTATGTGCGCCGCTATCCGTTCGTGTTCGCCAATGACGACGCCAACAAGCAGATGGTGCTGTGCATTGACCGCGCCGCCGAGTTCATCGTCGACAAGGACTATGACATGGCGTTCTTCGACGCCGCCGGCGAGCCCACCGAGTACACCAAGAACTGCATCGAGTTCTGCAACAACTTCGAGGTCGAGCGGCAGCGCACGATGAGCTTCGTGCAGATCCTCAAGGATCTCGACCTGTTCGAGACCAAGGAAGCCACCTTCACACCGGCCAATCCGGACGGCACCCCCGGCGAGACCCAGAAGATCGCGGAGTACTTCGGCGTCTCAGAGGAGAAGCTGAACAAGATCCCGCAGGATAAGTTCATCGAACTGCGCGACAACGGCGCCCTGGCCCAAATCTACGCCCACCTGCTGAGCCTGGTCGGCTGGGACCGTCTCGTGGCCCTGGCCATGACCAAGGCCGCCAACGAACAGCGCACGCTGAACAGCTGAGATCGCGCGCCAGCCCTCCCCTGCGCTTCGGGGAGGGACTTCAGATCCCGAGCACGGCCCGGTTCAGCGCCGGGTCGGAGCCCGCCGCGGCGAAGTCGTCGAAGGCGCGGTCGGCGACGCGAATAATGTGATCGCGAATGAAGGCGGCGCCCTCACGCGCGCCGTCTTCGGGGTGCTTGAGGCAGCATTCCCATTCCAGAACCGCCCATCCGTCGAAGTCCATGGCCGCCAGCCTGGAGAAGATGGCTTTGAAATCGACCTGACCGTCGCCGAGGGACCGGAAACGTCCGGGTCGGTCGATCCAGGCCTGATAGCCGCCATAGACGCCGGAACGGCCGTCATAGCGCAACTCAGCGTCCTTGATGTGCACCGCCCTGATGCGGTCGCGGTAGATGTCGAGGAAGGCCAGATAGTCCAGGTGCTGCAGCACGAAGTGGCTGGGATCATAGAGGATGTTGGCGCGGGGATGGCCGCCCACCGCCTCCAGGAACCGCTCGAAGGTCACCCCGTCGTGCAGGTCTTCGCTCGGGTGAATCTCGTAGGCGAGGTCAACGCCGTGCGCGTCGTAGACGTCGAGGATCGGTCGCCAGCGGCGGGCCAGTTCGGCGAAGGCCTCTTCGATCAGGCCCGGCGGGCGCTGCGGGAACGGATAGAGGAACGGCCAGGCCAGCGCGCCCGAAAAGCTGACCGCGGTCTTGAGGCCCAGATTGGCGGAAGCGCGGGCCGCAAGCTTGACCTGCTCCACCGCCCAGGCCTGGCGCGCGACCGGATCGCCGCGCACCTGTTCGGCCGCGAAGCCGTCCAGCAGGGCGTCATAGGCGGGATGCGCCGCCACCAGCTGGCCCTGCAGGTGGGTGGTCAGCTCGGTGATCTGGAGGCCGTGCGCGGCGAGGCGGCCCTTCACCTCGTCGCAATAGGTCCGGCTCTCCGCCGCGCGGGCGAGATCGAACAAGCGGCCCTCCCAGGTGGGGATCTGCACGCCCTCGAACCCCAGGCCGGAGGCCCAGGCGGCGATATTGTCCAGCGTGTCGAAGGGCGGCTCGGCGCCGGCGAACTGGGCCAGGAATATCGCCGGGCCCTTTATGGTCTTCATGCGGGTAGCTCCAGGTCGGTCCAGGCGCCGCCCGCGGTCTGGGCGGCGTGGATGAAGGCCATGCCGCGCAGGCCTTCATGGGCGTCGGCCAGCAGGCCGTTATCCTCGCCGCCCAGCAGGCGGGCGAAGTCGCGATAGAGATTGGCGAAGGCCTCCAGATAGCCCTCAGGGTGCCCGGCCGGCAGGCGCGTCGCGGCCATCGCGTCAGGCCCCATCGCGGTCCCGGCGTGAAGGATCGTTTCGGTTCCGTCGAGGTCGCGGATCGAGAGGGTGTTGGGGCTCTCCTGGCGCCACTCCAGCGAGGCGCGCTCGCCATAGAGGCGCAGATGCAGCCGATTGCGCTCGCCGACCGCGATCTGCGAGGCGACCAGCGCGCCGGTCGCCCCATTGTCGAAGCGAAGGAGCGCGTTGCAGTCGTCATCCACCCGCCGGCCGGCGACCAGGGTGTTGAGGTCGGCGCAGATCCGGGCCACGCGCCGCCCGCTCACGAACTCAGCCAGATGGAAGGCGTGCACGCCGATGTCGCCGATGCAGCCGGCGCCCGCCTGCGCCGGATCGGTCCGCCATCCCGCCTGTTTCGCGCCCTCCGCCTCGACGGGGCGGGCCAGCCAGCCCTGGCTGTACTCGACCACGATCTTGCGGATCGAACCCAGGCGACCCTCGGCGACGAGCCGTCGCGCCTCGCGCACCAGCGGATAACCGCCATAGGTGTAGGTCAGCCGATAGGGTCGCGCGCCCTGGGCCGCCCGCGCCGCCAGGGCGACGGCCTCCGCGAGGGTGGCCGTCATCGGCTTGTCGCTCATCACCGCCAGGCCCGCATCCAGGGCTTCGAGCGCGGCCGGCAGGTGCAGATGGTTCGGGGTGGCGATGACCACGAAATCCATCCCGTCCGCGCGCGCCCGCTCGCGGCCGATCATCTCGCTCCATGAGGCATAGGCGCGGTCGGGATCTATTCGATAGCCGGCGCCGGCCTCGCGGGAGCGCCCCGGGTCGCTGGAGAAGGCGCCGGCCACCAGCTCGATCTCGCGATCCATTTCGGCGGCCAGGCGATGCACGGGGCCGATGAACGACCCGGGCCCGCCGCCGATCAACCCCATCCGCCATCGCCGCAACAGCTTGTCTCCCATCCGAGCCTCCGCGTCCGACTATGGCCGCCCGGCCATGCCCCGCAAGGGTAGACTGGCCCTCCGGCGCCGGGCGGCCGAGAGCGTCTCCCGTCCGGATGGAATCATCTGAACGGAGTGAAAAAGGCTCGAAATCAAAATGTTAGATCGTCTTTTCATCCGAAAACCGGTTCCCACTCTTCGGAAGACGCTCTAAAGCGGCGCCGTCATGTCCGCGCCCGCGTCCACGATTCCCCGCCGCTCATTCGCGATCATCTTCGCGGTGTCGGCGGCGACCGCCATGGGCAACACCGGGCTGATCTCGGTGCTGCCGGCCATCGGCCGCTCGATCGGGATTCCGGACGCCCTGGTCTCGGCGATCTTTTCGCTCTCGGCGCTGCTGTGGGCGTTTTCCTCGCCGGGCTGGGCGCGGGCTTCGGACCGGTACGGCCGCAAGCCGCTGATGCTGGTGGGACTGGCCGGATTCGCGGTCTCCATGGCGCTGTGCGGCGCGGTGGTCAGCGCCGGCCTCGCGCATTGGGCGCCGCCGATGGTGATCTTCGTGCTGTTTCTGCTGGCGCGGGCGATGTTCGGGCTTTTCGGCGCCGCCAGCAATCCGGCGACCCAGGCCTATCTGGCTGAGCGCACGCCGCCGGAGGGTCGCACCCAGGCGATGGCCAGTCTGGCCGGCGCCTTCGGCCTCGGCACGGTGGTGGGGCCATTCCTGGCGCCGCTGTTCGTCTATCCGGTGATCGGGCTGGCCGGGCCGCTTTACACCTTCTCGCTGATCGCCTTCGCCATGCTGATGGTGGTCTGGCGCTATCTGCCGGACCAGAAGCCCCTGGCGGAATCCCAGCGACCGCGCAGGCCGGTGATACCCGGCGCGCCCAAGGCGCAACCGATGTGGCGCGATCCGCGCGTACAGCCGTTCCTGATCTACGGATTCATCGTCGCCACCTGCCAGACGGCGCTGGGCCAGACGCTGGGTTTTCTGATCATCGACAAGCTGGCGATGAACCCGATGCAGGCCCAGTACTTCATCGCCATCGCCATGATGTTCGGCGCCGTGGCCGGATTGCTCGCCCAATGGGGCCTGATCCGGATGTTCGAGATGACGCCCAGACAGCTGCTGCGCTGGGGCGTCGCGGTGGCGGCGGTGGGCAGCCTGATCGTGGCCCTGTCACCGGGCTACTATGGCGCGGTGGCGGGCTATGCGATCGCCTCGCTCGGATTCGGCTTCGCCCGGCCCGGCTTTACGGCGGGATCGTCGATTGCGGTCGACATGGACGAGCAGGCGCGGGTGGCGGGGCTGATCGCGGCGGTGAACGGGATCAATGTGATCCTCGCGCCGGCTTTTGTGTTTCTCTACCAGCACTACGGCCCGCTGCCGTTCCTGATCAGCTCCAGCCTGTTGGGCGCGATGCTGGTGTATGCGTTCCGCAATCCGGCCCTGCGCAACGCCGATCCGCGGCCCGCGGAGCATGATGCGGCGGTGCTCGCCGGGCGCGACGATCTCTAGAGCCTCAGCTCGCGCCGGCCTCGGCGGCGAGCTTCTGCACCATCTCGGTCGAGAGATAGCCATCGGCGGTGAGGCCGCGCGCCTTCTGCCAGGCCCGGAGCGCCCGGCGCGTGCCCTGGCCCACCACCCCATCGGGCTGGCCGGCGTCGAAGCCCAGCGCGTTCAGCGCGCGCTGAGCGGTCATCCGATCGCGCAGAGACAGCGGCGCCTCGACCGGCCAGGCGGTGACTATCGGCGGCGCGCCGGCGAACCGATCGGCCAGGAGACCGACGCCCAGGGCGTAGGCCAGGCTGTTGTTGTACTGGCGCAGGGCAAAGTGATTGGGGAACAACAGGAACAGCGGACCTCCGGCGCCCGACGGGGCGACCAGCTGCGCCTTGGCGGCCGCGTCGGCGGCGGGCCAGGTGCGGCCGTCGGCGCGGCGCAATCCCCGTTCCGCCCACCAGGCGGGCGTCTCGCGCGGGCCCTCGGTGAGGCTGAAGTCGAACCCCGGGGGCGCGATCACCTCGCGCGCCCAGTCCTGGCCCGGCGTCCACCCGGCCTTGGCGAGCAGGTTGGCGGCGGACGCCAGAGCGTCGGCGCGGGAGCCCCATATGTCGCGGCGCCCATCGCCATCGTGATCGACGGCGGTCGTCAGGAAGGTGGAGGGGATGAACTGGGTCTGGCCCATGGCCCCGGCCCAGGAACCCCTGAGCCATGCGCGGGGATGTTCGCCGGTCTGGATGACCGTGAGCGCCGCGATCAGTTCTCCCTCGGCCCAGGCGCGGCGGCGGCCGTCGGCGGCAAGTGTCGCCAGCGCGCGTATCACATCGGTGTCGCCCTGCAGGGCGCCGAACCCGCTCTCCAACGCCCAGATGCCGATCAGGATGTCGCGCGATACGCCCCAGCGCGCCTCGATGGCGCCGAACTCGGCTACGTCGGCCCGGCGCCGCTGTCCGATCGCGGCGCGATCGGCGGTGACCACGCCCTTCAAGTAGTCGCCGACGGGCTTGGAGAACTCGGGCTGGCGCGAATCCAGCGCCGCGACCCTCGGCTCCGGCGTGAGCCCGGCAAACTCCCGGGCGAAGACGGCCGGCGAGATTCCGGCGGCGATGGCGCGCGGCTGGAAGTCACTGGCCCAGGCGTCGAACACCTGGTCGCCAGAGGCCGTCGGCGGCGCGACAGCGGCCGGCTGCGATACCGCCGACACCAGCGTCAGCGGCGCCGCCAGCGCCAGCGCGGTAAGAAAGAGAGGCGTGCGCTTACCCATGGCCATGACATAGGCCGCGTCGCGCCCCGGCCCAAGTCGCCGTGATCAGGTCGCCCAAGCGCGACCGATTTCGCGGAGCGGCACGCAGCCGCGGTAGGCGCCGGGCATGGGATCATAGCGCAGCGCCAGTGTGGCTCCGGGCTCGGAGGTGAAGTAGCCGGTCACCGTAAGATCCTTGAGGCTGAAGTAGCCGGCGGCGGCCTTCGGGTCCTGCTCCATGGCGGCCACAACCTCGCGCCTCTGACGCGCGTCGAGATCGGCGAAGGCCTTGCCATGGACCGCTCGGGCGTCGGCCTCGGCGCGGTCGAGGCCGTTGCGGATCGCGACGGCCTGGGCGGGGGGGCACCAGTCGGCCACCGCCTTGTCGATGAAACGCGCGACGCCGGCTTCCTTGGCGCCGGGCGTGCCGGTGGCGGGGATCAGGGTGTCGACGAAAGCCTCGAGCGTGCGCGCCTGGGCAGGCGTGAGGGCCTTGGGCGCCCAGGCCTGGCCGGTCTGGGCCAGGCTCCAGCCCGGGACGGTCAAGGCGCCGAGGGCGAAGCCCAGGGCGGCGCGACGGTTGAGGGTCGTTGAGGACATGGCGCGACTCACAGCTCGCCCCTCCGTCCGGCCTCGACGGCGTGGGCTGAGGCCCGGGCGGTCAGCGCCATATAGGTCAGCGAGGGGTTCTGGCAGGCCGACGAGGTCATGGCCGCACCATCGGTGATGTAGACGTTGCGACACTCATGCATCTGGTTGTGGGCGTTGAGCACAGAGGTCTTGGGATCGCGGCCCATGCGCGCGGTCCCCATCTCGTGGATGCCGAGACCCGGGCCCGGCGGGGTGTCGAAACCGCGCACGTTCCGGAAGCCGGCGCTCTCCAGCATCTCGACCGCCGCGGCCTGCATGTCCTTGCGCATGGCGGCTTCATTCTCGCGGAAGCGGACATTGAAGGTGACCGTGGGCAGGTCGTACCTGTCCTTGAGATCGGGGTTCAGGGTCATGCGATTGTCGGGGTGCGGCAGCATCTCGCCGAAGCCGCCGATACGCATGCCCCAAGGGCCGGGCTGGGTCAGCCCTTCCTTCCACTCGGCGCCGAACCCGGGCGTCATCGCGCCGCGCTGCCAGCCCATCCGGGCCGCGCCGCCCTGATAGCCATAACCGCGGATGAAATCGGTCCGCGCCGTCGCGGCGTCTCCGAGGTTTCGGAATCTGGGCACATAGATGCCGTTGGGGCGACGGCCGGAATAGTAGCGATCCTCGAAGCCCGGAACCTCGGCCTGGGCGCCGACGCCCAGATGATGGTCCATGATGTTGCGGCCAACCTGGTCGGAGCCGTTGCCGAAGCCGTTGGGGAACCGGCGGCTGGTCGAGTTGAGCAGGATCGCCGCCGTGCCGATGGCCGAGGCGCAGACGAAGATCACCTTGGCGTAGAATTCCTCTTCCGCGCCGGTGGCCGCGTCCTGGATGCGCACCCCGTCGGCGCGATCCTTGCGCGCGTCGTGCAGCAGGCTGGTGACGATGCTGTTCGGCCGAATCTTCATCCGGCCGGTGCGCTCTGCTGCGACCAGGGTCGAGGAATTGGAGCTGAAATAGGCGCCGAACGGGCAACCTCGGATGCACAGGTTCCGGTACTGACACTGGCCGCGTCCGAGCGCGATCTGTTCCTCGGTGGGCGCCGTCAGATTGGCGGTGCGGCCGATGGTGACCCTTCGCTCGGGGAAACGGCTCTCGATCCTGCTCTTGAAGTGCTCCTCGACGCAGTTGAACTCCATCGGCGGCTGGAAGACGCCGTCGGGAAGCTGCGGCAGGCCCTCGGCGCGGCCGCTGATGCCGGCGAACCGCTCGACATGATCGTACCAGGGCGCGAGGTCGGCATAGCGGATCGGCCAGTCGACGCCGACGCCGTCCCTGGCGTTGGCTGAGAAATCCATTTCCGAAAGGCGATAGCTCTGTCGCGCCCAGAGCAGGGAGCGGCCACCCACGTGATAGCCGCGTATCCAGTCGAAGCGTTCCGTCTCGGTGTAGGGGTTCTCGTCATCGCGGACGAAGAAGCGCCTGGTGTGCTCGGTGATCGTGTAGCCGGTGCGCTGCTGGACCTTGTAGCGCGCATCCATCTCGGCCTTGGGCAGTTGGCCGTTGGGATATTGCGTCTCCCAGGGGTTGGTGGCCGCGGTGGGATAGTCTTCCAGGTGTTTCACCATCGGACCGCGCTCGAGAACCAGAACGTTCAGGCCGCGCTCGGAGAGTTCCTTGGCCGCCCAGCCGCCGGAGATGCCGCTGCCGACGACAATGGCGTCATAGGTGTTTTCCTTGCGCCAGCGCGTGTTGAGATTGGCCATTCGCCCTTACCGTCTCCCCCGTTGACGCGGAGGGTTTCAGGGGATCGCATCGCGCGCAAGGGCGGGAAGGGGATTTGACATGCGACGGTTGGCGGCGGGCCTGGTTCTGGCGGCGACGTGCCTGGCCGGTCCTGCGGCGGCGCAAGGCTGGAAGCCGCTGTTCGACGGCCGCACGCTGAAGGGCTGGACCCCGAAGATCCTGGGCTATCCGGCGGGTGAAAACTTCGCGGACACGTTCCGGGTCGAGGACCGGGCCATCGTGGTCTCCTATGCGGGCTATGACCGGTTCGGGAACCGCTTCGGCCACCTGTTCCAGGAGATGCCGTGGGCGGCCTACCGGCTTCGGCTACGCTACAAGGTGCTTGAGACCGGCGCACTTCCGGATACGCCCGCCTGGGCGCGGAGCAACAGCGGGGTGATGTTCGCCGCCCCCGCGCCGCAGGCGATGGGCCTGGGCCAGCCGTTCCCGGTTTCGGTCGAGTTTCAGATCCTGGGCGCCGACGGGCCGGGCCCCCGGCCCACAGGGTCGGTCTGCACGCCCGGGACCCACGTGACCCTGGCCGACGGCCGGGCCAAGGCGCATTGCACGATCTCCACGGGGCCGACGATCCCCAACGGGCGCTGGGTGCGGCTGGAGCTGGAGGTGCGGCCGGACGGCGAGGTGATCCAGAAGATCGAGGGCAAAGAGGTGATGCGCTATCGCAAGGTGGAACTCGACCCGACCGACCCCCTGGCGCGGGACATGATCGACGGCGATCCGGCCTTTCCCGGACGCTGGATCGCCCTGCAGAGCGAGGGCCACCCGATCGCGTTCCGGGATATCGAGATCCAACCCCTCAGGTAGAGATCAGACCCGATTGGGCCCCAGGAGGATCGTCTTCGGGTCGGCGCCGCGAGCGGTGAGCACCAGAAGATAGACCGTCAGGAAGGCAGCGCCGCCCAGGAAGGCCAGAAGGCCGAGCCCAAAGCCGGCCGGCGAGAAGCGATGGCGCCATAGCACCCATGTCGCCGACAACATCAGCATGAACATGAAATCGAGGTTGAACTGTCCGGGCCAGCCCAGCTTGGCCATGTCGCCGAAGAACACCGCGAACAGATTCAGGCCGTGTCCCTGGATGACAATAGCGGTGTAGCCGAGCAGCACCAGGAACATGGCGGCGAGCATCAGGCGGAAGGCGGTCATGTCGGCGGGTTCCCCGTTCGGCTTGGGTCTGGGAGCGCAGAGTTGTCCGTAGGGCGCCGACGATCAATGACCTCGGAGGTAGGCGGGCCTCATCCTCCCGCCATTTCCGCCACGATCCGGCGGGCGGCGGCCTCGGGATCGTTGGCGGCGGTGATGGGGCGGCCGCAGACGATGTGGCTGGCGCCGGCCTTGAGCGCCTCAAGCGGCGTGGCGACGCGCGCCTGATCGTTCTTCGCCGCCCAGTCGGGCCGCACGCCCGGAGTCACCACCAGGAAGTCCTTTCCGCCGAGCGCGCGGGCCAGCGCCGCTTCCTGCGGGCTGGCGACCACGCCGTCGCAACCCGCGGCGATGGCCTGATGGATGCGGCGCTCGACCAGGGCGCGGGCGGTCTCGTGATAGCCGACTTCGGTGAGGTCTTCGTCGGACAGGCTGGTGAGAACGGTGACAGCCAGGACCTTGAGGCCGGAGCCGCCCCGGCCGCGGACCGCCGCCGCCATCACCTGGGGCTCGCCGTGAACGGTCAGCAGATCGCAACCGGATGCGGCCAGGACGGCGGCCGAACGCTGAACCGTCGCGCCGATGTCGTGCAGCTTCCAGTCGAGGAACACCTGCTTGCCGGCGGCCTTGAGCTCGCGGGCCAGGGTCATGCCCTCGCCGCCGGCGAACAGCTCCAGGCCCACCTTGTAGAAACTGACCACATCGCCCAGCGTCGAGACCAGGGCGCGGGCGTCGTCGACCGTGGGCGCATCGAGCGGCACAATCAGGCGCGGATCGTGGCGGACAGCTGTCTGCGCGAGCACGGCGGCGGCCATGGCGGGGCTCCGTTGAGGGCGGGTGTGGCCCCGCCGGGGAAATTCAGGCTAAGTCCGACGCATGAGCCAGGCCGAGTTCGCGGTCAACTTCTTCGTCGCCCTGTTTGCGTTGATCGACCCGGTCGGCAACGTGCCGCTGTTCGCCGCCGCGACGGCTGGGGTGGCGGCGGCCGTGCGCGCCCGCATCGCCATCTATCTGGCGCTGTTCGTGCTGGGGTTCCTGACCTTCTTCTGGTTCACGGGCCTGTCGCTGCTGGAGTTTTTCGGCATCTCGCTGCCGGCGTTCCGGATCGCCGGCGGGGTGATCCTGTTCCTGCTGGGGCTGGAGATGGCCCGCAACGACATGGCCGCGACCTTCGCCAACGCCGGCCAGGCGGGCTCGGAGGCTGAACCCGACAATGCGCGGCGCCGGTTTGAGCGGTTGATCGTGCCCTTCGCCATGCCGCTCCTGATCGGTCCCGGAGCGATCTCCTCAGTGGTGATCTACGCCAGCCAGGCGCGGGACTATGGCCTTAAGGGCACCGTCGTGGGCGTGGGCGTGATCGCGGCGGTGGCGCTCTCGACCCTGCTGGCGTTCCTGGCGACGCCGATCATCACCCGGCTGCTGGGACGAATCGGCCTGACCATCGTGGTCCGGGTTCTGGGCCTGATCCTCTGCGCGCTGGCGGTGCAGTTCATCCTTTCGGGCTTCGCCGACAGCACCCTGGGCTTCATCCGGCCCGGCGTGGCCAAGCCCTACGGGCCCTGAATTCAAAGCTTGCGGATGCGCGCGCCCTGCGACGCCATGAGCCTGAGCGCCGCGCCCTCCGGGATCAGGCGGGCGAAGCCGGCGATCATGCGGTTGTGCAGTCCGGGCGTATGAACCGGCCGATTGGCCTCCACGGCGGAGAGGCCGTCGGCGACCACCGCTTCGGCGCTCTGCCACATCCAGCGGCCGGTGCCGGACGTGACGAGGTCGCGGGTGCCGTTGGCGTCGTGAAACTCTGAATAGGTGAAACCCGGGCAGAGCGCCGTGACGTGGACGCCGCTGGCGGCGGCTTCCAGGTGCAGGCTCTGAGAGAAACGGATCAGGAAGGCCTTGGAGGCGGCGTAGAGCGTGTGGCCCGCGGCGCCCGGCAACAGGCCGGCCAGGGAGGCGACATTGACGATCCGGCCATAGCGCCTCGCCCGCATGCCCGGCAGAACACGGTGGGCCAGCTCGCAGGGGGCGGTCATCATCACCTGGATGAAGGCGGCCTGATCCGCCCAGCTCGTCTCCGCGAAGGTTCCGGGCAGGCCGTAGCCCGCATTGTTGATCAGGATATCAGGGGCCGGGCCGCGGTCGGCCAGGGCGGCCAGGATCGCGGCGGGGGCGGCGGGGTCGGCCAGGTCGGCGGCGATCACCCGGGTCGAGACGCCGTGCCGGGTCTCGATCTCGGTCGCCAGCGCGGTCAGCCGTTCGGTCCGGCGCGCGGTCAGGGCCACATCGCACCCCCTGGCGGCGAGCGCGCGGGCGAACGCCGCCCCGATCCCCGCCGAAGCGCCCGTCACCAGGGCCAAACGCCGCGCCATCGCTGTCTCCCGAATTCCGCCGAACGCTAACATGGAGAGGTCGTTGACCCCACCATGACCTTGCCATAAGAAGCCGCCTCCCGATCCGACGGACCGGGCCCAGGTGGCGGAATTGGTAGACGCGCTGGCTTCAGGTGCCAGTGGCTTAACGGCCGTGAAGGTTCGAGTCCTTTCCTGGGCACCACCGGTCGGGTGAAGCCTCAGCGGCGAACACGGGCGGCTTTTTCCGTCAGTGCATCCTGAAGCGGATCGGCACCGACTTCGGACCACAGACGAAACTGGCCTGCATTCGACGGGGCTCGCCGTCGAGCTCGACGGATTCCAGTCGCGGCAGCAGTTCTTCCCACAGCACCCTCATCTCCATCCGACCCAGGTGCTGGCCGAGGCATACATGGGCGCCGTAGCCGAACGCGATGTGGCGGTTGGGGCTCCGCGTGACGTCGAAGGCGAAGGGGTCATCGAACACCGCTTCGTCGCGGTTGCCTGACGGGTAGGAGAGGAACAACCAGTCGCCCTTGGCGATCTTGCGACCTGCGAGCTCGGTGTCCTCGGTCGCGGTTCGCATGAAGTGCTTTACGGGCGTCTCCCAGCGGATCGATTCCTCGACCAGGCCGCGAATCAACGCGGGATCATTCTTGACCTTGCGAAACTGAGCCGGGTTTTCGGCCATCGCCCAGATCGCCCCGGCCGTCGTACTGGATGTGGTGTCGTGGCCGGCGGTGGCGGCGATGATGTAATAGCTCATGGCCTCGAGATGCCCGAGCGGTTGGCCTTCGATCCGTCCGTTGGCGATCAGACTGGCGAGGTCCTGCCTGGGATTCCGGCGTCGGTCCTCGGTCATGGCGTTGAAGTACATCATGAAGTCAGCGACGGTCCCCTGGAGGCTCTGAAGCGCCGCGTCGGTGTCGGCGACGGTCGCCTGGGTTCGGTTGAGCTCGGGATCGGCGCTGCCGAACAGCTCCTGGGTCAGCTTGAGCATGCGCGGCTCGTCGGCCTCCGGCACGCCCAGCACCTCCATCACGACATGCAGGGGATAGAGAAACGCCACGTCCCTGGCGAAGTCGCAGCGCCCGCCGTGCGCCGCCATCCGATCGATGAAGCCGCGTGCGATCTCCCGGATCCGGTCCTCCAGCGCCCGCAGGTTCTGCGGCGCGAAGTAGCCCTGGGTGAGGCGCCGATAGTTGGCGTGGTCCGGATTGTCCATCTGCACAAGCGAGCGCACCAGATGCGGCGAGCCACCCATCATCTGGCGGACCTTTCGGTCGGCCTCGATGGTGGTCAGGACGGTCGACCGGTCGCCGTTGTGGAAGAGCTCGTTCTTGAGCTCGACCTCGCGGATGTCGGCCTGCCGGGTGACGACCCAGAACGGATCGAAGCCTTCGGGCTGGGCGATGTCGAGCGGCGACTCGGCGCGCAGACGGGCGAAGGCTTCGTCGATCGGTCGACCCGCAGCATAGGCTTTGGGGTCAATGATGGTGGCGGCGATATCGGCGGAGATCATGGCGGCTCCCTCTTCAGGCCGGCGAAGCGGTTCGGCGGACCGGGCCACGGCATTGGCCCGCGCGAAATGATCAGGATCAAGGCGGCGGGGCGCGGGCCTGTCGGAGGCTTGAGACATGACGCCGCAGCCCTACAAAGCATGGCAGTGCCGCACCTGCGGATATCTCTATGAGGAAGAGGCGGGAGACCCGGCCGAGGGCCTCGCCCCGGGGACGCGGTGGGCCGATGTTCCGCCCGACTGGGTTTGCCCGCTCTGCGGGACGCCGAAAGCCGACTTCGACATGATCGAGCTCTGAGCCGGCGGCGCGCCCCTATCCGGTCGCGGCAGGATCATCTAAACACCCGACCAAACTGCGGCGCCGTTCAGGCGCGCGATCTTGTTTGGAGCTCCCGCCCCACGTGACCACCTACGTGCATGAAGGCGATCTGCCGCAGGGCGCTCTCGCCGGGGCGTCGGCGGTGGCTGTGGATTCCGAGACCCTTGGTCTGCGTCTCGGGCGGGATCCGCTCTGCGTGGTGCAGCTCTCGGCTGGCGACGGCGACGCCCACGTGGTGCGGCTCAACCGGCCGACCTATGACGCACCCAATCTCAAGGCCCTGCTGACCGATCCGGCCGTGACCAAGATCTTCCACTTTGGCCGTTTCGACATCGCCATGTTCTGGTTGCACCTGAAGGTGGTGACCGGTCCCGTCTATTGCACCAAGATCGCCTCCAAGCTGGCGCGCACCTATACGGACCGGCATGGCCTGAAGGACGTGTCCAAGGAA
>NZ_JBILUK010000346.1:0-2538 GCF_044371015.1 Phenylobacterium sp.
CCCGGCGGCGCACCGCCAGCAGGGTCAGGTCGTCGCTGGGCTCGGCGCCGGCCTCGAACGCCCGCACCGCCGCGACGAGCCGATCCAGGAGCTCGCCGGCGCTGGTGGTCTCGCGGGCCGCCATACTTACGGCCGCCAGCAAGGCGTCGCGTTCCATCAGGCGGCCGTCCGGATCCTGCGCCTCGGTCAGCCCGTCGGTGAAAAACACCAGCCGCTCCCCGGGCGCGAGGTGATGCGTCTCGTCGGGATAGGCGAAGGTTTCGTCCACACAGAGCGGCGGCCCGCCATCGAGGACGATCTCCCGCACGTGACCCTCGGCGTCGACCACCAGCGGGTTCTCGTGTCCGGCCGAACAGAGGTGAAGGGTCCCGTCATCTGGGTGCAAAACGCCCACCAGAACCGAGACCGCCATGGCCTGGCGATTGTCGCGCGACAGTTCGGCGTTGATTTCGGCGATGGCGGCGGCGAGCGGCGTTGCGGGTCGCATCAGCAGGCTGCGCGAGAGCGCCTTGGCGAGCGCCATGAACAGCGAGGCCGGCACGCCCTTGCCGGTTACGTCGCCGACCAGGAAACAAACTCGCCCGTCGCCGAACAGGAACGCGTCGTAGAGATCGCCGCCCACCGTCTTGGCGGACTGCAGGACCGCGTCGATCTCGACATCCGGAGACACCCGCGCCAGTTCGCCTCGCGGGAGCAGCATGCCGGACTGAATCTCGGAGGCCGCCGCCAGCTCGCCGGATACCCGGGCCGCAGTCAGGCGTTCTTCGTCCAGCGCCGCGCGCAGACGGGCCTGCACCCGGCGGCCTTCGACAAACAGCATCGCCACCGTCACCGCCGAGGCCGCTGCGCCGGGGGCCAGCATGGGGTAGGGATCGATGACAATGTTGTTCAGGAAGGCCGCCCAGCATCCGCCCAGCACCGCCGCCGTCTCGACCCCCGCGCCGGCCAGCACAAGGCCCATCGGCGCACGCGGAACCCCCAGCCAGGAGACGATCACCAGCGTCAGGCCCAGCCCCCATTCCAGCGCCGGAATCCAGGCGGGCCGACTGAGCGCGCGCCCGCTCAGGATCGCATCGATGGCCTGGGCCTGCACGAAGACGCCATAGGTCTCGGCTTCACGCGGGGTCGTCACGACGTCCGAGGTGCCGGCGGCGGTCAGCCCGACCAGGACCAGGCTGTCCTTGAACGCGTCCGCCGGAACGCCTTGGCGCAGCAGGTCGGCCGCCGACCAGACGCGATGGGCCGCGAGCCGCTGTGAACCCGGTGCGGCGGCGTAGCGAATCTCGACACGACCACCAGGATCCACTGCGACCTTGCGGGCGCCGACCTGAACCGCCGTCAGGCCGCCCGTATCGCCCAGGAGCCGGATCGTGCTCGCGCCTTCCGCCACCCGCACCATGTCCAGCGCCAGACTGGGTGTCATGGCGCTCGCCGCCACGCCCAGGAGTGGAACCCGACGGATAACCCCGTCGATGTCCGGCGGCCCATTGGCGAGCCCGTGGCCCAGCGCGCCGCCGTCCAGCAGCGGCAGGTTGGCGACGACGTAGGGGTAGGACGGGATCGCAGCCGGTCGCGGACCTGCGAAGGTCACGTCGGGCGGCAGCGGCGGCGCGGCCTCGGCCTCGCGGCGGTCGAAAGAGCCGGCGTCCACGCCTGCTCGGGCCAGGATCACGGGCGCGCGCCCGATCACCCGCGCAAAAACGGCGTCCATGGAAGGCAGGGCCGCGATCTCAGCCGCGGTCGCGGGGGTGAGTTCGCGATAGAGTGCGGCGAAGCTTTCCGGATTCTGCCGATCAGGCTCGGGGAACAGGAAGTCGAATCCGATGGCCGCCGCGCCGCGATCCGCGATCTGCTCGGTCAGTCGGGCCAGGGTATATCGCGACCAGGGCCAGCCGCCGAGCGCATCCAGGCTCGCGGCGTCGACCGCCACGACCTGGACCCGAGGGCTCGGATCGCGGGCGGGCGAAACTCTCTGGAAGACATCGATGAGCGGCTGACGCAGGGCGTCGCCGGTCAGCAACACGCCCAACGCGGTCAGCAGCGCCGCCGCCAGCGCGCCGAAGCGCACCCGCCGGCGTGCGGGGGCGGACAGCTCGCTGAGAGCGTCAGACCTCGATCTCGAGCCCGTCATAGGCGCAGATCACCTCCAGCGGCGGCCGATCGGCGCGCACCAGCTCCTCATAGCGCACGCTTTCGGCGTGCATGCGCTGGATGTCTTCGTCGGTGTAGGTCGGCTCGTGGTGGAACAGCGCCAGACGCTTGGCCCTGGCGGCGTGGCAAAGGTCGACGGCCACCACGTTGGAGGAATGCCCCCAGTCCTGTTTCAGGCTGACGGTGTCGCCCAGGGAATACATGGTGTCGCAAATCACCAGATCGGCTGCGGCGAAGAAGGCCTCAAAGACGGCCTCCGAATCCATATTGTCGACCTTGTGCTCGGAGTCGGTCGAATAAATCACGGCCCGACCATTACGCTCGAACCGATAGCCATAGCTGTCGTGGGAATGGTGCTGGGCGACCAGGGTGACCGTGAGGCCGGCC
>NZ_JBILUK010000118.1:0-9370 GCF_044371015.1 Phenylobacterium sp.
CACAACCTAGCTGTCCCGATCATTCCATCGCGGGTGACCAGGGCGGCCAGGGCCTCGGCGTCGAGGCCCTCGGTGTCGGCCGGACGCTCGGGGATTACGAGGTAGCGGACCTCTGCCGTGGAATCCCAGACGCGGATCTCAGTTTCGTCCGGCAGCACCGTACCGAACTCAACCAATACGCCGCGCGGATCGATCACCGCGCGGCTTCTATACGGAGCGGACTTGTACCAGACCGGCGGCAGCCCCAGCACCGGCCATGGGTAGCAGGAGCAGAGGGTGCAGACGACGAGGTTGTGCACCTGGGGCCCGTTTTCCACCGCGACCATGTGCTCGCCCTGAGCGCCGGTGTAGCCAAGCTCGGCGATGGCCGCCGTAGCGTCGTTGCGCAGGCGATCCAGATAGGCCGGATCGGTCCACGCGCGCGCCACCACGCGCGCACCGTTGCGGGGGCCGACGCGGGTCTCGAAGTGGTCGACGATGGCGTCCAGCGCCACTGGATCGACCAGGCCCTTCTCCACCAGAAGCGACTCCAACGCTTTGACGCGGAGCGCGATGTCAGGCGGCGGCGCCTGGCCGTGAGGATCGTCATGATCATGATGGTCGTGGGCCATAACGGGAAATTGGCGCCTTCCGCCGACGGCGGGAAGAGCGCGCGTGACGATCCGCCACTGCCGTGTAAGCTCGGTCGTCAGAGGAGGAGCCCGCGATGGACGGCCCACACCTGATCTACTTCTCCGACCCGATGTGCTCGTGGTGTTACGGTTTTTCGCCGGTGGTCGACGAGATCCGCCGGAACTACGGCCGGGCGCTGCCGATCCGCCTGGTCATGGGCGGTCTGCGCCCTGGCACCGAGACCGTGACGACGCGCGAGCGGGCCAAGGAACTGGCCGGCCACTGGACGCACGTGACCGAGGCAACCGGGCTTCCCTTCGATGCGTCCCTGATCAAGCGTGGCGACTTCGTCTACGACACGGACCCGGCGGCGCGCGCGGTGGTCGTCGTGCGGCGCGAGGACCCTGAGATGGCATTGCGCTATCTCCAGGCGCTGCAGCATGCCTTTTACGCCGAGGCGCGGGACATCACTCAGGGCGGGGTATTGGCCGATATCGCGGAAGAATTTGGCCTTGGCCGCGCCTCCTTCCTCGCAGCCTGGGACGAAGAAGACGCCAAGGCTGAGACTTGGCGCGACTACGCCCTCTCGCAGCGCGCCGGTGTAACCGGATTCCCGACTCTCATCGGCGGCCCCAATGATGAGGGCGTGTTCGGCGTGGTGACGCGTGGTTATGCGGCGCCGGAGCAGGTTTTGGCGGTGCTGCGCGCCTGGATCAACCAGATCGCCGCCTAAGGCCCCAAATTGTGGCACTGCTGACAACTGATGTGCCCGGGCATACTCATCATCCGGCCTCCCGGGCGGTGGCAGGGACGCGAACGAAGGGGGCCAGCGCGCCTTGCGCCGGGGCTCGGCGCACGCGATATCTCCATTGAACACTCGCGCCCGGATAGGCGCCGAACACCCCGAAGGACTTTCCATGCGCGATCCCGTGACCACCGCCCTTGGCCTCGTGCCGATGGTCGTCGAGCAGACCAGTCGGGGCGAGCGAGCCTATGACATCTTCTCCCGCCTGCTGAAGGACCGCATTATCTTCCTGGCCGGCCCGGTCGAGGACGGGATGGCGAGCCTGATCTGCGCCCAGCTTCTCCATCTTGAGGCCGAAAACCCCAAGAAGGAGATTCAGATGTATATCAACTCCCCGGGCGGGATCGTGACCTCCGGCCTCGCGATCTACGACACCATGCAGTACATCAAGAGCCCGGTGATCACGCTTTGCCTGGGGATGGCGGCGTCGATGGGTTCATTCCTGCTGATGGCGGGAGAGAAGGACCAGCGGATCGCACTGCCCAACAGCCGGATCATGGTGCACCAGCCTTCGGGCGGCTACTCCGGCAAGGCGCAGGATATCCGTCGCCACGCCGAGGACATCCTGAAGACCAAGGCGCGGCTGAACAAAATCTACGCCAAGCACACCGGACAGCCCATCGAGGTGGTCGAGGAGACGCTCGACCGCGACTTCTTCATGACTGCCGAAGAAGCCCGCGACTGGGGGTTGGTTGACCACGTTTGGGAAAAGCGTGAGGGCGAAGACGACTGATTCCGATCAGCTCGCGCGTTTCCGGGCCAGCTCCAGAAGGCCCTCTCTCCCGCCTGATCGGGTAACATCGAAGCGTTCAAAGTCGCGGCCGTTCGCGCCTCGGATATCGGCGAATAGGCCCAGTGGATCCTCGTGGAAATGCAGGAACGCGCGACCCTTGCGATAGAAGACGCCGCGTGACCGCTCGGTAAGGCTGGTCAGTCGACGCAGTTCGGCGAGCAGGCTATCCAATTGATCAAGTGTGGCGGCGGTTGCGTGCTTCATGGCCGGCCGGTGAACACGCGATAGTAGGGCTCGTCGGCGGCGGCCAGCATATCGGTGTCGCCAGAGGTGTCGCCATAGGCCGCTCGGATCACCACCTCGGGGCCGAATGTCGCATGGATCCTGGCGACTTTCTCAGGCCCACGGCAGTTCGGACCATTGAAGCCGCCGGTCGCGCGACCCATAGCGTCAAACGCCAGTTCTGTGCCGATGATCCCATCCGCGCCGAGGCCCCGAGCGAAGGGTGCGACGACGAATGTGGGCGAAGCTGTCACAATGATCAGTCGCACATCATCGTTGCGCCAGCGCTTCCAGGCGATGATGGCGTCAGGGCGAAGCAATCGGCGGGAGACGTGGCCGGCAAAAGCCTTCGCGTCGGCCTCCAGCTCGTCGCGCGTCGCGCCACCCAGGAATGCACGTGTCGCCGCCGCCTTGATGCGCCCTCGGTCACGATGAAACAGCCAGGAAATTGCGGCCGGCGCGAGCCGGATCGCCCTCAACAGCGCGCCGGTCGGTCCCGCGCGCCAAAGCAGGAATGATGTGTAACTGTCGCGGACCGTGAGGGTGCCGTCAAAATCAAATGCCACCAGCGGCGCTGGTGTTCTGTCGATTGCCGCCGTCTCGTTGGTCATTCTGCGGCCTACCTGAACCTGTTCGCATGCGCGAAGGCTTGTGATCCTTGGCCGGATCGGGGAATGTCAAGACTTAGACAACCCGCGGCGCCTATCCTTGTGTGCTTGGGACTTTGACGCCCCGGAGCGCGGCCATCAGACCATCGATTGGCCGGGCTGGCAGAGTGAGATGACAACATGACCAAGGCCGCGAGCGGAGATTCCAAGAGCACGCTCTATTGCTCTTTCTGCGGCAAGAGCCAGCACGAGGTCCGCAAGTTGATTGCGGGTCCGACCGTGTTCATCTGTGATGAATGCGTAGAATTGTGCATGGATATCATCCGGGAAGAACACAAGATTTCCTTCGTGAAGTCTAAGGACGGCGTGCCCACCCCGAAGGAAATTCGCGAGGTCCTTGACGACTACGTGATCGGCCAGGATCACGCTAAGAAAGTCCTCTCGGTCGCGGTGCACAACCACTACAAGCGCCTGAACCACGCGACGAAGAACAACGATGTCGAATTGGGCAAGGCCAACATCCTGCTCATCGGTCCGACGGGCACCGGCAAGACGCTGTTGGCGCAGACCCTGGCGCGAATCATCGACGTGCCGTTCACCGTCGCCGACGCGACAACGCTCACGGAAGCCGGATACGTCGGGGAGGATGTCGAGAACATCATCCTCAAGCTGCTGCAGGCGGCGGACTACAACGTAGAGCGGGCCCAGCGCGGGATCGTCTACATCGACGAAGTCGACAAGATCAGCCGCAAGTCGGACAACCCTTCGATCACCCGCGACGTATCGGGCGAGGGGGTGCAACAGGCGCTGCTGAAGATCATGGAGGGCACAGTCGCCTCCGTCCCGCCCCAGGGTGGCCGCAAGCATCCCCAGCAGGAGTTCCTGCAGGTCGACACCACCAACATCCTGTTCATCTGCGGTGGCGCTTTCGCGGGGCTGGAGAAAATTATCTCAGCGCGCGGCCAGGGCACCAGTGTTGGTTTCGGCGCCAAGGTGTCCGATCCGGATGAGCGGCGCACGGGTGTAATCTTCCGTCAGGTCGAACCCGATGACCTTCTGCGCTTCGGCCTGATCCCTGAATTTGTCGGCCGCCTGCCGGTGATCGCCACACTGGATGATCTCGACGAGAAGGCGCTGGTTAAGATCCTCACGGAGCCCAAGAACGCTTTCGTGAAGCAGTACATGCGGCTGTTCGAGATGGAGAACGTTGGACTGACCTTCACGGACGATGCGCTGAATGCCGTGGCGCGGAAGGCCATCCTACGGAAGACAGGCGCCCGGGGCCTTCGGTCGATCCTGGAAGGCGTGCTGCTGGATACGATGTACGAACTACCCACCTACGACGGCGTCGAGGAGGTGGTGGTAAATGCTGAGGTCATTGAAGGCCGCGCCCAGCCGTTGATCATCTATGCCGAGCGCCGTGATAAGGGCGGGGCAGCCTAGAGTTTCCTTTGGGTGGGGCGTTGTCCAAGGCTAAACGCCAGCCAACGCATCGGCGATGCTCTGGACTTCAGACTCGGAGGGCGCGCTCTGCCGCCTGCTTGCGTAGATGATCCCGTTGTCGAGCCAAGGGCGCAGCCCAGGATGACCCAGCTGTGAACTACTCCGCGGCCATCGGCAGGATGACGGCTTCCCGGCCACCACGCACCAAGCCTCCGGGCAGGGCGCCCGTGTGCTCTCCATCCTCGAAGGTCACTTCGCCAGACTTGATCGTAAAGCGATAGCCCTCCGCCCGCTGGACGAGGCGTCGGCCGCCGGCGGGTAGGTCATGGATCGCTTCCGGCCGGTGCAGGCGCAGGCGTTCGAAGTCAATGATGTTGAGATCGGCCAATAGGCCAGGCGCGAGCCTTCCGCGGTCGTTAAGGCCGTAGGCGCGCGCTGTGTCGCTGGTCAGTTTGCGAACCAGGAACTCAAGTGGGAATTGATCGCCCTTGACGCGGTCGCGCGCCCAGTGGGTCAGGATGAAGGTGGGCATTCCGGCGTCGGCGATCACGCCGCAGTGGGCTCCGCCATCTGAGAGACCAAACAGCACATTGGGATGCTGCATGTTCTTGCGGAAGAAGTCGAAGTTGTAGGTCTGGTAGCCGCCGAGGGGTTGATAGAACAGCTCGCGCCCGCCGTCGCGGGTCAGCAGGTCATACATCATGGTCAGCGGCGGCACGCCGGCAGCCTGGGCGAGGCCGGCGACGCTTCCCTCGCGGTCGGGTTCATAGTCAGGACGGTCGCCCAACGGGAAGATGCGCCACAGCAGGCTGCCACCGAACGCCGCCGCGAGGTCGCCGGTCGCAGCGTCGCCAATCGCCGCGCGGATCAGCGGGCTATCCTCGGAGAGCAACCCGGCGCGGATCTCCGGCGTCTGCATGGCTGCGAGGCGCTCCTCCAGCCCGAGGTCGGCTAGTTTCGCCTTCCATGTCGGGCTGGCCATGAACACATGAAAGCTGGAGGTCAGCCCGTGGAGGATGCCCGTGGGCCGACCGGCGATCTGCGGGCGAATATCCATGCCATGGCGACGGCTTTCCTCAGCGATGTTGTACATCTTGTCGCCTTCGTAGGCGCCGGCCGAGGTGGCGACGAGGGTGACCGGAAGGCCGGTCTCCTGTGCGAAGCCCTTGACCCACATCCACTCGTCGTCGTCGCCCAGGTGGTCGGAGACCATCTCGAACACACCGTGGCGCAGCCCCTTCATTGAGAGGCCGAGGGCTAACATTTCATCGGAGCCGGCAAAGGTGCCGGGCATGTGAACGCCCTTGAGATCCTTGTGCAGCAGGGTACGCGAGGTGGAGAAGCCCAATGCCCCGGCCTCGACGCCCTCACGAACCAACCGAGACATCTCGGCGATCTCCTCAGCGTTGGGCTCGTAGTCGGTGTTGCAGCGGTCGCCCAGCACGTAGGCGCGGACCGACGCGTGCGGCACATGGGTTCCAACGTCAATGGCGCGGGGTTTTGCCTCCAGCGCGTCGAGATACTCGGGGAAACTCTCCCACTTCCAGTCAATGCCCTCGTGCAGGGCGGAGCCCGGGATATCTTCCACGCCCTCCATCAGTTCGATCAGGAAACCTTCCTGGCCGGGCCGCACTGGGGCGAAGCCGACGCCGCAATTGCCCATAATGGCCGTGGTGACGCCATGCCAAGAAGAGGGGGCCATCACCGGATCCCAGGTGGCCTGGCCGTCGTAGTGGGTGTGGATGTCGACCCAGCCCGGTGTGACGATAAGGCCTGCGGCGTCGATCTCGCGCCGGCCGGATGTGGTGATGCGGCCCACCACGCTGATGCGGTCGCCATCGATGGCGATATCACCCTTGAAGCGCTCGGCGCCCGAGCCATCGACGATGGTTCCGCCGCGAATGACGAGGTCGTGCATGGCATCCTCCCTGCAAGCAACCGTGATGGTATCGCGGCGCCGCCAGGGAAGGGCAACGGAATCGCTACTTGGCGATTTCCCGCAGCAGAACCTCCCAATGGGCCAGGGCGCCTGGTATCGCCGCCACCGGCGCCTTCTCGTTGAGGCCGTGTGTGAACGATACGCCCGGCTGGATGTACAGGCCTGAAACGCCATAGCTGGGCACGCCGGCTGCGCGGAAGTGCATGCTGTCGGTGGCTCCCGCCGACTGGATCGGCACGATGGGCAGACCAGGGTGGTTCCGGTCTACGGCCTTGCGTAGCGCGGCCATCACGTCGGCTCTTAGGGGAGATGCAGGGCTGTCGATCGAGCCGTCTGCGAGGCGGGTGATCGAGGCTGTCCCGTCATCGACTACCCGCACCAAGGTCTGGCGGACCTGTTCGGAGGCCGTGCCCGGGAAGATGCGGCAGTTCACTACGGCCCGCGCCCGCTGGGGCAGGGCGTTGGGCGCATGTCCGCCGGAGATCATGGTGGCGACACAAGTGGTGCGAATCGCAGCGTTGAAGCCGGGGTCGGTGGAGAGGGTCTCGGCGGCCCTACTATCTCCGGGGTCGGCAGCGAAGGCCTTCAGCGCCGGGCCATAGGGTTCGGGGGTTGTCGGCGCCGCAGCCATGAGCGCGCCGCGAGTCACCTCGTTGGCTTCAGGCGGGAACCTGAAGGCGGCGATGCGGTCCAGCGCTCGCGCCATCCGGTAGATGGCATTGCCTGGGGTCGGTCGGCTGGAGTGGCCGCCGGGATCGGTGAAGGTTATCTCGAAATCTGCATAGGTCTTCTCGGATGCCTGAATGCCGTATGTGGCGGGTTTTCCGGCAGCGTCGAGGCTGCCGCCGCCGATGTCGGTGTTCAGCACCATTTCCGCGCCCTTGAGCCGTTCGGCCAGTACAGCGCTCGTGGCCATCACGGTTTCCTCGTCGCCGCTCAGCGCAAGGATCACATCCCGCCCCGGTTTCCAGCCACGCCGACGGAGATCCGCCAGCAAGGTGACAACAACGGAAATGTCGAACTTGTTGTCGACTGCGCCCCGGCCATAGATCCAGCCACCTTCGACCACAGCGGTGAATGGATCTTGGACCCAGTCCTCCCGGGGGGCTTCAACCACATCCATGTGGCCGTTAATCACGATCGGTTTTGCCACCGGATCAGTCCCAGGAAACCGTGCGATCAAGAACGCGGTCTCGCCGAGTGGCTCAATGATTACCTCGCTGTCCTTGTAGCCACCGGCAACAAGTAGGCTCTTCAGATAGGCCGCATAGGCTGGAACTTGGTGGGAACCCTCCACGGATCGGAAGGCGATACCGCGCTTCAGGACTTCGAGCGCTTGGATCTGCAATGCAGACTCCGGCCGTGGAGAGGCTTGAGTCTGGCCTGTCACCATAAAGGTCGCGGCCAGCAAGCCCAAGAGAGATTGCTTCACGATTGCGCACCGCCATCGGTCAAGTTGTGTCACGTCTCGCTGGGATAGCCCGCCTCGCGCCAAGCCTTCATGCCGCCATCCAGTGCGACAGCCCGAGTGTAGCCGAGTTCGCGGAGCGTTGCCGCCGCCAGGGTTGAGATTTTGCCGAACTCGCAACATGTAAGGATCCGAACGGTTGGATCTGGCAGTTCGGTGTTCACCCGCAACTCCAGTTGACCACGGGGCAGGTGGCGCGCACCAGGTACGTGGCCGGCTTCGAATGCATCGCGCTCGCGAAGGTCCAGAATGACGAGATCGCGGGAGTTGCTCCCCAGCCGCGTACTCAGCTCTTCCTGTGACATGAAGGGCACGCGCGCCGACGCTTCCGACAGGAGTTGAGCGACGGTTTTGCCGCCGCTCATGTTCGTTCGGAGAGCTTCTGTCAGGTGTGTCGGCGCCGCGAGGTCCAAGCCTTGCATCATTGTTACAAATGAGGCCCGATCAGACTTCTGGAGCCGTGGGTTATCGGAAATCTCCGCCCCAATGGTTGAATGCAGGCGGCCCTTGTAGTCGTGGGCGGGAAACACCAGCGTCTCGGGCTTCAGCTTGAGGAGCTTGTCGAACAGGCTCTCAAAGAGCTCATTCGGATCGCCTGTCGGCAGGTCGGATCTACCCGTGCCACCGATCAGCAAGGTGTCACCCGTGAATACCCGATCGCTCATGAGCAGCGACATCGAATCTCGAGTGTGGCCCGGCGTGTGGATGACCTGGAGACGCAGTTCGCCAGCGATGATCATGTCGCCGTCGTCCACTCGCATGTCGGCATGCGGCGCTGGCGACAGCCGATGCATCACTACGGGAACATGGGTGGTACGAGCCAGCTTTTTGCTGGCCGAGAAGTGATCTGCGTGAGTGTGGGTGTCGACAACGTACTTCAGGGCGAGACCATGTTGGGCGCAAAGGCCCCGGTAATGGTCAATGCGGCTTAGCTCCGGGTCGATAAGGATGGCGGCCTTCGTCGCTTCGCAGCCGAGTAGGTAGGATTGGCACCCGCCAGTCGCCAATTGCTCGAAGATCATGCACGCCTCCGGGAGCTACTGCGCCTACTCATTGGAAAGCGGACAACCTCAGCACTGGTGTTAGTCGCCAACAAGGGCCCTTGCACGTTGAAAAATCGACTCGAACATCTGAGCCGTGAGCCGCCCAGTGTTCGTGTTGAGGCGGGAGCAGTGATAGCTGTTGATCACGGTATAGGGACCGGCGGCGAACTCCGCACCATGGCCGGACACGCCGGCCGAAGCCTTCAGGCCTAGGGCGCGGAGCGTGTTGCGTCGGGAAACATCGCCCAGCGTCACGATCACCTTAAGTTGCGGCAATGCAGCCAGGCGTGCGGCCAGGAATGGGCGGCAGGCGGCTTCTTCCGAGGTCTCGGGCTTGTTGCCTGGCGGGGCGCATCGGACGGCGTTGGTAATCAAGCAGTCGATCAGTTCGAGGTCATCGTTGGGACGGGCGCCATAGGTGCCGCGCGCAAAGCCGG
>NZ_JBILUK010000119.1:0-9319 GCF_044371015.1 Phenylobacterium sp.
CCGTAAGCCGGTTCCCGCATTTCGGAACACGCTCTAGTCGACGATGGCCGAGTAGATAAGGTTCTTGAGCTGGCCGCGGAAGTTGAAAGTGCCCGACGGCATCAGTTGGGTCATGAACACCATCGACAGATCTTCCTTGGGATCGACCAGGAAGATCGTCGAAGCCGCGCCGCCCCAGTAATAGTCGCCAACACCCAGGCCGCCGGTGCGCACCTGATCCATTGTCGAGGCGAAGCCAAGACCGAAGCCGACGCCTTCGTTGGCGGTCTCGGAGAAGCCCCCGATGGCCAACTGAGTGAGATCTTTGCCCGCCGGCAGGTGGTTCATGTGCATGACTTCCAACGTGCGGGGGCCAATGATGCGCTTGCCGTCCAGTTCGCCGCCCCGGCGGAGCATCTCGCAGAAGCGCAGATAGTCACTGGTCGTGCCGGTGAGGCCGCCGCCGCCGGACTTGAACACCGGCTCCTTGAGGTAGTTCGAGGTGGCGGGGTCATCGATCAGCTTCAGCTTCTTGTCGGGGCCGCGCTGATAGTTGGCGGCGAAGCGGTCGGCCTTGTCCGCAGATACCTGGAAGGCTGTATCCTTCATGCCGAGGGGTTCGAATATCTCCGTCTGCAGATACTCCGCCAATGGGCGACCCGAGATGATCTCGACCAGCGCGCCGCAGACATCGGTCGCCAGGGAGTACATCCACGCCTCGCCCGGGTGATAGCGAAGCGGCACCTGGGACAGCTTGTCCATGAAGCTCGCCATGGTGTCGGCGGTGTCGGCCGAGCGGATCTTGAGCTCGCGGTAGATCTTGTCGATGGGGTGCTGCAGGCCGACGCCGGGCAGGCCGCCTCCATAGGTCAGGCCCGCCATGTGCCCGAGCACGTCGCGGAAGTTGATCGGCCGGCGCGCAGGCTCGGTGACCATATCGGCGCCTTCGCCCGACACCCAGACCCGGTGGCTCTTCCATGAGGGCACGTAGCGGCTGACGGGGTCATTCAGCTGGAAGTAGCCCTGCTCGTAGAGGGTCATCAGCGCCACGGAGACAATCGGCTTGGTCATCGAATAGATGCGGTAGATCGTATCCTCTCGAGTGAGCTTGGCGCGCTCAATGTCCATAAGGCCGAAGGCCCGTTGGTAGGCGATGTGGCCATGTCTGGCGACGACGACCTGGCAGCCGGGGATCTTGGCCGGGCCGATGTAGTTGCGTTCAATATGGTCGGTGATGCGTTCAAGCCGAGCGGCGTCGAGCCCGGTCCATTGCGATTGCGCGTCCACTAGGTTCCTCCTTGGGCTGGTTCTCGGCCCCGTTCCCTGCATCATGTGCCGCGAAGGCGGCGAACGCCAAGTGGAAGGATGGGCATGGACGAACTTGAGACTCTGGCGGCCGAGATCGGGGCGGCGCTGAAGGCCCGGGGCGAGAAGATCGCCGTGGCGGAAAGCAGTTCGGGGGGGCTGATATCAGCAGCACTGCTTAGTGTTCCGGGCGCCAGCGCCTACTATCTGGGTGGCGCGGTGGTCTACACCCCCAAGGCGCGCGTGCTGCTGACCGATATTCCGAGGGAGGCGCTGGAGGGGATTCGTTCCGCCAGCGAGCCCTATGCCCTGCTGCTCGCCCGCAACCAGGTGGAGCGCTATGGCGCGACCTGGGGGATTTCCGAGACAGGAGCTGCGGGGCCGACCGGCAACGGTTATGGCGACGCGGCCGGCCACACATGCGTGGCGATATCCGGTCCCGTGGAAGCGGTGCTGACCATCGAGACGGGCTCGGAGGATCGCGCCGCTAACATGCGGGCGTTCGCGGCGGCGGCTCTGGATCTGCTGCGGCGGGCGCTGGCGGCCTAGTCTCGCAAAAGCGGCAGGCTCAGGCCTGAGACAGGGCGGGCGCCCAGGATCTCGCGGCGGAACCGGAAAAGTTCGGCGGGACGCCCGCCGGTGTCGGCGTCGAGCCGACCAAGGCCCTCGACCAGTTCGGCGCGTTCAAGGGCGCGCCGGAAATTCTGTTTGTGCAGCGGTACGCCTGCGATGGCCTCGACGGTCCGCTGCAGGGCGGAGAGCGTAAAGGCGTCCGGCATCAGCTCGAACACCACCGGGCGATACTTGAGCTTGCCGCGCAGGCGCCCGAGCGCGGTGGCGAGGATGCGGCGGTGGTCCGAGGTCATGGGCTCGCCCAGGGCCGCCATCAGGAGGTCGGACCGGTCGGGGGCGGGCTCGCCGCGGTCGCGGGCGGCCTCGGGGGCCAGGCCCGCCTCGTAGAGCAACTCGTAGCGCTCAAGCACCCTCTCTTCGTTCCAGGGCGCGCCGTCGAGGGCGAACAGCAATCGCGCGCGGGCCAAGCGTTGGGCGTCGCCTGCGGCCCATGCACGAAGCGCAGCCTCCAGCGGCTCGAAGGCCACGGGACGCCCCGCGCGCCAATCCTCCCAGGGAAAGAGATGCGACCAGGCGCGCCACTCGCTGCCGGCGAAGTGGGTGTCGACCGGCGCAGGCGCGAGCGCCAGATAACCCACCGAAATCACGCGCTCGGCGCGATCTCCGTCGCCAAGGTCGGCCAGGGGCGCGTCGCGACCCTTGTCGCCGAAGGTGTAGAGTTGCTCAACATAGCCCAGGTCAAAGCGGGTCTGCTCGGTGACGAACGCGCGCAGGGCCAGCTCGAAAGTGCGATGTCCATCAGGATCGAACGGACCGAACGGCAGGCCGAGCGGACCGCCCCCTGATCCGCGATGGCGAACTGTCAGCACCACGGCTTCGCTGTCGCGGATCGCGACCACCACGGCAGAAAGGCCAATGACCAGGTCGCCGATCATACGGTGTCGAACGCCTGATCCTGGACCCGGTAGCCAGCGGCCTCGGAGAGGATCTCGAAGCGCCGCTGGTACTGGGCCTGGGCCTCAGCCGGGGGGAGGGGCTCGATCCTGAGCGCATATCCGGTCGGCGGGGCGCCGAACAGTTCCAGGCTCTCCGAATGGGTGAAGCCCGCGAGTTGTGTGGCCTCGAAGAAGGCGCAGGCGCGGTCGGCGCGCTTGATCAATCTCTTGATCCCGGCAGGCGTGGCGGCGGGCAGTCCGAAGCGGACGTGGATGGCGGTTTCCAGTCGAAACTCGAAGGCCTTGTAATCGACGCCGAGCGCCGCTTTGAAGGGACTGATCATGTCGCCGATCACGTACTCCGAGGCATCGTGAAGCAGGGCCGCCAGTCGCCATCGCGGTTCGAGCGCAGGCTCGATGTGGGCGACGATCTCTTCCACCACCACGGAGTGCTGCGCGACCGAAAACGCGTGGGCGCCGGTCGTCTGGCCGTTCCAGCGGGCGACGCGGGCGAGACCATGGGCAATGTCTTCGATTTCGATGTCGAGCGGGGAAGGGTCAAGCAGGTCCAGGCGCCGTCCGGACAGCATGCGCTGCCAGGCGCGGGGAGACATCTTGGATCGGCGATCCGCCCGGGCCACCCGTGAACACCTTTCCGTCATGCGTGATCGTGAACTGGCCCAGAGGTTGACAAAGATCAATCCGGAGCCGCTGCGTTACGACCAAGAATAGGGAATGGAGACCAAACGCATGACCTGGGCCCGCATTATGGCGCCGCTGTCCGGGGGACAGGGCGATCCTCCAACCATCGCCGCTGCTGTCGCCCTGGCCGAGCCCTTCGGCGCCGAACTGGCCTGCGTCTACACGCCCGCCGATGTGGCTGATGTCATGCCCTGGATGGGCGAAGGATTCCTGGGCGGCGTGCAGACGACAGCGCTCGAGTCGCTGAAGGAGGCGACCGCGGTCGGTGAAGGCAACGCCCGCAAGGCGGCTGCGGCGTCGGGCTACGCCAAGACGCACTTCATCGGCCTTCAGACGCCCGTGTGGGCGGGGCTTTCCGCCGAGAGCCGGCTATCGGACGTTGTAGTGTTTACCAGCGACCCCGCACGGGGCCGCGGACCGCTTGCCGAAGCCTTCCAGCAGATGGTGGCCGACGAACAGCGGCCGGTGCTGGTGGCGCGGCCGGGACTGAAGGTCGGGGGCGTCGTGGCGGTGGCCTGGGACGGCGGCAAGGAAGCCTCGCGTGCAGCCCGGCTGGCGACCCCGATCCTCGAGCGGGCCAGCCGGGTGGTGATCCTGGCGGCGCCCAAGGCCAGTTCGCGCAGCTTCGATCCAAACCGTCTGAAGGCCTATTACGCGGCGCGCGGTGTTTCGGCGGATGTGGAGGTCCTTTCGGATTCCGGCGACGCGGCCCCTGGGCTGCTGAAGGCGGCGGGCGCGGCCGGCGCCGATATCCTGGTTGCGGGCGCCTTTGGCCATCCCCGTCTTCAAGAGTTCATATTCGGGGGAACGACCCGGACGCTCTTGGGAACGGACGGACCGAGTCTGTTCCTGTCGCATTGACGTCAATCTGAATGAGGAGAGGCGTCTATGACGCTGTCACGGATCATTATGCGGCTCGCCCGAAACCCGGGCACCGAGTTCGCCGGGGGCGATGACCATCGCGGCTACGCGCTAACCGCGCCGCTCACGCCTGACGGGCATCTCGACGAGGCCGCCTACGTCAAGTCGCGGGAAGCGTGCGTGGTTCGAAGGTTTGCGCCCGACGAGGATGCGTCGGAGGGCCGCCTCGCGCGCCGAGGCGCGCGCTGGTTCTTCGACTATGACCGCGCCGGATCAGACGATGATGAACCTATTCACCGCCTTGGCCAGCATCGGTTCGTGGTCGGGGAGTATGTGACCGTGACCGATGAGGACGGTCGCCCGCTCACCTACAAGGTGCAGGAGGTTCAGCCGGTCGGCTGATCAGACGCCGCCGTTGCGCCGGACCAGCTTCTGGACGTCGGGGATCAGTTCCTCGCCGTCGGCGTTCTCGGAGCGGGCCTTGACGACGGCCACCGTTATGGGGCCGCGCTTAGGGCCGCCGGCCTCATAGCCCACGTAGTGATAGCCGCCAGGCAGGTCCTTTCCGGTGTAGATAAAGGTGGCGCGAACGCCGCGCTTCTCCGGATTGAGCTGCTCGCCCCGCAGACGTACGTCGCGGCGGATTCGTACGACAGCCTGGTCGTCGCCGGCCTCGACCGTGAGCGGCCCAACGCGCACCCGGGCGGTCTCGTCCTTCTCATTGGCCACGACCGAAATGCCCGGGAGATTGACGCGGGTCTCGCCGTCGCCTCGGGTGACATGATCGACGCCGTCAACCTTCACGCCGACGCTGACCTCGACGCCTTTGGTATCGGCCTCGGCCTCGCGGGCCGCCTTGTCGGCGGCGCTGCCGGGCGTTGCCGCAGTTGTATCGGGCCTGGCGGCCTCGGCCGACGGCTCCGGGGAAACGACGCGTTCGGCGAGGAGGCGGGTTTCGAGCGCCTTCAGGACGCCGTCCACGTCGCCGTTTGCGGCCACCAGCTCAACGGTGACCTCGGCGCCGTCCTTGGCCCGATAACCGCAGGATTTGCCGTCGGCGGACTGAGCGATCCGAGTCAGATCGCCCTGGGTCGCCGGGCATTCCAGCGCCGCGCGCGCCGGCGGCGTGGCCGGGCCGCAGGCGGCGGCGGCGAGCGCAAGGGCCGAGGCGGCCGCTAGGGGATAGGCGTTCATGGCGAAGGGCTCCGTCCAACCCCTGCAAGGTTGAGCGGAGCCCCTCGGAAAGGCGAGTGAATTCGGCGTAAGGCTCGCGGCTACTGCTGGCCCGGCCGCGCTGCGCCCTCGCGTCGGGCCAGGAAGGCCAGGCGTTCAAACAGGTGGACGTCCTGCTCGTTCTTTAGCAGTGCGCCGTGCAGCGGCGGGATCAGCTTGGTCGGGTCCTTTTCCGCCAGCATGTCGCCGTCGATGTCTTCGACCATGAGAAGCTTGAGCCAGTCGAGAAGCTCCGAGGTGGAGGGCTTCTTCTTGAGGCCCGGCACCTTGCGCATGTCGTAGAAGATGCGCAGCGCCTCGGCGACCAGCTTGGCCTTGATCCCCGGATAATGAACGTCGACGATCTCCTGCATCGTCTCGCTGTCGGGGAAGCGGATGTAGTGGAAGAAGCAGCGGCGCAGGAATGCGTCGGGCAACTCCTTCTCGTTGTTGGAGGTGATGATCACGATCGGCCGGACCTCGGCCCGGATCGTCTCATTGGTCTCGTAGACGTAGAACTCCATCCGATCGAGCTCCTGCAGGAGGTCGTTGGGGAATTCGATGTCGGCCTTGTCGATCTCGTCGATCAGCAGGACGGGGCGCTTGTCGGCGGTGAACGCCTCCCAGAGCTTGCCCTTCTTTATGTAGTTGCGGACGTCCTTGACCCGCTCGTCGCCGAGCTGGCTGTCGCGCAGGCGGGTGACCGCGTCGTATTCGTAGAGGCCCATCGTGGCCTTGGTCGTCGACTTGATGTGCCACGTGATCAGTTCGGCGCCGAGCGCCTTGGCGATCTCCTCGGCCAGCACCGTCTTGCCTGTGCCGGGTTCGCCCTTGATCAGCAGCGGCCGCTCAAGCGCGATGGCCGCGTTGACCGCGACCTTGAGATCCTCGGTGGCGACATAATTGTCGGTGCCTTCGAAACGCTGGCTCATTCAGGCTCCCCTAGCGGGCGCCCTGGCCCGTTCGAACAGTTGTTTGGTTCGGCCAACCTATAGCGCCACGCGGGCGGATCAAGCCGGCTTTCGGCGTGTCGGGTCCGTAATGACGCATTAACCGCGTCAGGCCGAGATGACGCTCCGTGCGGGAGGCGCGACCATGAGCGATCTTGTCGAGATGCCGGAGGGCTATTTCGAAATCGCGCCGCGCCCGACCTCAGCGGAGCTGGCGGCCTATTATCGAGACAAATACTTCGGCGCCACGCACGGCGCCACGCCCTACGCCCATGGCTATACGGCGGAGGAACTGGAGCACAAACGGCTGCAGCCGGCCGAGACGGAACGGATCTGGGGCAGGCCGGCCGGGACGATGCTCGAGGTGGGGGTCGGCGAGGGATTCAGCCTGGACTACTTCCGGCAGCGCGGCTGGGACGCGCGCGGCCTGGATTTCACCGACGACGGCGTGCGGGCGTTCTTCCCTGATCTTGCCGCGCACCTGGCCCTGGGTGACGCCTTCGCGTTGCTGGATGAGGTGATTGCGGCGGGTGAAACGTTCGATCTCGTGATCTGCAACAACGTGCTGGAGCACGTCATCGACCCTGTCGGCCTGATCCGGCGTCTGCGGGCCATCGTCGCCCCCGAAGGCATGGCGCGGATCGCCGTACCCAACGACGGGTCCTGGCTGCAGGATCAGATCGTGGCCCGCGGCCACGCGGACCCGCGCTTCTGGCTCGCTCCGCCAGATCACCTGAACTACTTCAACACCGACAGCCTGCCCCGAACCATGACCGCCCACGGTTGGGAGGTCGTGGAACACCTGGGCGAATTCCCGATCGACATTTTCCTGCTGAACGAAGACACGGCCTACATGCGCGACCGCGCCAAGGGGCGGAACTGTCACTTCGCCAGGGTGGCGTTCGAGATGGGACTCTGGAAGGACAGATCGCTAGATGCGGTGATCGAGTTCCGGCGCGGCTGCGCACGAGCCGGGATCGGTCGCAATCAGACCCTCTACGCCCGTCCCGCGAAGGGCCCCGCCGCCGGGACGCCATGAACGTCCTGATCCTGAGCGCCGCGGCCAAGGTGCTGCTCGTCCGGGCGTTCGCGGTCGCGTGCCATGCACGCGGCGGCCGGGTGTTCGCCGCCGACCTGGGGCCCGACAACGCCGCGCTGTTTGAGGCCGATGGGGCTGTGTTCCTGCCGCCCAGCGATGCGCCGCAGTATCCGCAGGTGCTGTCGGAAACGTGCTCCCGCCTGGGTATTCGCCTGGTGGTTCCGACTCGCGACGGTGAGTTGGCGGTGCTGGACCGCGCGCGGGAGCGAATTCTGGCCGCGGGCGCCGCGGTGATGACTCCGGGTTCCGAGGCGCTGGACATCTGTCAGGACAAGCGCCGTTTTGTCGCGTTCTGCGCGCAACAGGGCCTGGCGACTCCGAAGACCTACGCCGTCAGCCAGCAGCCTGAACAGTTTCCGGTCTTCGTGCGGCCGGTCAGAGGGGCCGGCGGACAGGGCGCAAGGATCATCGCCCGGGCAAGCGATTTGCCCAACGATCCTGACTTGTTGGTGCAGGATATGGAGACGGCGCCGGAGTTCACGATCGATGTGCTTTGCGACCTGCAGGGACAACCGTTGCAGGCGGTGGCGCGACGTCGGCTGGTGGTGCGGGCGGGCGAGGCGGTGAAGGCGCGCATCGAGGCCGCGCCGGAGCTGGAGGCCCAGGCCCTGACCCTGTGCGGGGCGCTGGGCTTGATTGGCCACAACGTCGTACAGGCTTTCTACACGCCCGAAGCCGGCGCTCGCTTCATCGAGGTGAACCCGCGCTTCGGCGGCGCCTCGAACCTTTCGATCCAGGCGGGATTGGCCTCACCTGAGCGTATTCTGCAGATGCTGGAGGGGCGCGGCGACTCCGCCGCAGCTCCGCGGGACATCATCCAGGATCTGACGATGTTGCGGTACTCGGAGGACCGGCTGGTCCGGGGTTCTGAACTGGCGGCCCTGGAGGCCGGAGCTCTGTGATCCGCGCCCTGCTCATCGACATGGACGACACGCTCTACGATGAACACACCTACGTGCTGTCAGGGTTTCGGGCCGTGGCCGACGCCGTTAAGCAGCGCTTTCCCGGCGCCGACCCAGCGGGCCTGTATGCGGAGATGGCGGCCGAGCTGGAAGCAAACGGCCGGGGGCGAGTGTTCGATGCCGCGCTGGCGAAAGCCGGGATATCGCCCCAACCGTCGTACGTCGCCGAGCTGGTCGAGATCTACCGCGTCCACAAGCCGGTTCTGAGTTTCTGGCCGGGCGTGTCGGAGACGCTGGCGGCCCTTAGACACGACTATCGGCTAGCGGTGATCACCGACGGGCTGGGCGTGATGCAGCGGAACAAGGCCGATGCGTTGGGGCTCGCCGAGCGGGTCGATCAGGTGGTTTACTGTTGGGAGCATCAGGCGCCCAAGCCGGACCCCAAGTGCTACCATCAGGCGCTGCAAGCCCTGGATCTGAATGTGGATGAGGCAGTGGTCATCGGCGACCGGCCAGACCATGACATGGCGGCCGCCGCGGCGGTCGGCTGCCGCTCGATCCGGGTCGGCACCGGACGATACGCGTCTGCCGGTTGCGGGGGCTTCAAAGCGGACGCGACGGTGACGGACTTCACACAAACGCCGGCGATTCTGCGGGACTGGTGTTCGGGAGCCATGCGATGAGCGAGCCGCATGTGACCATCGGCGGGCGCCGGATCGGTCCTGAGGAGCCGCCCTACGTCGTCGCCGAGATGTCGGGCAACCATAACGGCGACATCGGCCGTGCGCTGGCGTTGATCGA
>NZ_JBILUK010000120.1:0-9305 GCF_044371015.1 Phenylobacterium sp.
GCCGTCAACGTCGTCTTCCCATGGTCAACGTGACCAATCGTGCCAATGTTGCAGTGCGGCTTGTTGCGTTCGAACTTCTCTTTGGCCATCAGGGTCCTGCCGACTTAACTTGAGCTACGGGATCAAGGCGCTGGAGCGGGTAGCGGGAATCGAACCCGCATCCTCAGCTTGGAAGGCTGCTGCACTACCATTGTGCTATACCCGCCAACCAATGGTGGGTCGCCCATCGCCTCGTGGTTCAGTCGTTCCGGCGCGTGGTGGGGGAAGTAGGACTCGAACCTACGAAGCCATTACAGCAGGGGATTTACAGTCCCCCCCCTTTGCCACTCGGGACATTCCCCCAGCGCGCTCGGCGCCGACCCGGGCCATCCGGCGGGCCGGGCCATTTGGCTCGGGCGGGGCTTGTTTCGGCCTCTCGCGCGGTCCAAAAGCGGCGGCCCACCGAGGGGGTCCCAAATCGGAGCGCGTCTTATAGTGGCCTCGAACTCCGAACGCAACGACACCCGCCCCGCAGGAAAAGCGGGAGCAAAGCCGGGCCACAGGTTCCGTCCGAAAGGGCGTTCGGAGCGCTCCGGCGGTCCTCCGGAGGATGACTGGATCTGGGGTTGGCACGCGGTATCCGCCGCACTTGGCAATCCGCGCCGAGGGCCGCTCATGCGCCTCCTGGCGACTCCGGACCGCGCCCGCCAGATCGAAGCCGCCCACGGTCGCCAGAGGGCGCTCGAGCCCGCCGAGGCCCACGCCATAGGTCTGATTCTCCCGCAGGGCGCGGTGCACCAGGGCGTCGCGCTACGTCCCGGGAATCTACCCGACGTCGAGCTGGCCGACTTCGCGCCCGCACCCGGGGCCGTGCTCCTTATGCTGGATCAGGTGACCGATCCTCAGAACGTCGGCGCGATCCTGCGCTCGGCGGCGGCCTTTGGCGCCGCTGGCCTCATCCTGCAGGATCGCCACGCCCCCAAGCTCTCGGGCGCGCTCGCCAAGGCGGCCGCCGGAGCGATCGAGCATGTGCCGGTGGCGCGGGTTGTGAACCTGTCCCGCGCGCTCGACGACCTCGCCAGAGCCGGCTGGCGCAGCGTCGGCTTGGCTGGAGAGGCCGATCTCAGTCTTGCTACAGCGTTGGACGGCGGCCCCACCGTGCTGGTGCTCGGCTCCGAAGGTGAAGGCCTGCGCCGACTGGTCGGCGAACGCTGCGAGGCTCTGGCCTCCATCCCAATGCCGGGCGGCTTCGAGAGCCTGAACGTCTCAGCCGCCGCCGCGATAGCCCTATACGAAGCCTCCAGACCCCGCTGACAAAGCCCAGCGGTCGGCGACTAAGCCCGCGTGCGGCCCGGTACAGACGCCCGCGCCCTTCACCTGGGCCCTCCTGATCCTCGGCTTCGGCGCCGTGGGCGCGGCCATCCGTTCGCAACGCTTCCGGCGGCTCAGCCCCGCTTGAGGTGACACGTCGCGGCGGGCGACGGGGGTTGGACACCGAGCTTTCCCCGTCCGCGGAGGCGCGTTCGATGGTTGCAGGCTGGGCCGGCCTGACGCATTGAAGCGTGGATGTTGGACAGCCTATTCACGCCCGGTGCCATGTCGGCCCTTCTCCAGGTTCTGATGATCGACCTGGTCCTGGCCGGCGACAATGCGGTCGCGGTCGGCCTCGCCGCCGGAGGGCTGCCCCAGGAGCAACGCCGCAAGGCCATCCTCTACGGCCTGATCGCCGCAGTCGTCCTGCGGATCGGCTTCGCCCTGATCACCACCCAGCTTCTGGGCATCGTCGGCTTGCTGTTCGCCGGCGGCATCCTGCTGCTGTGGGTCTGCTGGAAGATGTGGCGCGAGCTGCGCGACCAGGCCCAGGACGACGAAACCGCCGCCGAGGCGGTGCTGGACGATGACCCGTCGACCGAGCCCTCCGCCGCCATCGCCGGCCGTCAGCCCAAGACCTTCCGGGCCGCCTTCCTGCAGATCCTGATCGCCGACGTCTCCATGTCGCTCGACAATGTGCTGGCCGTGGCCGGCGCGGCGCGGGAGCATCCGGCCATTCTGGTGTTCGGCCTGGTGCTGTCGATCGCACTGATGGGTGTCGCCGCGACCTGGATCGCGCGCCTGCTGCATCGCTATCGCTGGATCGGCTTCGTAGGCCTCGCCATCGTGCTCTATGTGGCGGTCCACATGATGTGGGAAGGCCACCGCAGCGTCGTCGTCGATCTGGGCCATACGCCGGCCTACAACGCCGTGATGCCCGACATGCTCGACATCGGCCCCGCCGAAGAGGCCAAGATCCGGGCACACTGAGGGGGGCTATCCCCCGATGCGGCTCATCGGTTCGGCCACCACACCGTAGCCCGCATCGGACGGCAGCACGAGAACGCGCCCGTCCGGCCGGTCCTCAACCACCGGCAGCACTGTGACCAGCGTGCGGGCGTCTGCGCGCGCCACGCAGTCGGCGGCGCTTTCGGCCTCGGCCAGCAGCTGCACGTTCATCCGCGTGGGAAAGATCACCGTCCGCTCGCCGGACTTCTCCAGCCGCAGCACCTCGGCGGGCGAGATCCACTCCGCGTCCACCGTTTCACGGCCGTCGCAGGCCGCCACCTGATCGTCCGGCGCCCGCACCGCATAGAACCAGGTGTCGAAGCGCTTGGGCATCATCGTCGGCGTGATCCAGCGGGCGAAGACGGTCAGCGCGTTCAGGTCCAGACGCACGCCCAGTTCGCGAACCACGTCCAGAAACGCCCGCTCCCCCCGGTCAACCGCCGCGCGCACCTCGGGATCGCAGGCCTCGCCGAACGTCGCGCCGTCAAGGCGCTCGGCCAGCAGGATCCCCGCCTCCTCGAAGGCCTCCCGGATCGATCCGATCCGCAGCGCCCGCTGGTCGACGTCGTGGTCGTCCCAGCCCAGACAGTGATCCGCCCAGGACGGGTCATGGTCGCCCGCATGGGTCTTGCCGCCCGGAAACACCAGGGCGCCCGAGGCGAAGTCGATCTGGTGATGGCGCTTCACCATCAGGACCTGGAACTCCGGCGCATCCCGCAGCAGCAGGATGGTTCCGGCGGGGCGGACTTCGGCGGGTTGTCGGGCTTCGCTCATGATCTCAAGCCTGCGACGGTGACCGGGCGGAAGTCCACCCCCGGGATCAGTGCGCCGTCCCCGCGACTGACAGGCGCGACAGCAGATAGTCCGCGTCCTCCCGCACATTGGCCTCGGGATGGGTCAGCACCCGCTCGAGCATGCGCGCCTGGAAACGCTCCCGGTCCCGCGCCCCGCCGTCGAGAGACAGGTCGTGGAATGTGTCCACCGCCGTCCGGAAGGTAGGGAACATCCGCGCCGGCAGCCCCGCGCGCTCATAGATCGCCTTCAGCCCCAGCGGCCCGGAGTCGTGGATCATCAGCCAGGTGCGATGGTGCGGCACGCCCGACAGTTCCGCCACGCCCCACTCGAACACCGCCATCTGACCGTGGGCCAGGGCCCGGAGCAGGAAGGTGGCCGACAACCGATTTCGAGCCGCCAGATCGGCGACAAAGCCGCGCACGTCGTCGGCGCGCGACGCCTGATCGATCAGGTCCACGGTCGCCTGGTCGGTCGCGCCGGTCGCGAAGGCGTCCGCCGCCCGGGGATCCACCCCATGATGCGTCACCAGGTGCGCCCGCACCTGATCGCCCACGAGGCCGATCAGCTTTTCGCTGACCGCCAGCGGCAGCACGCTGCGATAGGCGATCGCCGCCAGCACCCGCTCCGAGGTCTCGAAGCGATCGATGATCCGGGCCATGTCCGGCGCATCGAACCGGGCGCCGGGGTTGGCGCAGGCCACGGTCACCGCGCGCTCACAGCCGTGCTCGGCGAAGCTGGCCGTCACGGTCGGCGACAGCTCCGGCCGGCGGGCGATGGCCACCTGGCGCACAGGTCCGCCCAGCCGGACGATCTCGGTCAGGTCCGCATCGCTGAACGCCGGCGAGAAGCTCAGCATCGGCAGGCAGACGCTCTCCACGTCCTTGGCCAAGGCCAGGGCCACGTCATGGGGCACCAACGGTGAGGCCTTGAGAGTCTCGGAGATCGCCTGCCGCACGCGCTCGGCCGCATCGGCCGCCATCACCCGCAGGATCTCGCCCGCCAGCTCGCGGTCGGCGTCGCTCAAGGGTGCGGTGTCGATGGAACGGCAAAGCTTGCGCGCGGCCGCGGCCCGCTCGTCAGGGCTCGCGCCCTTCACCAGGCAGCGGATGTCCGCATCTGTCAGCGCCGATCGTGTCGTCGCCATCGCCCCTGCCCCAGACGCCAGCCTCGAAGAGCGCGCGCGAAGCACCGCCCTCGGTCCCCAGAATCGCCGGGCCCGCCTTAACGAGAGGTTGTCAGGGAGGGCTCCGGTTAAGTTCTTGTTCTTGGACCGCGCCTGACGTGGCGGCGAGGTGCTAGTTTGGGGCGTTGGCAGGGAGGCGTGGTCTTGGTTCTTGAAGGTCTGAAGGTGGTCGATTTCTCGGCCTATATCGCCGGTCCCGGCGCGGCGGGCATCCTCGCCGACTGGGGAGCCGAGGTGATCAAGGTGGAGCGGCCGGGCGGCGACGCCATGCGCCACGTCTTCCAGGATCTGGCCAATCCGCTGGGCTCCAACCCCACCTTCGACGTCGACAACCGGGGCAAGCGCGGCGTGGTGCTCGACATCACCAAGCCCGAGGGCCGGGAGGCGCTGGCCAAGCTGGCGGCCGAGGCCGACGTGTTTCTGACCAATGTCCGGCCGGTGTCGCTCAAGCGCTACGGCCTGGATGACGCGACCCTGCGGGCGGCCAATCCCCGGCTGGTCTATGCGGTGATCACCGGCTACGGCCTCGAAGGGCCCGAGGCCCACCTGCCCGGCTTCGACGTCACCGCCTTCTGGGCCCGTTCGGGGCTGGGCTACATGACCGCGCCCAAGGGCGCCGAGCCTTTCCTGCGCACCTCCGGCGTGGGCGATCACGCCACCTCTCTGGCCACGGTCTCGGGCATCCTGGCGGCGCTCTATGAGCGCAACCGCACCGGCCAGGGCCGTCTGGTCCAGACCTCGCTGCTGGTCTCGGGCGTCTATCTGATGAGCTCGGACATGGCGGTGCAGCTCAAGCTCGGCCGCGTGGCCTCGGGACGCCCGCGCGAGAACCCGATCAACGCCATCGCCAACTACTACCAGAGCTCGGACGGTCGCTGGTTCGTGCACAACCCGCGCGGCGCCAGCGGCGGCTGGGAAGCCTTTGTCACCGCCGCCGGCCGAGCGGACCTGATCACCGACGACCGCTTCGCCTCGGGCAAGGCCCGCCGCCAGAACGCCCGCGACCTGGTTGTCGAACTCGACAAGGGGTTCCGCGCCCTGCCCTTCGACGAGATCGCCCGCCGCCTCGACGCCGCCGATCTGGTCTGGGCGCCCTTCCAGACCCCGGGTGACGTGGCCTCGGACGCGCAGGCCATCGCAGCGGGCGCCTTTGTCGAGATCGACGACGGCCAGGGGGGAACCTACCGCTCGCCGGCCGCGCCGGTGCGCTTTCCCGGCGCCGACGCCGACCACCGGCCCGCCGCGCCCCGCCTGGGCGAACACACCCGCCAGGTGCTGGCCGAACTCGGCTACGATGAGGCCCGGATCGAAGCGATGCTGGCGGCCGGCGCGGCGGGGTAGCGCGGTCAGACCCAACCCCGTGACCGACGCTCGCCGGGCTCCGGCGGTTCGACCGGCACGTGCTCAACTTCGCACCCGGAGCCGAAGTTTCGGATCAGGGGCGCGTTCTGAGCGGCGTGGTCGGGCGTCAGCCAGTGGCCGATGGGGTAAGCGGGCTTGTGCCACGCGCCGGTGGCTTTGACCTGGACGCCGCCGGTGCGGGGATCGGCCTTGAAGCTGACGCTGCGCACCATGCCGGTGGCGGAGTCGACCTCCGTCTCCCACCGCACCATGACAACATCGAGCGGCGGCCGGGCGCTGCGCGGCGGCTCGACCGGGCGCTGGTGATAGACCCGCGGCGCACGGACCCGGGCCAGCCAACGCAGGTGGGCGAGCTGGACCGCGGCCAGGCGTGCAGTCTCGGGCCGGGCCGACCGGGCGATGATCCAGCTCTCGTCGGCGAGGCGGTCGACCTCGGCCTCGCGCGCCAGGACCAGGGCCTGGGCGAACTCGGGGTGGCGGGACATCCAGGTGTAGAGCCTGGCGCGGCAGGGCATTTCGGGATCGCGCAGGATGTCGTCGATGCGCTCGCCCTCCGCCACGCGGACGACGATGGCGTCGGCGATCTCGGGCGTATAGCCGGGCGACTTGCCCGAGACCGGCCGGGCGCCGGCGAGGCGGGCCTGGCGGAAGCGTTGGTCGAAGGCGGGGATGTCCTCCGCCCACCGCTGAACGGTTCGGCGCGAGGGCATCCCCTCGCCTCCACAGATGGAGCTGAGGGACTCTCCGGCGGCGGTCCGGCGGCAGATTTCGTCCTCAAGATGTCGCGAATGCTGGACGTAAGAGCGGTTTTCTTCGGGGTTTTCCTCAAGAAAATCAGTGGCGGCGGATTCCATGCTGCGACATCTCGGGGCTGGCCGCGCGGGGAGACGCGGCGAGGTTTGGGGGGGCGAGATCGTAGCGTGGAGGGGTGGGGGTGTAAAGAACAAATACGGAACAACTTGGACGCGTTGCGATGTCGTCAGGGTCGGACCCTGCAGAGGGCGGGAGCAAATCGGTATAGTGTCCCCGTAATGTCAGGCGTCGCGGCTGTCCTGCAGCAGTTTCAGCATCTCGCTGGTGAAGAGGGAACCGGCGACGCCGGAGGCGCCGTCTCCTCCCAGTCCGGAGGTTTCCGGGCCGTCGCGGCCCAGGATCATGGCCACCAGGGCTTCCTGACGGGCGAGGCGCGCGGCGCGGTCGCCGCCGGCGAACTGGATGTAGCCGTCGCTGGCGGCGGGGGAGTCCGCGGGGCCCACGGCCTGACCCGCGCCGCCGGTGCGGGTCAGATTGGCGTAAACCTCGCCGACCGTCGCCGCGCGGCCGTCGCGATAGAAGATCGAGCGGTTGGCGCGGGCCGCCTCCGGGAACAGGCTCGCCGCGCTGGCGCCGGGCTGGCTCTCCACCGCCCGGATCAGACGCGCCGAGCCCTGGGGGCCGAGGAAGTGGGCGGCGTACAGCTCGCCCGCCGTCGGCGCGCGGCCGACGCGACCGGACAGATAGGCGGCGTGATCCGAGGCCAGCTCGCCGGCCATCAGGGAGGCGGCGTGGGGATCGAGCTTGAGATCCATCACCGCACGGCGGGCCTCGGGATCGACCCGGTAGCGGCCGTCCGACCCGCGCTCGATGCGCGCGGCGTAGTCGCCGTATCCGTGGCGGGCGCCGTGCTGTTTCAGGGTGGCGAGCCAGGTCTGGTCGACGAACTGAAAGAGGCCGGCCGCCGAGGAGGTGGAGGCCTGAGCGCGGGGATTGAAGCTGCTCTCCCGCGCGGCGGTCTTCATCAGGAAGCCGAAGTCGACGCCCGTCGCCTTCGAGGCGCGCTGGATGGCGCCCTCCACCACGGCGCGGATGCCGGAAACCGCCATGCCCGGGAAGTGCCCCAACATGGTTAACGGGGCGTTTCAGTGATCCTGGAAGAACACCGCTGAAGACGCGGAATGGAACCACGGAACGCACCGAAAACACGGAAAACGCCGCCTAGCGGCGGATCATGCGCGATCACGAGCCGTTCTGCGCTTTCTGCGGTTCAACTCTTCGACGGCGCTCCGCGCCGTCCCTTCCGTGAGTTCCGTGGTTCCTAATAGCTCTTGGGCAGGCCCAGGACGCGTTCGGCGATGTAGTTGAGGATCATCTCGCGGCTGACCGGCGCGATACGGGCGATCATGGCCTCGCGGAAGTAGCGCTCGACGTCGAACTCCTTTGCGTAGCCCATGCCGCCATGGGCCATCACCGCGGCCTCGCAGGCGTTGAAGCCCGCCTCGGCGCCCAGGTACTTGGCCGCGTTGGCCTCGGCGCCGCAGTCGCGGCCGGCGTCGTGCAGGGCGGCGGCCTTGAAGGCCATCAGATTGGCGGCCTCCAGCTCGGCCCAGGCCCGGGCGAGCGGGTGGGCGACGCCCTGGTTCTGGCCGATGGGGCGGCCGAAGACCACGCGATCCTTCGCGTAGGCGGCGGCGCGGCCCAGGGCGGCCCGGCCCAGGCCCACCGCCTCGGCGCCGATCAGCACCCGCTCGGCGTTGAGGCCCTCCAGCAGGTAGCGGAACCCCTGCCCTTCCTCACCGACCAGATGCTCGGCCGGGACGTGCAGATCGTCGATGAAGACGGCGTTCGACTCCACCGCCTTGCGGCCCATCTTGGGGATCGGCGTGGCGGTGATCCGGGTGCGGTCGAAGTCGGTGTAGAAGAGCGACAGCCCCTCGGTCGGGCGCTTCACCTCGGTCTTTGGCGTGGTCCGGGCGATGATCAGCATCTTGGTGGCGCGCTGGGCGTTGGTGGTCCACATCTTGCGGCCGGAGATCACGTAGCCGTCGTTGGTGCGCACGGCGCGGGTCTTCAGGCTGGTGGTGTCGAGCCCCGCGTCCGGCTCGGTCACGGCGAAGCAGGTCTTGTCCTCGCCCGAGATGATCCGGGGGATCGCCGCACGCCGAAGCTCCTCCGAGCCGAACTTCACCACCGGCATCAGGCCGAAGATGTTGAGATGGATGGCGCTGGCGCCGGAGAAGCCCGCGCCGCTCTCGGCCACCGCCTGCATGATGATGGCCGCCTCGGTCAGGCCCAGGCCGGCGCCGCCCAGCTCCGTGGGCATCGCCACACCCAGCCAGCCGGCCTCCGCCATCGCCGCCACGAAGTCTTCCGGGAACACGCCGGTCTCGTCGGTCTTGCGCCAGTAGGCCGCATCGAACCGCTCGCAGAGCCGGGAGACGCTGTCGCGGATCGCCTGCTGTTCATCAGTGAGCCAGAAGCCGTTCATGCCCTCTCCCGAAACCGTACCGGATCGAGCCGGGCTGCGAACGGCCCTGGATCGCTCCCCATGACGTAGGCACAGATCACATCCGCGACCAGCGGCGCCAGCAGCCACCCATTGCGCCGCGCGCCGGCCGCGACGAAGACGCCCGGACCGTCCGGACCGACGAGCGGCAGTCCGTCCGGCGTCGCCGCCCTGACGCCAGCCTCGGCGCGCCAGTCATGGTCCGCCAGACCCGGAAACAGCCTGAGCCCCGCCGCCCTTAGCGGCGCGGCCGCCGCCGGGTCGGCGGTCGCATCATCAACCCCGGTCTCCATGGTGGCCCCAAACACCATCTCGGCCCCAGGGGTTGCATAGACGCCCTCGCCCCGCACCACCGCGCCTGCGGCGGGCGCGGGGACTCGAACCAGCTGGCCCCGGATCGGTCGC
>NZ_JBILUK010000121.1:0-9213 GCF_044371015.1 Phenylobacterium sp.
TCGACACCCTCTTCGGCTATCCGGGCGGGGCGGTGCTGCCGATCTATGATGCGTTGTTCGCAGAGCCCCGGCTGAAGCACGTCCTGGTCCGGCACGAGCAGGGCGCGACCCATGCCGCGGAAGGCTATGCGCGCTCGACCGGCAAGCCCGGCGTGGTGCTGGTCACCTCGGGCCCCGGCGCCACCAATGCGGTGACCGGGATCGTCGACGCACTGATGGACTCGATCCCGCTGATCGTGATCACCGGCCAGGTCGCTACACACCTGATCGGCACCGACGCCTTCCAGGAATGCGACACGATCGGGATCACGCGGCCCTGCACCAAGCACAACTATCTGGTGAAGGACGTGGCCGAGCTGCCGCGCATCCTGCACGAGGCGTTCCATATCGCCACGTCCGGGCGCCCCGGCCCGGTGGTGATCGACATCCCCAAGGATGTGCAGTTCGCCAAGGGCGCCTACCAGGGGCCGGGCGAGGTGCAGCACGCCCATAACTATGCGCCTCGGGTAAAGGGCGACTCGGGCCGCATCGCCGAGGCGGTGGCGATGATCGCCAAGGCCAAGAAGCCGATCCTCTACACCGGCGGCGGCGTGATCAACGCCGGCCCGCAGGCCTCGACCCTGCTGCGCGAATTCGCGGCGCTGACCGGCGCGCCGGTGACCTCGACTCTGATGGGACTGGGTGCGTTCCCGGCTTCGGACCCGCAGTGGCTGGGCATGCTGGGGATGCACGGCAGCTTTGAAGCCAACAACGCCATGCATGACTGCGACGTCATGGTGGCCATCGGCGCCCGCTTCGACGACCGGGTGACCGGCCGTTTGGACGCGTTCTCGCCGGGCTCTCGCCGCATCCATATCGATATCGACGCATCGTCGATCGGCAAGAACGTGCGGACCGACATCGGCATCGTCGGCGACGCCGGCAATGTGCTGGCCGACATGATCGCGGCCTGGAAGAGCCGCAACCTTTCCGCCGACAAGGCGGCGCTGAAGAGCTGGTGGAGCCAGATCGACACCTGGCGGGCCCGCAACTCGTTCGGCTATGCTCCGGACAGCAAGCTGATCAAGCCGCAGCACGCCATCCAGCGGCTCTATGAGCTGACCCGCGACCACGACACCTACATCACCACCGAGGTGGGCCAGCACCAGATGTGGGCCGCGCAGTTCTATCACTTCGACGAGCCCAACCGCTGGATGACCTCGGGCGGACTGGGCACCATGGGTTATGGCCTGCCGGCCGCCGTCGGTGTGCAGATGGCGCACCCGGACGCGCTCGTGATCGACATCGCCGGCGACGCCAGCGTGCAGATGACGATGCAGGAGATGTCGACGGCCATTCAATATGACCTGCCGATCAAGATCTTCATCCTCAACAATGAGTGGATGGGCATGGTTCGCCAGTGGCAACAGCTCCTGCACGGCGAACGCTACAGCCACTCCTATTCCTCGAGCCTGCCCGACTTCGTGAAGCTGGCTGAAGCCTATGGCGGCGTCGGCCTGCGCGCCGAGACGCCCGACGAACTGGACGACAAGATCCGCGAGATGATCGATGTGCGGAAGCCGGTGCTGTTCGACTGCCGCGTCACCAAGGAAGAGAACTGCTTCCCGATGATCCCATCCGGCAAGGCGCACAACGAGATGATCCTGGCCGCCGACAACCGCGATCTGGGCGCCGTGATCGACGACGCGGGCAAGCGCCTGGTGTGATGGGGGTCGCCCTCACCGGCGGCTGCCTGTGCGGCGGCGTCCGCTATGTGGTGGCGGGCCCGCTGCCGCCGATCCAGCTTTGCCACTGCGGTCAGTGCCGCAAGGCGCAGGGCGGGGCGTTCGCAGCCAACGCGCCGGTTCCGGCCGACAGCGTGCGCTGGCTGCAGGGCGAGGACCTGATGCGCGAGCACCGTGCATCTCCCGGCAAGCGACGGGTGTTCTGCGGCGCCTGCGGCAGCCCGCTGTTCAGCCAGCGCGACGAGACGCCTGAGACCCTGAGGCTCCGCGTCGGCGCGCTGGATGGCGACGGCGCCGGACTGGAAATCGGGTTCCACTTCCACACGGCCTCAAAGGCCGCCTGGTGGCCGCTGGACGACGATCGCCCCCGGCATCCGCACGAGGCGTCGTAGGCGGGGGCAGCGGCCTCAAGGACGACACGCTTCCGCGTGTCACCCCAGTGCTCCTGCCGGCTCGACTTGCTTGGAGACCTGGCCCACCCCTCTTGCGCCTGGGCGCGTTCCGGCGTCGATTGGGCGTACAGGCGCGCGGGGACAGGATGTTCGGGCTTCAGAATCTGCAGAGCGTGGTCGGGATCCTTGGCGTGCTGCTGCTCTGTTGGGCCATGTCGGAGAACCGGCGGCGCTTTCCATGGAAGCTGGCCATCGGCGCAATCGCGGTGCAGGGCCTGTTGGTGCTGGCGCTGTTCAGCCTGCCGCCTCTGCGGGCGGCGCTGCAGGGCGTCGGCCTGGCGGTCGACGGGCTGGCCGCCTCGACTCAGGCCGGGGTGGCGTTCGTGTTCGGCTTCCTGGCCGGGACGCCCAACCAGCCCTATCCCCTGACCGAGCCCGGGGCCCTGTTCGTCTTCGCCTTCCGGGTGCTGCCCGTCATCCTGGTGGTCTGCGCGCTGGCGGCGCTGCTCTGGCACTGGAAGATCCTGGTCTGGATCACCCAGGCGTTCGGGGTGATCTTCGAGCGCACCATGGGGTTGCGCGGGCCGCCGGCGCTGGCCACCGCGGCCACGGTGTTCATGGGCCAGGTGGAGGGCCCGATCTTCATCCGGAGCTATCTCTCCAGCCTCTCGCGGTCCGAGTTGTTCATGCTGATCGCCGTGGGCATGGCCTGCGTCTCGGGCTCGACCATGGTGGCTTATGCGACGATCCTGAAGGACGTGCTGCCCAATGCGGCCGCGCACGTGCTGACCGCATCGATCATTTCGGCGCCGGCCGGCGTGCTGCTGGCGCGCATCATCATACCGCGCGATGACGCGGTCGAGCAGAGCCAGGCCTATGATCCGCTGGCGGCCAAGAAGTACGACAGCTCCATCGATGCCCTGATCAAGGGCACAGGCGATGGCTTGCAGATCATGCTGAACGTGGGCGCGACGCTGATCGTGTTTGTGGCCCTGACCGCGATGGTCAACAACATCCTGGGCGTGTTCGGCGACGTGGCGGGCGCGCCGCTGTCGGTGGAGCGGGGCCTGGGCGTCGTGTTCGCGCCGCTGGCCTGGGCGATCGGCGTCTCCTGGGCCGATGCGCCGACCGCCGGTTCGCTGCTCGGGGTCAAGCTGGTGCTGACCGAGTTCACGGCCTTCATCAACATGGGCGCGATTCCGATGGAGGAGCTCGAGCCGCGCACCCGGGTGCTGATGACCTACGCCCTTTGCGGCTTCGCCAACATCGCTTCGGTGGGGATCAACCTTGCGGGCTATTCCGTGCTTGCGCCCGAGCGTCGGAGCGAGGTGGTGGGCATGGTGTGGAAGGCGATGATCGCCGGCTTCCTGGCCACCTGCCTGACGGCCTCGATCGTCGGCCTGCTCCCTGCGGCGCTCTTCGGCTGACAGGAGGGCCCCCGATGAAGATCCACGTCGCGCCGATTGCGCCGAACCCGCGTCGGGTGCTGTGGGTCATGGCCGAGAAGGAAATCTCCGACATCGAGGTCGAGACCTACAATCTGGGCGAAGGGCGGCACAAGCAGGTCGGCTACCTGCGGAAGGCGGGCCTGCCGGTGCTGCCGATGCTGGAGCTGGACGACGGGACCGCGATAACCGAGTCCCTGGCCATCTGCCGCTATCTGGAGAGCCGCTGGCCGGAGCCCAACCTGTTCGGGACCACCCCGGAAGAGACCGCCGTCATCGAAATGTGGACCCGACGGGCGGAGATGAACGTGGCCATTCCACTGATGGTGGGCGTGCGCCACACGTTCCCGCCGCTGGCGGCGCTGGAGAAGCAGGACCCAGTGATCGGCGCGTTCAACCTCGAAACCGGGACGGAAGGTCTGAAGATACTGGACCGGCAACTGGGCAGGACCGAGTGGCTGGCGGGGGACCGATTCTCGATTGCCGATATCGTCGCCTTCATCGGCCTGGATTTCGCCCGGCTGGTAAAGGTGAGGCCGCCCGAGACGCACAAGCACCTGATCCGCTGGGTCGAGGTCATGCGGGCGCGGCCCGCGGCGGCGACCAGCGCACGGCAACCCGCCTGATCGCCTGAAAAATCAGCGGATGGCGCCTGTAAATGCGGCGCCACGGCCGGCCGAGCGGAGGGCCCTGGAACGCCTTCGCCGCAGGCGGTTGAAGCTTCGCTTGCCCAAGGTCTATGCAGGTCTTGCACGGTGAGATGGCAACCCGCGAGAATCCGCGGGGCCTCCCCGGCGAGGGAGAGGCAATGATCCGCAGGATGGCGCCCGGGAAATGGGCGAAGCGCGCTGCACTGGGCGTGGGACTGGCCGGCCTCGCCGGAGCGGCCATGGCGCAGGTTGAGGCGCCGCCGAGCGTCGATGCGGGCAATACCGCCTGGATTCTGGCTGCGACGGCGCTGGTGCTGTTCATGACGCTGCCGGGGCTGGCGCTGTTCTATGCGGGGCTGGTGCGGGGCAAGAACGCGCTCAGCGTGATGATGCACTGCATGGCGATCGCCTGCCTGAGCTCGGTGCTCTGGCTGTTGGGCGGCTACAGTCTGGCGTTCTCCGGATCAAATCCGTGGATCGGTGATCTGGCCAAGTTCGGGCTGCCGGTCGGCCGCGACGCCGTGGTGGGAACCCTGCCGGAGAGCGTGTTCTTCGCCTTCCAGATGACCTTCGCCGTCATCACCCCGGCCTTGATCGTCGGCGCCTATGTGGAGCGGATCAAGTTCGGGGCGGTGCTGCTGTTTTCCGGCCTGTGGTTGTTGCTTGTCTATGCGCCCGTCTGCCACTGGGTCTGGGGCGGCGGCTGGCTCGCCCAGATGAAGGTGATGGACTACGCGGGCGGGCTGGTGGTGCACGCCACGGCGGGCGTTTCCTCGCTGGTGGTGGTGGCGTTCCTGGGCGCGCGCGATGGCTGGCCCAAGTCGGCCGACCCGCCCCACAGTCCGGGGCTAACCATGATGGGCGCCGGCATGCTCTGGGTCGGCTGGTTCGGATTCAATGGCGGAAGCGCCCTCGCAGCCGATGGCGCGGCGGGTTCGGCGCTGGTCGCCACGCACATCTCGGCGGCGACCGCCGGCCTGGTCTGGGCCCTGATCGAGAAGATCAAGTTCGGGCGCAGCTCGATGGTGGGCCTCGTCACCGGCGTGGTGGCGGGCCTGGCCACGGTGACTCCGGCGTCGGGGTTCGTGGGCCCGGTCGGCGGCCTGATCCTCGGCGCGGCAGGCAGCCTGGTGTGCTTCCACGCCGTGGGGCTGGTGAAACAGGGCCTGAAGCTGGACGACAGCCTGGACGTCTTCGCGGTGCACGGCGTGGGCGGCATCCTCGGCACGCTGGCGGTGGCGGGACTGGCGACGCCCATGCTGGGCGGCGTGGGTTGGGCCGAGGGCATGAATGCAGGTTCGCAGCTGGGTGTGCAGACCATCGGCGTGCTGGCGGTCTGCGCCTGGTCGGCGGTGGCCTCGGCGGCGATCCTGTTGGTCTGCCGGTTCACCACGGGGTTGCGCGCCAGCCCAGAGGCCATCGAGGACGGGCTGGACGTTTCCGCCCACGGCGAGCGGGCCTATCCGGGGTAAGGGGGGGCGATCTAACGCCCTGGAATGGCCGCCACGCCCGATGGCAGCGGCGTCGCGGGGTCCTTCAGGAAGCTGAGCACGTCGGCGATGACGACGGCGCGCTGGTGGTCGCGGGTCAGCAGGTGGCGGCCCTCCGGGTAGTAGGCGCTGACGTCGCCGGTGGTCAGGCCTCGGGCGGCGCGGAAGGCGGCCGCCTTGGGGATGATGTCGTCGTGTGCGCCGTAAAGGTAGAGCGTGGGGGCCTTGTCGCGGCCGACGGCGTCAGAGGCGCGGCCCATCAGTTGGACGAGGCCATAGAGCGTGTCGGACCGGGCGCCCCAGATCATCAGCGGGTCGCGGCCCATGCGGGCGAGCTCCTCGCGGTTGTCGGTGGGGAAGATGCGCGCCGTGAGCCAGCGGGGCGGAGTGTAGACCTTAGAGCCTGTAAGGTTGGCGGCGAACCAAAGGGCGGTCTTGTTGGGCAGCGGCTGGTCGCGGAAACCCCAGACGCCCGGTGCGAGCAGGATCAGCCGGTCGGCCGGGGGCGGATTTTCACCGGCGAAGGCGGTGACGGCGACAGAGCCGCCCATGCTCTCGCCCACCACGGCCAGGATGGCGCTGGGATAGCGGGCGCGGACCAGCGCCGCTGCGGTGCGCAGATCCTCGGCTAATAGCTCCGGGTCGGCCCAGACGCCGCGCCCGGGCGAGCGACCAAAGCCGCGCTGATCATAGGCGTAGGTGGCGACGCCGGCTCTGGCCCACTCGGGCGCAGCCAGGTGGAAGGCGTTGGCGTAGTCGTTCATGCCGTGCAACGCGACGATGACCGCCCAGGGCTCCGTCTCCGGCCGCCAGACCGTGAGGCCCAGGCGCGCGCCGTCGAAGCTGATCAGGGCGTCGGTCTCCAGGCGCGGACCCTGAAAGCCGGCGACCGGGCTGAGCGCCTGCTGGCGCAGCATCGGGGCGCAGGCGCCTAGCGTCAGCGCCAGGAGGGCGACCGCGAGGGCGCGCATGCGGTGAGCGGTCAGGCCAGCCCGAACATCGCCCGCTCCTGGGCGATGATGGGCGCGTAGGAGGGCCTAGCCAGGATCGCGGCGACATAGGCGGCGGTCTTGGGATAGGCTGACGCATCGATGGCGTGGCCGGCCAGGACGAGGTTCTGGAACGGACTCGCAACGGCCAGATCGGCCAGGGTCAGGCGGTCCTCGACGAGGAAACCCGAGGCGGGGATGGACCGTTCCAGATAGTCGAAGATGCCTGGGAGCTGCGCCTTGCCGGCCTCGACCGCGGCCATGTTGCTGTCTTGCTTCAGAAACCGAGGCGCCACGACCAGGTTGAAGAATATCGCGCCGGCGGCGGCCACCAGGATGGTGTCGGCGAACTCGTCGTACCAGATCGTCCGCGCCCGGGCCCTGGCTTCGGTGGGGATCAGGCGGGCCTCGGGCTTCAGCGCATCGAAGTAGGCCACGATGGCGGAGGAGTCGGAGACCAGGAAATCGCCGTCCTTCAGGCCCGACATCTTGCCGAAGGGACTGGCCTCGCGGAACTCGGGCGGGCCCGCGCCCATTCCGGCCTGGACCAGCTCGACCTCGATCCCGGCCTCAGCGGCGACCGCCAGCGACTTGCGGACATAGGGGCTTAGGGTGGAGCCGTAGAGGATCATGAGGCCGGGTCTCCTGAAATGGGCAGGCGCATGCGCCAGACGCCCTTGAACGTGTCGGGATCGGCGGGTTTGCCGTGGCGGAGGATCACCAGTCGGCCGGCCCTGGCCAGGCCGACCGCGACGCCGCGCACCTTGCCCAGTTCGCGCCGCCAACCGGCGGGATCGAGCGCGCGCGCGACATCCTCCGGAGAGACCGACTTGCCGGGCGGCAGGTTGGCCAGGAGGCCCAGAATCGCGGCTTCAACGGCGGCGGTCATGGGTTCGGGTTTGCGGTTGCAGCTTGGACTGTCACCCACCCCTCTTCAATGTCTCGCGGCTGATGATCACCTGCTGGATCTGGCTGGTGCCCTCGTAGATCCGGAAGATGCGGACATCGCGGTAAAAGCGCTCAATGCCGTATTCGGCGATGTAGCCGGCCCCGCCGAAAATCTGCACGGCCTTGTCGGCGACGCGCCCGACCATCTCGGAGGCGAAGTACTTGGCTGCGGCGCCCTCCATGGTGACGTTCATGCCAAGGTCGCGCTTGCGGGCGGTCTCCATGGTCAGCGCCCGTGCCGCCAGCGATTCTGTCTTGCAGTCCGCGATCATGCCCTGAACGAGCTGGAACTGGCTGATCGCCTGTCCGAACTGCTTGCGCTCGGAGGCGTAGGCGACGCAATCGGCGATCAGCCGCTCGGCGACGCCGACACAAAGTGCGGAGATATGCAGGCGGCCGCGATCCAGGACCTGCATGGCCACCTTGAAACCTTCGCCTTCGGCGCCGATGCGGTTCTCGACCGGCACGCGGACGTTGTCGAAGACCACGTCGCAGACGTGCGCGCCTTGCTGACCCATCTTTTTCTCGGGCTTGCCGACGCTTAGGCCGGGCGAGGTGCGCTCGACCAGGAAGGCGGAGACGCCGCCGCCGCCGGGCTTGCTTGGATCGGTGCGGGCCATGACCGTGAACAGGTCGGCCTTGTTGGCGTTGGTGATGTAGCGCTTGGCGCCGTTCAGCACGTAGTGGTCGCCGTCGCGCACGGCGCGGGTCTGAACCGCGCCGGAGTCGGATCCGGCCTCGGGTTCGGTAAGGGCGAAGGAGGTGATGATCTCGCCCGAGGCGATGCCGGGCAGGTACTTCTCCTTCTGGGCGTCGTTGCCGAACATCACCAGCGCCTGGGAGCCTATGCCGACATTGGTGCCGAAGGTGGAGCGGAACGCCGGACTGGTGCGGCCGAGCTCCAGCACCACAAGGCACTCTTCCTCCATGGAGAGCTCAAGGCCACCATAGGCCTCCGGAATGGAGAGGCCAAAGAGGCCCAGCGCCTTCATTTCCTCGACCACGTCGGCGGGCATGGCGTCGTCTTCTGAGACCTTGGCCTCGAGCGGGCGCAGACGCTCGGTGACGAAGCGGCGGACGGTGTCGATCAGCTGGTCGCGGGTCTCGGCGTCGAGCGCCATGGTCTAGGTCTCCTATTGGCAGGCGCGAAGCGTCACGGCTTCGCGGAAGCGGCCGAGACCGGCCGCCACGATGGGCCGGCGCCAGGTCTCGATGCGGATGGAACGGGGCGGGACGGCGCAGACTGGAGCCGGGGACGGGGTCACCTTGCCGCGCGCCATAACCAGGGCGATGGCGCTGTAGTCGACCATGCGGTCGGTCTGGTTCCAGATCTTCAGAACGCTGGCGCGCGCCTCGGCTGAGCCGTCCAGCGCGATGGCGATGTGGCCGTCGGGCGGCGGCAGGAAAGACTCGGTGACCGCGCCCTCAGGATGGGCGGCGGCGAGCTGGCCTTTCTCAACCCTGTCGAGCACCGGCAGACCCTTGTCATCGAGGCGGAAGATGGCGCGCTGGCCGCGGATCACCTGCAGGGTCTCGCCATCGACCCAGGTTCGGGGCTGAAAGGTGAGGGCGGCG
>NZ_JBILUK010000122.1:0-9161 GCF_044371015.1 Phenylobacterium sp.
ACGCCTTGAACGCGTTGGCCGGCTTCCGCGTCACGATCGAGATCGCGCCGCCGGTGGTGTTGCGGCCGAACAGCGTGCCCTGCGGGCCGCGCAGCACCTCCACCCGCTCCACGTCGAAGAGCGACACTGCATTGGCGCTCTGCCGGGCGAAGTAGATCTCGTCCACATAGGTCGCCACCGGCACGTCGAAAGTCGCCACCTGCTCGGTGGAGCCCAGGCCGCGGATGAAGAAGCTGAGCGCCGAGCCGGTGCCGGTGTTCAGGCCGCCGGTCACGCTGGGGGTGAACCGCACCAGGTCCGCCGCCTCGTCCAGCTGCGCCGCCTCGATTTGCTGCTGGCTGAAAGCCGTCACCGCCAGCGGCACGTCCTGGATATTCTGCGCCCGGCGCTGGGCGGTCACGATCACCTCGCCGACCGTGGCGCCGTCGTCCGCGGTCTGCGCCATCGCCGGCTGGGAGGACAAGACGGACGCGGCGGAAACGCTGAGCAGCAACAGGGATCGACGCAGGTTCATGATTTGCCCTTTTTCTTCGACGTGTCCGCAAGCCATAACTTCCAGGGGCTGCAGAGCGAATGATATATGTTTATACCATTTGAATATGACCGGACAAATCCTTGGAATGGGTTTGTGAGACTTCGGTCCTGGAACTGATGCCTGGAAGCCACATACTGCTCAAAGTACGGTCAGGAGGGTCCTGGTGAGTCTGGATTTCGAGCCGACCATGGCGGTCTCATCCAAGACCGCGCGCGAGATTTATGAGGAGGTGAAGGCCAATCCGGCCCGCGCCCGATTCGGCTTCGGCTCGAAGCTGGCGGTGGTGAATGTCGACTTCCAGCAGGCCTATACGCGGCCGGACCTGTTCCCCAAGACCGCCTACATCACCCACCCCAACCAGATCGGCTTCACCAATCAGGTCTCAGCGCTCGCCCGCGCCAAGAGCATGCCGGTGATCTGGAGCCATGTGGCCTATAAGGCCGATGCGGGCGACGCCGGGGTCTGGGGTACGCGCACCGACACGCCCGACAGCCTGCAGAACATCAAGCAGGGATCCGACCGCCACGCCTTCGATCCGCGCTGCGAAATCGACGAGTCCCGCGATCTGGTCTTCACCAAGCGCATGCCCAGCGCCTTCTTCGAAACCCCGCTGGCCAGCTATCTGGTCTGGCACAAGGTTGACACCGTGCTCGTCACTGGCGGCTCCACGTCGGGCTGCGTCCGCGCCACCGCCGTAGACTCGCTCAGCCACGGGTATCGCACCATCGTCGCCGAGGAGTGCGTGGCCGACAAACATGAGAGCTACCACTTCGCCAATCTCACCGACCTGCAACTGAAGTACGCCGATGTGGTCTCCGTCTCGGAGGTCCTGGCGTGGCTGGAGGCCCAATGATCCGCGCGTTCGCCCTGGCCGTTCTGACGGCCTGCACACTCGCCGCCGCCGCCATCCTGGTCAGTTCGGCCCAGGCCGCGCCGGTCAAGGAGGCCGACCGCATCGGCATTGACCTGCGCCGCACCACCCTGGTGGTCCGCGACATGGAAGCATCGCTCAGGTTCTACCGCGACGCGCTTGGCCTGAAGGTCACCTACGACAACGTCATACGTACGCCCCGCACCGCCAAGGACGACGCTTCGGCCGAACGCTCGCTGCGCCTCGTCTTCTTGCGCGCCAATGACGACTATGTCGGCCAGATCGGCCTGATGCAGTACACGAAGCCGGTCCGCACCCCGCGCCCGGCCAAGAGCGGCGATCTCTCGCCCGGCGACATCGTGCTGGTGTTCAACACCAAGGGCCTCGCCGAGAAGTTCGAGAAGGCCAAGGCGATGGGCGTCCAGGTCGACGAGGCGCCGCATCCCACCACCTATCCGTCCTATGACGGCAAGGGTGTGATCAACGTCATGTTCTCCGCATTCTACGACCCCGACGGCCACTATGTGGAAGTGAACGAGGTCCTCGACGGCCTGCCGATGACGCGTTGATGGGCGCGCGCTGATGCCTGTGCTCGCAGTCCTCGCCTCTGCCGCATCGCTGATCGCCGCCTGCGACACGGTCGCCTCGCACCCGAGCGATCCGGCCCGTGTCGCGCCCGGCGTCGCGCGTGAAGCCATCGACTTGCCCGCGGCTGAGGCGACCTGCCGCACGGCGCTCGCGGCCGCGCCTGAGAACGCCCGCACCGCCTACCACCTGGGCCGCGTGATCTTCTACCAGGGCCGCGCCGCCGAGGCCCTGCCCTACCTGCGGCGAGCCTCAGACGCCGGCTACGCTCAGGCCGCCTTCGTGCTCGGCTTCGTCCAGACCCTCGGCCAGCCGGGCATTCCCAAGGATGTCTGCGCCGCTCAGGATCTCTGGCGAAAGAGCGTCGCGCTCGACCACCCCTGGTCGGGCTACTACCTCGTCGAGGCTCAGATGGCCGGAACCTTCGCGCCCTGCCCCAGGCAGGTTACGGAAGCTGAAGCCGACCGCTTCCTGGCCCTGGCCGCCGCCCGAATCGGCGTCGCCGAAAGCGCCGGACGCATCGAAACCCTGGTTGCCCGCCGCAAACGGTGAGGTCAGAGCATGCCGCAAGCTCGGCGCCCGCTCCATCCGTGCTACAAATGTTCCAATGCCGTCCGATTCACCGCCTCGCATCTCCGACCTCGCCCGCGTCGACGCGCGGCCGGCGGACTATCTCGAAGGGCTCAATCCCGAACAGCGGGCCGCCGTCGAGACGGTCGACGGCCCCGTGCTGGTCCTCGCCGGGGCCGGCACCGGCAAGACCCGGGTGCTCACCACGCGTCTGGCCCACATCCTGGCCACCGGCCGCGCCCGGCCGTGGGAGCTGCTGGCCGTCACCTTCACCAACAAGGCCGCGCGCGAGATGCGCGAGCGGATCGCCCATATCATCGGCTCGTCCGCCGAGGGCCTTCGCTGGCTCGGCACCTTCCACTCGGTCGCCGCCCAGATCCTGCGCCGTCACGCCGAACTGGTGGGCCTGAAGTCCAGCTACACCATCCTCGACACCGACGATCAGGAGCGCCTGCTCAAGCAGGTGATCGAGGCCGAGAACATCGACGCCAAACGCTGGAGCCCCAAGGCGCTGGCCGGCCTCATCGACCAGTGGAAGAACCGCGGCTGGCGGCCGGACCAGGTGCCCCCAGCCGAAGCAGCTCACTTCGCGAATGGAAAGGGGCAGACGCTCTATCGCCTCTACCAGGAGCGCCTGCGCATCCTGAACGCCTGCGACTTCGGCGACCTGCTGCTGCACAACCTGACCATCTTCACCAGCCACCCGGATGTGCTGGCCGAGTATCACAGCCGCTTCCGCTACCTTCTGGTCGATGAGTACCAGGACACCAACGTCGCCCAGTATCTCTGGCTGCGCCTGCTGGCCCAGAAGAGCCGCAACCTCTGCTGCGTGGGCGATGACGACCAGTCGATCTACGGCTGGCGCGGCGCCGAGGTGGACAACATCCTGCGCTTCGAGCGCGACTTCCCCGGCGCCAAGGTCGTGCGGCTCGAGCGCAACTATCGCTCGACGAGCCATATCCTGGCCGCCGCTTCGCACCTGATCGCCGCCAACAAGGGCCGTCTGGGCAAGACGCTGTGGACCGAGAGCCAGGGCGGCGAGAAGGTCGTGGTCCGGGGCGTCTGGGACGGCGAGGCCGAGAGCCGCCTCATCGCCGACGAGATCGAAAGCGCCAAGAAGCGCGGCCGCCGCTACCGCGACATGGCCATCCTGGTCCGCGCCTCGTTCCAGATGCGCGCCTTCGAGGAGCGGTTTGTACTGCTCCAGATCCCTTACGTGGTCATCGGCGGCCCGCGCTTCTTTGAACGCGCCGAGATCCGCGACGCTCACGCCTATCTACGTCTCATTCAGTCGCAGGATGACGACCTCGCCTTCGAGCGCATCGTCAACACGCCCAAGCGCGGCATCGGCGACACGTCCGTCCAGAAGCTGCTGGTCGCCGCCCGGGGCGCGAACGTCTCCGGCGTCAACGCCGCGCGACAGCTGGTGCTCACCGACGAGCTCCCGGCCCGAACCCGCACGGCGCTCTCCAACTTCCTGCGCGACCTCGACCGCTGGCGCGCCCAGGCCGAAACGCTTTCACTGCCCCGCCTGATGGAGGCCGTGCTGGAGGAAAGCGGCTACACCGACGCGCTTAAGCTCGACCGTTCTCCTCAAGCTCAGGGCCGTCTGGAAAACCTCAAGGAACTGGTCCAGTCCATGGGGGCCTTCGAGACGCTGCAGGACTATCTGGAGCACGTCGCCCTGGTCCTCGATCTCGACAGGGGCGCCGCCGCCGACAGTGTCCAGATCATGACGCTCCACCAGGCCAAAGGGCTCGAGTTCCCGCTGGTCTTCCTGCCCGGCTGGGAGGAAGGCGTCTTCCCCTCCCAGCGCTCGATGGACGAGTCCGGAGAAAAAGGGCTCGAGGAGGAGCGCCGCCTCGCCTATGTCGGCCTCACCCGCGCCCGGGAACAGGCGCGCGTCTCCTTCGTCGCCAATCGCATGGTCTATGGCCGCTGGACCAGCCAGCTGCCCAGCCGCTTTGTCGATGAGTTGCCCCCCGCTCACGTCGAAGCCGCCTCGGAGACCGGCTACTACGGCGGCGGTCCCGGCATGCAGCAGCACGGCTCGCGCTGGGACGCGGATCCCGACTTCGGCGGCGGCTACGCCTCACCCGGCTGGCGCCGCGCCCAGGCCAATCAGTATCGCGGCAGTCATCCTGGCCGCCAGGCGGTGATCGAGGGAGACGGCCGTCTCGTCGCGGTTTCCGAGGGCTCCGCGGGCGGCGCCTACGCCAGGGGCGACCGGGTGTTCCACCAGAAGTTCGGCTACGGCCAGGTCCGTGGCGTCGAGGGCAACAAGCTCACCGTCGCGTTCGACAAGGCCGGCGAAAAGAAGGTGCTCGACAGCTTCGTCGACAAGGCGGGTTGAGCCGCATTAGGACTGACTGAATGACCCGCCGCCCCGTCCCCTTCGAAATCGGCCCCGTGCACTTTATCGGCATCGGCGGCATCGGCATGAGCGGCATCGCCGAGATCATGATGCGCACCGGCTACACGGTACAGGGCTCCGACGCCAAGGAGAGCGCCAACACCGAGCGCCTGCGCAAGCTGGGCGCCACCATCCACATCGGTCACGCGGCGTCGCATGTCGAAGGCGTCTATGCGGTGGTCTATTCGACAGCCGTCAAATCCGACAATCCGGAGATGGTCGCCGCCCGCGAGCGGCGTATTCCGCTGGTCCGTCGCGCCGAGATGCTGGCCGAGTTGATGCGCCTCCAGTTCTCGGTGGCCGTCGGGGGCACCCACGGCAAGACCACCACGACGTCGATGATCGCCGCCCTGCTCGACGCCGGCGGCCTCGACCCCACTGTGGTCAACGGCGGGATCATCAACGCCTACGGCACCAACGCCAAGGTCGGCGCCGGCGACTGGATCGTGGTCGAGGCCGACGAGAGCGACGGCACCTTCCTCAAGCTCAAGTCCACCGCCGCCGTGGTCACCAACATCGACCCCGAACACCTCGACCACTACGGCGACTTTGAAGCGGTCAAGAAGGCGTTCCGCGACTTCGTGGAGAACATCCCGTTCTACGGCTTCGCCGCTGTCTGTGCGGACCATCCGGAAGTTCAGGCCATGGCCGCCCGGGTCGAAAACCGCCGCCTGGTCACCTACGGTCTCAATCCCCAGGCTGAGGTCCGCGCCGAAGCCATCACCATGGGCCCGGACGGCGCCCGCTTCGACATCGTGATCCGCCCGCTGGAAGGCGAACCGATGCACTGGCCGGGCATGCACCTGCCCATGGCCGGCCAGCACAATGTCCAGAACGCGCTGGCGGCCGTCGCCGTCGCCCGCGAACTCGGCATGGACGAAGCCGGCATCCGCAAGGGCCTGGCCGGCTTCGGCGGCGTCCGTCGCCGCTTCACGACCACTGGCGTGGCGCGCGGCGTGCGCATCGTCGACGACTACGGCCACCATCCGGTCGAGATCGCCTCGGTGCTCAAGGCCGCCCGCGCAGTCAGCGAGGGCCGGGTGATCGCCGTGGTCCAGCCGCACCGCTACACCCGTCTGCGCGACCTGTTCGACGACTTCTGCGCCTGCTTCGCCGACGCCGACACTGTACTGGTCGCCGATGTTTACGCCGCGGGCGAAACGCCGATCCCGGGCGCCGATCGTGACAGCCTGGTCGAGGGGCTCCGCCGCTACGGCCACCGCCGCGCTCTGCCCCTGGCCTCGCCTCAGGCTTTGGCCGCCGTGATCGCCGAGGAGACCAAGCCGGGCGACCTCGTGGTCCTGCTCGGCGCGGGCGACATCACCGGCTGGGCCTATGCGCTGCCCGGCGAACTGGAAGCGCTGCCGGCATGACCGACTGGCGCGACGCCCTCCCGCCCATTCGCGGAAAGCTGCTGCGCGACGAGCCGCTCGCGCCCTTCACCTGGTTCCGGGTCGGCGGCGCGGCCGAGCTGCTTGTACTCCCGGCAGACCCCGACGACCTCGCTCAGTTCCTGAAGTCCCTTCCGCCCGAGATTCCGATCACGGTGCTGGGCGTAGGCTCCAATGTCATCGTCCGCGACGGCGGCGTGCCGGGCGCGGTGGTCCGCCTCGCGGGCCGCCCCTTTGCTGCGGTCACCACCGAAGGAACCAGGGTCACCGCCGGCGCAGCGGCCCTCGACGCCCAGGTCGCTCGCGCCGCGGCCAAGGCGGGCATTGCGGGCCTGGAATTCTACGCCGGCATCCCAGGCACGATCGGCGGCGCCCTGACCATGAACGCCGGCTGCTATGGCTCAGAGACCAAGGACGTGCTGGTCCGCGCCTGGGGACTCGACCGCGCCGGCGCCCGCCGCGATCTGGCGCTGGCGGACTTCGGCTACGCCTACCGTCACTCCAGCGCGCCGGCCGACATCATCTGGATCGAAGCCACATTCGAGGGTCGCCCGGACGATCCCGCCGCCGTCCAGAACCGCATGGACGAGATCACCGCCCGCCGCGAGACCTCTCAGCCGATCCGCGAAAAAACCGGCGGCTCCACCTTCAAGAATCCGCCCGGCCACTCCGCCTGGAAGCTGGTGGACGCAGCTGGCTGGCGCGGAAAGCTGTTCGGCGGCGCCATGTTCTCCCCGCTCCACGCCAACTTCATGATCAACACCGGCGACGCCACCGCCGCCGACCTCGAAGGTCTCGGCGACGCGGTCCGCGCCGACGTGAAAGCCCAGACCGGCCTCGACCTCCATTGGGAGATTAAGCGGATCGGTCGGGCCGCCGGTGCCTAACGGGGAATCCAGCTCCCGGCTCTACCGACCCAAGCTGATATCAGCCCTCGCGGAGGGCTATGACTGGCGCCAGTTCCGCGCCGACGCCGCCTCGGGCCTGACCGTCGCCATTCTGGCCCTGCCCCTGTCCATGGCGATCGCGGTCGCCTCGGGGGTCTCGCCCGAGCGTGGTCTCTACAGCGCGATCATCGGCGGCTTCATCGTCTCGGCGATGGGCGGCAGCCGGTTCCAGATCGGCGGGCCGGCCGGCGCCTTCATCGTCCTCGTCTCGATCACCGGGGCACGCTTCGGCCTCGAAGGGCTGATCCTCGCCGTGCTGCTTTCGGGGGTCATGCTCTGTCTGGCCGGCGCCCTGCGCATCGGGTCCCTCGTGCGTCACGTGCCCCATGTGGTCACCGTCGGGTTCACCGCCGGCATCGCGGCGATCATCCTCGTCAGTCAGATCAGCGATCTCCTGGGCCTTGAGCACCTGGCCAACGAACCCGCAGAGCTGGTCCCGAAACTCGTCGGTCTGGCCTCGCATATCCGGGACGCAAACCTGATCGCGCTGTTGATCGGAGCCGGCGTGATCGCCACGGTCATGGTCCTCAAGCGGCTCTATCCTGCAGCGCCCGGGATGCTCTTCGCCATCGTCGCCGCCACCCTCGCCATTCAGGGACTGCACCTTCCGGCCGAGACGGTGATGGCCAGGTTCGGCGAGCTGCCGCACGGCCTCCCGGCGCCCCGCCTGGACCTGCCGAGCCTCGATCTGCTGGTGGCGGTTCTGCCCTCGGCGCTGGCCTTCACCGTTCTGGGCGCGATCGAGAGCCTGCTCTCGGCCAAGGTGGCAGATCGCATGACCGGTCGGGTCCACCGCTCCAACATGGAGTTGGTCGCCCAAGGGGTCGCCAATCTCGGCGCCGGGTTGTTCGGCGGCCTTCCTGTCACCGGGACGATCGCGCGCACCGCGGCCAACATCCGGGCGGGCGCACGCACGCCCGTCTCCGGGATCCTGCATTCCGCCTACCTATTGCTGTTCCTGGTCGCGGCTGCGCCGCTGGCGGGCCTGATACCGCTGGCGGCCCTGGCCGGCGTCCTGGTGGTGGTGGCGATCAACATGGTCGAGTGGTCCGACCTCCGGACCCTGCTGCGCAACTGGCGCGCCGCTTTCGTCCTGCTGGCGACGTTCGGGTTCACGATCCGGGTTGACCTGATGGCCGGCATCGTCGCCGGCTGTCTGCTCTCTTTCCTGCTGGCGCCCCGAGGGTTGGGGTCTCGCAGTCCGTCGCCGGATTGAAGCCGTCCTCGCATGATGGAGGTGTCTGAACACATGTTGCAGGACGCTGGCCCCCTCGCCTTCCTCGGAACCACCGACTACGCCCGCGCCCGCGCCTTCTACGAAGGCGTGCTCGGCCTGACCGTCACCGCCCACGACGACTTTGCCCTCATCCTCGATGTCGGCGGCTGCCCGGTGCGGATCGTCCAGCTGCCCCAGGTCACGCCGTCCGAGCATACCCTGTTCGGCTTCACCCACGCCGACGTGCGCGGCAAGGTCCGGGCGCTGGCCGCCAGGGGCGTGGCGTTCGTCCGCTACGAGATGTTCGGCGACGCGCAGGACGCTGACGGCGTCTGGACTCCTCCTGGCGGTTCCGCCGGCGTCGCCTGGTTCCGCGACCCGGACGGCAATCTGCTGTCGATCTCCGGCGGCGGCTAAGCCCCTATTCCAGCGTCGCGTAGTTGGTCGATCGATCCGCCGCCCACGTCCCGGTCACCTTATCGGCGCACTCGGCGAGATCCTTCAGGTACGCCTCCATAACCCCGGTGTTGGAGTTGCTGACCGTGGCGTGCAGCGAGTCCGGCGGCCCCTGGCGGTCGTGGAACCAGCCGCGCTCCAGCAGCGCATCGCCCAGTGCAAACACATCCACGGGCC
>NZ_JBILUK010000011.1:0-32856 GCF_044371015.1 Phenylobacterium sp.
AGGGCTCCGGCAGCTTCTCGCCCGCCGCAATGTCGGAAAGGTCGTGACCGGCCGAGAAACAGCGCCCGGCTCCGCGCACGATCACCAGGCCCACGCTTTCGGTCTGGGTGGCCAGCCGGCGCACATGGGCGTCGAGCTCGCGGAAAAGATCGACGTTCAGGGCGTTCAGCTTGTCCGGACGATTGAGCGTCAGGGTCGCTGCGCCGGCGCGGTCGGAGCGGAGGACGAGATCGGTCATGCGGGGCTCACATCCATGCGGCTGATCTTGAGGTCGCGCGACCAGAACTCGCTTAGTCGGTTTACGAACTGGCCAGGGCGTTCTTTCAGAACCTCGGTCTCGAGCCAGAGGCGCTTCAGGTGCCGGATCTGGCCGGCGGCGCGGTCGTCCCGGTAGGGCTCGCGCCCATGCAGGACGTGGTAGTTGTTGATGAACTGGATGTCGCCGGGCTGGAACGCCATCTTCACTTGGTATTCGCCGCTCTGCGCATGGTCCTGCATCCACTGGATGGCTTCGCGGGCCTTGTCGGTCAGGCGGGGCGCGTCCGGGTGGCGCTGGCTGGCCAGGATGTAGGGCGCGATCAGCCGCACGAAGAGCCGCTCGCCGACCCGCATGAACACCGGCAGTTCATACCAGCCCGGCCGGCCCGGCGGCTGCTCGCCGCGGAAATCGAAAGGCTGGGGCTTGTAGAGTTCGGCTGCCAGATCCGGCCGCTCGCGGACCAGCCGGTTGTGCAGCGCGACCGAGTTGCAGACGATCGAGAGCCCGCCTGAGATGCCGTTCCTGAGGCACATCAGACCGACGAGGTCCGAGCCGTCGCAGTGTAGCGGCAGGCCCGCCTCGCCGATCTCGTTGCCACGGATCGTGGGGTCGCTGGGGTCTTTGCCGTGATCGGTGACGTCGCCCAGCAGGTGCCCCTTGGCGTTCTGCGGCCAGGGTCGGCCGAGGTGCATGCCGATGCCCCAATAGGCCATGCACATCTGATCATTGGTCCAGCGATCGCGGGGCAGGCCGCGCAGGCGCACGAAGCCGCGCCCTTCCATCAGATCGTGTTCGATGGCCTTGAGGCGCGGCCCGAGCGCCGGGAGCGGGAAGTCGTCCCGGCGGACGCGCAGCAGGTCGTCAGACACGGAAAAGGCGTGGGCGACGGCCGCCTCAAGCTCATCCTGTTCGGCGCGGGTCAGCACCTCGGTCCAGGCGTCGGCGTCGGCGACGTCGGCGGCGGTCCACTCGCAGCCGGTCTCGAGCACATCGAGCGTCATGGGTTCTACTCCGCCGCCATCGCCACCGGCGCGCGCTGCGCGCCGCGCACCAGCCGGCCGGGCAGGGCGCCCGTGGGCTGGCCGTCACGATAGGTGATCTCGCCGGCGACAATGGTGGCGACATAGCCGTCGGCCCGCTGGATCAGCCGCCGCCCGCCGGCCGGCAGGTCATAGGCGACCTGGGGCGCATGAAGCTTCATGCCGGCGTGGTCGATGACGTTGAGATCGGCGCGGTAGCCGGGGGCGATCAGTCCGCGATCGTTCAGCCCCACCAGCTCGGCGGTGTCGCGGCACTGGGCCTGGACCATGCGTTCGAGCGAAAGCTGTTCGCCACGCGACCGGTCGCGGGTCCAGTAGACGATGTTGGTGGTCGGGAAGCTGCCGTCGCAGATCATCCCCACATGGGCGCCGCCGTCCGACAGGCCGGGCACCACGCCCGGATGGCGCATCATGTCCACCACATGGTCGAGGTTGCCTTCGGCGTAGTTCAGGAACGGCAGGTAGAGCATGCCGCGTCCGCCATCGCTCAGCATGTGGTCCAGCGCCACGGCGGCGGGTTCACGGCCCTCGCGCGCGGCGATGGCGGCGACAGTCTGATCCGCCCCGGGCTCATAGTCGGGCTCGACGCCCATCAGGTACATCTTATCCCAGTTGCGCGGCTGGGTGTTGGCGAAGCCGCGCGCGTCGGCGTCCGGCTCCACCAGCAGGCGCGCCCGGAACGCTGGGTCGCGCAGGGCCGCCACCCGCTCTTCGAACGGGCGACCGGCAATCTCGCGATAGACCGGGTGCTGGCTGAACGGGTTCATGGTCAGCTCCAGCCCGAACAGCACCCCGACCGGGCGGGTGGCCGCCTGCCCCTTGATCGGCAGGCCGTCGGCATTGGCCTGCGAGAGCCAGTCCAGCATCACCCGATAGCCGCCGGGGCTGCGCGGGCTCTGCACCAGGCTGAACGACAGCGGCCGGCCCGAGGCCTGGACGATCCGCCGCAGCATCGCGAACTCTTCCGCCCCGCCGGTGAAGTCCGACACCACCTGCAACACGCCCCGGCCCGCGGCCGCCATGCCCAGGGCGATCCCGGTCAGTTCATCCTCGCCGGCGGTCAGCGTGGCGATCGGCGAACCGTCGGAGGATCGGTGGTTGAGCGTGCGCGAGGTGCCGAAACCCAGCGCCCCGGCCTCCATGGCGCGTTTGGCGATCGCCGCCATGGCCGCGATATCCGCCTCCGTCGCCGGTTCGCGGTCCACGCCCCGCTGGCCCATCACGAACACGCGTAACGCCGCGTGCGGAAGCTGACCCCCGACATCGACGTCGAACCGGCGACCGGCCAGATGGTCGAGGTAGTCGGGATAGCTCTCCCAGGTCCAAGGCAGACCCTCGGTCAGCACCGGGAAGGGGATGTCCTCGACGCCTTCCATCAGCCGGATCAGGAGGTCGTGGTCTGCCGGGCGGCAAGGCGCGAAGCCCACGCCGCAATTGCCCATCACCACGGTGGTCACGCCATGCCAGGAGGAGGGCTGCAACCGGGAATCCCAGGTGGCCTGACCATCGTAATGGGTGTGAACGTCGACAAAGCCCGGGGTTACGATCCGGCCGCGCGCGTCGATTTCCTCGAGGCCCGAGCCCGCCACGCGACCGACCTGGGCGATCCGCCCGTCCTTGACAGCGACGTCGGCGCCAAAGGTCGCGCCGCCCGTACCGTCCACCACGGTTCCTCCTCGGATCACGAGGTCGAAGGCCCGTTCCATGGCGCGCTCCCTGCCGTTGGTCTTTTCGTTGTCAACAGAATGCCGCCCGAGACGCCCGGTCGGTCAAGTGCAGAGTGCGCCCTAGAGACGGGGTTTCGCCGGCTCTGAGATTCCTGAGATGTCAGGAGCCCCACAGAAAAACTTAACCAAACGGAATACGAGCGCTTTAATTCATCTGCCCCATTCTCCGCTCATATCGTCTCAATCAACATTCTCAGGAGCGAGAATATGTGGCTTTTCGAGGACGAAACAATTATTAGTGAAACAAATACCCTGGCAGACGCTGAAGAATTGGTCGCCCAAGACGCTTCTGAAACATTGGCTCCAAAATCCGAGCCCGAAGCGACAACTGAAGTGTCGCGACCTGAATCCGAGATCGAGACGGGATTTTCCGCTTCTGAGTCCGTCGCGTCAGTAAATCAACTCGCCAACCTCGATAGTCTTGAGCGTATTGTTGAATTTCAGGCCAATACATTCCTGTTCTCTGGCGGAGTGGCAGCAGAATTCGCAATCGTCGAATCTCTAGACTACGCAAATGCGTTCTCTGAAGCTTCCAGTCTGCTCGCTGGCGACGAGGCTAATTTTGTAGCCGTCCAGCTCGGAAATGATGTGATCTTGTTCGCGGATGTGGGCGAAGTCGACTCGATCGGCGCGGCGGTTGTTATGGTGGGCCGCAGCCTGGCGGACCTGGGTCTCGGCAGCTTCTGAACACACAGCTGCGCCCGATCTGATTGGGTCAATCAGGTCGGCAGGACGAAGCTCCGCATCTTGGTATCGAGCGCAATTCCGTCAACGAGCTAGTGTCCGCTTCGGCATGTTACGCTCGGGATTCCAAGATGGCGCGTGCGCGACTTACGATCCTGACGGTGCGGGGTAATCTCGTCCAAAGATGAGTCGCCCAGCCTTCACCTTCTACGAATTCTTCGCCGGCGGCGGCATGGCGCGCATCGGTCTGGGCGTCCGATGGCGGTGCGCGTTCGCCAACGACTTTGATCCGGTGAAAGCGGCCGCCTACCGCCTGAACTTCACGGACGCGGAACACCATCTGCGCGAAGCCGACGTCTGGACGCTCTCGGCCGGGGATCTGCCGGGACAGGCGGATCTGGCCTGGGCATCCAGTCCTTGTCAGGACTTCAGCCTGGCGGGCGCCAGGGCCGGACTGGGGGGCGGCCGCTCCTCGGCCTTCTTCGGGTTCTGGCGTTTGATGGAAGCCCTGGACGACGCGGGCCGAGCTCCGGGGCTTGTGGTGATCGAGAACGTAACCGGCCTCCTCACCTCGAGGGGCGGCGCGGACTTCACGGCCCTTGGCGCCGCCCTGGCGGCGCGCGGCTATCGGTTCGGGGCGCTGGAGATCGACGCCTCGGCCTTCACGCCGCAGTCCAGGCCTCGCATCTTCGTCATCGCCGCACGAAGCGCGCCCGCCGAACTCTGTGGGGACAGCCCATTCCATACCCGTGGGATCCGCGCGGCGCAGGCGCGGCTGGACCCGGCGACGGCGGCGGCCTGGGCGTGGTGGCGACTGCCGCCGCCGCCCGGACGCAACACCCGCCTTGAAGACCTCCTGCTCCCGGATGGCGAGGCGGTCTGGCGATCTACCGGGGCCACAGAGCAACTCACCGCCTTGATGGCGCCCCGCCATCGGGCCCGTCTCGCGCCGGGCGAGAGCCGCGCCATCGGGGCCGTGTTCCGGCGGACACGGCGCGAGGCCGGTCGCTCGGTCCAGCGCGCCGAGGCCCGCTTCGACGGTCTGGCGGGGTGTCTGCGCACGCCCCGCGGCGGCTCGTCGCGCCAGTCGCTGCTGGTGGTCGAGCCTGACGGCCGCCTGCGCTCACGCCTGATCGCGCCACGGGAAGCCGCCCGACTGATGGGCCTGCCCGACGACTATCGCCTGCCCGTGGCGGTTACGGCGGCGCTGCATGTGGTCGGCGACGGCGTGGTCGCGCCGGTCGTCCGCTGGCTGGCGGCGGAACTGCTGGAGCCGCTGGCCGAAGCGGCGCGGACCGATCAGGCCCGGGGGGCGACGCCCTCGAAGATCAGCGTGATCTGACGGTCCATCGCGGCGATCAGCTGCGAGACGTCGGCGTCCCGCGTGATCACCAGCCGGAACACCCAGGCATAGGCCGCCATCAGCAGATCGGCGACTTCCTGCGTGTCGACGTCGGGCCGCACCTGGCCGGCCTCTATGCCGCGCTGGAGCCGGTCGCGCACCATCTGCTGCAGTTTCGGCGCGCGTCCGAATGGCCGGGCGGATGCTGCCAGCGTCCAGTCATAGGCGGCGGCGATGTGCGCCAGGAACAGGCGGGCGTTGCGATACTCAAACTCGATATGGACCGCGAACATCGTCCGGAACTGGTCGGCGACATTGCCGCGCAGGTGGGGCGCCACGCGGTTCAATTCGGCGTAGAGATCGTCCAGACGCATCGCCATCACTTCGGACAGGATCTCGCCCTTGGAGCCGAAGGTGGTGAACACGCTGCCGACCACCACTCCGGCGCGGCTGGCGATATCGCGGATGGTGGTGCCTTCGAAGCCCTGCGATTCGAACAGCGTTCGGGCGGCCTCGATCACGCGCTGACGCGTCGCCGCCTTCTGCGACTGGCGGGTCGCGGCTGGGGGTGCGTCAACGAGGGCGGCCATCGCGTCTCCGCCTAAACGCTGCGCGCGCTGGCCAGCAGGATGCGGATCTGGCTCCGGGAGCGCGCCTGCAGCGCCTCCAGGGACCAGCCCTCGAAGATCGCCTGGCGAAAGTTCGACAGGTAGATTTCATAGAACATCCGGGCGAGGAGCCCTGTCTCCATGTTCTGGACCAGCTCGCCGCGGCCTGCTGCGGCCGTAAGAATTTCCTCGAAGACCGAAGGAAACGACACAACGCCCGCGGCGCTCCGCAGAGCCTGGCCCCCTTCGCGGTCCCAGGACACACTGAGCGCCGCCCGGGCGAGCTGCAGTCGCGGCTGATAGAATTCGTAACCGGTCATGTACGCGCGGAGCACCGCATCCTCGACATCCCGCCCGCCCGGCGCGGCGTCGCGCATTGCGGCCACGAGCTCGGTCATGTCTTCAGTCATGATCTCACGAAAGAGATCCGCCTTGTCGGCGAAGTTGGCGAACACCGCCCCCGTGGACATCCCCGCGGCGGTGGCGATGTCGCGAATGGTGGCGCCCTCATAGCCTTCCTCGCTGAACAGGCGCCGGCCTGCCGCCAGAACCTTGAGGCGTGTCTGCTGCTTCGCCAGCGTACGACGGGTCGGGGCGCGGCTAGGGGAACTCGCCGCTCCGGGCACGGGAGAGATCTGGTTCATGACGCTCGATACTGCCGCCACGCGCGTGGCGCTGGGAAACAAAACCGCGAACGGTTCGCAGAAGGTTGGCTAGCATTGTTGATGAACGCGCTCAATCAGCCGGCGATCGATTTTGTGTCGGCGGCGCACTGTCCGGCTTGTCGGGCGATCTGGGCGCGCGCCATCATCGCGACGACAAGCGAGTACGACAGTTTGGCGACCGTCGGGCGACTTCGCTGAACGCGCTCGACCAACCCTAGCTCCGGTTTGACCGTGGCGCTGGATCAATTGGCTTCGTAGACTGGCGGCATGGACATTCTCGACACAGTGATCCTCGTCGCCCTGGGCGCCGTCGCCATGGTGCTGGCGCTCGGCATCTACGCGCTCTTCCGCGGCGGCGATTTCGGCCGCTCCTGGTCCAACAAACTGATGCGTCTGCGCGTTGTCACCCAGGCTGTCGCCGTCGCCGTGCTGGTGGCCGTCGTCTGGTGGCGCGGCCAGGCCGGCTGACGCGGATGGTCACGCTCAACCGCATCTACACGCGGACCGGCGACGCCGGGACCACGCGGCTGGCGACCGGCGAAGCGGTGAGCAAGGCTGGCGCGCGGATCGCCGCCAACGGCGATGTCGATGAGACCAACGCCTGCCTGGGCCTCGCCCGCGCCGCGCTGCCGGCCGGTTCCGATCTCGATCCGATGCTGGCGCGGATTCAAAACGAGCTCTTTGACCTGGGCGCCGACATTTCCACGCCGCCCGCCGAGGACGAGGCCCCGGGCGCGGCCTTGCGCATCATCGCAAGTCAGATCGACCGTCTTGAAGCCGAGATCGATGCGCTGAACGCCGGCCTGCCGGCCCTGCAGTCGTTCATCCTGCCCGGAGGAACGCCATCAGCGGCGGCGTTGCATCTGGCCCGCACGGTCTGCCGTCGGGCGGAGCGGGCCGTGGTGCGACTGATCGAGGACGGCGGCGCGGTGAATCCGGCGGCGCTCCGCTACATCAACCGGCTGTCCGACTTCCTGTTCGTCGCCGCCCGTCATGCCAACGATCAAGGCCGGAGCGAGGTGTTCTGGCGCAGCGGCGCGACGCGCTGAGCTATTTCGCCGTTGGCGCGGGCTGGCGGCCGATCGCCGCCTGGGCTTCGGCTTCAGCCTGTTTGTCCTGGATGGTGCGGCCTGTGATGTCTGAGATCAGCACCGGCTGGGCGCAGACCCGCTGAGAATAATCCCACCACTTGCCCTGGCCTTCGCAGGCCCTGCGTGGGCCTTCCCAGCCGATCTGCCAGGCGCCCACGCCAATGGCGCCGGCCACGAAAAGACCTATGAAGATAAGCTTCAGGCGTTCGATATCGGGGTTCATGGACGCCTCATACGGAATCAAGGGCCGGCCTGACTAGAGGCCGTCCGGGTCACGATGGAGCATCATGACCGGATGGAGGCGGCCCCGACATCAAAGGAGCGGGACGTGCTCCAAGAGCCGGCTCGCGCGGCTAAATCGCGGCGCTCGCGCTTGCAATGCGCGGCGGACGCGTTATTGCCCCTCCCGCTCACTGTTTCCGAAACAATTTGAGGCGCTAGCAACCCATGAAGGTGTTGGTCCCGGTCAAGCGGGTGATCGACTACAACGTCAAGGCCCGCGTGAAGGCCGATCAGACGGGTGTCGACCTCGCCAATGTGAAGATGTCGATGAACCCCTTCTGCGAGATCGCCGTCGAAGAGGCGGTGCGGCTGAAGGAAAAAGGCGCCGCCACGGAAGTGGTCGCCGTCAGCGTAGGTCCGACCCAGGCGCAGGAGACCCTGCGCACCGCCCTGGCCATGGGCGCCGACCGCGCGATCCTGATCCAGACCGACCTCGACCTCGAGCCGCTGGCGGTGGCCAAGGTGTTGAAGGCGCTGATCGCCGAGGAAGCCCCGCAGCTGGTCCTGATGGGCAAGCAGGCCATCGACGGCGACAACAACGCCGTCGGCCAGATGCTCTCGGCGCTGCTCGACTGGCCCCAGGCGACGTTCGCTTCGGAAGTCACGATCGACGGCGGCAAGGCCAAGATCACCCGCGAGGTGGACGGCGGCCTGCAGACCCTGGAAGTGGATCTGCCGGCGGTCATCACCGCGGATCTGCGTCTCAACGAGCCGCGCTACGCCTCGCTGCCCAACATCATGAAGGCCAAGAAGAAGCCCCTCGACGTGAAGGAGCTGGCCGCGCTCGGCGCGGACACTTCGCCGCGCCTGACCGTCGTCAAGGTCGCCGAGCCGGCCAAGCGCGAAGCCGGCATCAAGGTCGAGACCGCCGCCGACATCGTCACCAACCTCAAGACAGCCGGGGTGCTCTAATGGCCGTTCTCGTCATCGCCGATCACGACAACGCCTCGCTGAAGGACAACACCCACAAGGTGGTCACCGCCGCCCAGGCGATCGGCGGCGACGTCGACATCCTGGTGGCTGGAACCAACACGGCCGCCGTGGGCGCGGCGGCCGCCAAGATCGCCGGCGTGCGCAAGGTGCTGACCGCCGAGAGCGCCGAGCTGGGCCAGGGTCTGGCTGAGTCGGTCGCCGATCTCATCGTCGGCCTCGCCGGCGGTTATGACGCGATCCTCACGCCCGCCACGAGCCAGGGCAAGAACTTCAGCCCCCGCGTCGCGGCCAAGCTGGACGTGGCCCAGATCTCGGATGTGACCGATGTGGTCGCCGCCGACACCTTCACCCACCCGATCTACGCCGGCAACGCCATGGAAACGGTGAAGTCGGGCGACGCCAAGAAGGTGCTGACCGTGCGTCCGACGGCGTTCAAGGCCGCCGCCGAGGGCGGTTCCGCCGCTGTCGAATCCGTCGCTGCGCCTGCCGCGCCGGCCAAGACCCGCTTCGTCGACCAGAAGATCGTCAAGTCGGCCCGTCCGGAACTGGGCGCCGCCAAGATCGTGGTCTCCGGTGGTCGCGCCATGGGCTCGGCCGAGGAGTTCCAGAAGGTCATCGAGCCACTGGCCGACAAGCTGGGCGCCGCCGTCGGCGCTTCGCGCGCCGCGGTCGACGCGGGCTACGCCCCCAACGACTATCAGGTCGGTCAGACCGGCAAGGTCGTTGCGCCGGAGCTCTACGTGGCCATCGGCATCTCGGGCGCCATCCAGCACCTGGCCGGCATGAAGGACTCCAAGATCATCGTAGCCATCAACAAGGATGGCGACGCGCCGATCTTCCAGGTCGCCGACTTCGGCCTGGTGGCCGACTACAAGGCCGCCGTGCCCGAACTGATGAGCGCCCTGGCCGCCGCAGGCAAATAGCCGCGACGGTATCTGTCGGACGAAACCGAGGGGCGGCGCGCCATGCGCCGCCCCTTTTCTTTGCCGACCGGCCTTTTGCGCCGCAGCAAACCTCTTGCCGCAGTGCGCCATCAACATGTTAGAACGCTGCCGCGAAAAACGAGAGAAAGCGGCGATGCGCCGCCTGAGGATCGGGATCCATGGTTGATATCCGTACGGTGGGCGTTATCGGCGCCGGTCAGATGGGGTCGGGCATCGCCCACGTCTGCGCGCTCGGCGGCTATGAAGTGCTGCTGCACGACGTCAGCGCCGAGCGGCTGAGCCAGGGTATCGGGCAGATCGAGAAGAACATGACCCGCCAGGTGGCGCGCGGCCTGATCGAGCCGGCGGCGATGGAGGCGGCCTTCGCGCGGATCAAGGCCGCCCCCGAGCTGCAGGCCATCGGCGGCACGGATCTGGCGATCGAGGCCGCCACCGAGAACGAAGAGACCAAGAAGACCATCTTCAAGGCGCTGGGGCCGCACCTGGGCGCCGACACCCTGCTCGCGTCCAACACCTCGTCGATCTCGATCACCCGGCTGGCCTCGGCCACCGACCGGCCCGGCAAGTTCATCGGCCTCCACTTCATGAACCCCGCGCCGGTAATGAAGCTGGTGGAGATCATCCGCGGCATCGCCACCGACGCCGACACCTACGAGATCGCCGTGAACTTCGCCCAGTCGCTGGGCAAGACCACCTCCAACGCCGAGGATTTCCCGGCCTTCATCGTCAACCGCGTGCTGGTTCCGATGATCAATGAGGCGATCTACACGCTCTATGAAGGCGTCGGCACGGTCGACGCCATCGACACCGCCCTGCGCCTCGGCGCCAACCATCCGATGGGTCCGCTGGAGCTGGGCGACTTCATCGGCCTCGACACCGTGCTGTCGATCATGAACGTGCTGCACGACGGCCTGGCCGACTCCAAGTACCGGCCCTGTCCGCTGCTCGTGAAGTATGTCGAGGCGGGCTGGCTCGGCCGCAAATCCGGTCGCGGCTTCTACGACTATCGCGGCGACAAGCCGGTGCCGACGCGCTGAGCCGCAATTGCGGTCAAGACATGAGATCCGATCCTGCGCCATGATCGGCGCCTGGATGACGCCACGCCAGACCTGAGGAACCCGGTCGATCCGCTGGAGCGGGCGCCCTTAGCTCGATGGAAGCCCGGATCAGCCTTCCCAGTCCTCCGCCCGAAGGCCTTCGACTCGCCCGAACTCCGAGAGGTTGCCGGTCACGACCGTGAGGCCCCGACTGCGCGCGTGACCGGCGATCAGCACGTCATAGCCGCCGATCGGTCGACCCTGCCGCTCAAGCTGAGCGCGGATGTCGCTCGCGTGCCGGGCGGCTTCCTCGTCAAAGGAAAGCAGGTCCAGTCTGGCGATCAGTCGTTCGACCTCGCGGCGGTTGTGGTCGGGTCGCGCTGACTTGGCCGCGCCATGCAGCAGTTCCGTCAGCACGATGGTGGAGGTGCAGAGGTCTTCCGCCGCCTGATTGAACCGTTCGCGCAGAGCCGGCGGCCGGTCGCGTAGAACCCGGATGCAAAGACTGGTGTCCAGCATGTATCCCGGCATCAGAACTGTTCACGGGCCTGGGCTTCGGGCTGTTCCCGGTTCGGAAAGTCCGCGGCGCCGGCGTCATCGAAGAAGTCATCCCAGACGGACTCGGAGGGCACGATCACCCGACGCTTCCCCTCCTTGAGGATCGTCACGGCCCGGACGCCTTCGGGAAACGCGACATCCTTGGGCAGGCGGACAGCCTGGCTCCTGTTCGAAAGAAAGAGGGTCGTGCGCGTCATGTCCGATCCCAGGTTCGATTTTTGGATATGCACATTGTATATCCAAGCCGAGACGTCAGCAAGGCGCTCGCTCTGACAGTCCGCCGATCGTCGGACTCAGATCCACCCCCGCTCGCGCAGCAGCCCCGCATAGGTCCGGCTCACCGGAACCTCGGCGCCGTCCTTGAGCGTCAGCGTCGCGCGCCCATCGCCGCGCCGGGCGTCGGTGATGGCGTCTCTGGCCACCCACCAGGAGCGATGGACCCGGGCGCCCTCGATGCCCTCCAGCTCGGTCACCGCGTCGGCCAGGCGCATCAGGATCAGGTCCTGCCCCTTTGAGGTGTGGAGCCGCAGGTAGTGGTCCTCCGCCTCGACGGCCCAGATCTCGGCTCCGCGCAGCTTGAGCGGCAGGCGATCCAGGAACTTGGGCGGGGCAGCGCCGGCGTGGGTCTCGGCGCCCTTGCGGGTCTCGATCAGGACGTTCACCGCTGTGATCGCGGACGCAATCATGAACACCGGCCCGAACAGCACCGGCGCGGCTTGCAGGAAGGGTGCGTGCATGTTGAAGGCCAGGCTGGAAGCCAGCCAGACCACCGCCGTGAACGGCAGCGACATCACCAGTGCGGCCAGCAGCGCGTCCAGCCAGATGCGCCCGGTGCGCGAGCGTCCTCCACCGAAGAACAGCCGGGCGATCATCGGGCCGACGATGGATCCCAGCACCATCAGCGTCATCCAGTAGGCCAACCGTGCGCCGAGCGGAGCCTCCGAGGTTCCAAACGCGCCGGAGAAGGTGAGGAACAGGCCGAACGCGATGGCGACCAGCAGGCCGCGCGCCCAGCCGAACGCTTCTTCGTAGGGTCCGAGGCTCAACCAGCGCTTCACAGCGTCGCCATCCACGATGCGCGAACGGCGCCAGGCGGTTGTTCGCGAAGGCCCCCCGTTGTCCGGCGCATCCCCGCTCGCCTCACCATCCGACCCCGGCCATCACCACGACGACAGGGCTCAACCGCCCGCCGCCAGACCGGAGATAGAGGATGTCGACCACCACGCAAACACCGCCCCGCGTCCGCTCACGGTTCGGACCGCGCTTCGCCTTCAGCATGGCGGCCGCTATCGGGATCGTCGCCCTGGCGATTGGGCCCTACGGACGGGACATCGCCGCCGTGGCGATGACCGCCCGCCCCCACGCCCCTGACTTCGCCGTGTTCAACGCCCTGTCGCCGGCGGTGAAGATCCACCTGATCACCGCCCTGGCGGCGCTCGTGCTGGGCGCCGTGCTGATGTGGGCGCGCAAGGGCCGCGTCTTCCATCGCATCGCCGGATGGACCTGGGTGGGCCTGGTGGCTACGACCGCGGGCGTCACCTTGCTCATCACTGAGCTCAACCACGGCGCCTGGTCCTGGCTGCACCTGTTCACCGGCTGGACCCTGCTGATCCTGCCGCTCGGCGTCATCGCGGCCAGGCGTCGCCAGATCGCCCAGCACCGCAAGACCATGATGGGCCTCTTCTACGGCGCCTTCGCCATCAACCTGATCTTCGCCGCCATGCCCGGCCGGACGCTGTGGACCCTGGTTCTGGGCTAGAGCCACGCCCGCTCGGATAGAACAAATCCGAGCCGGACAACGTGGCCCGACTCTTTGTACTTGCCGCGCTTTCTGCGCTGACCCGGTGTCCACTTCAGCAAAAAGAGCTCTGGCGGTCACGCCGCGTCAGGAAAGGCCGCCCGCGCGGTTGTCATCCCCAGGGGGCGCGTCTAAAACGCGCCTCACCCGCCGCCAAGGCGAGTCCCCCCCGATGCCCTCCCTGAAGGCCGCATGAATATCCACGAACATCAAGCCAAGGCCGTCCTCGCGGAGTTCGGCGTGGCGGTCCCGCGCGGCCATGCCGCATTCACGGTCGACGAGGCTGTGAAGGCCGCCGAGACCCTGGGTGGTCCGGTCTTCGTCGTGAAGTCGCAGATCCACGCCGGCGGACGCGGCAAGGGCCGGTTCGAGGGCCTCGGCCCCGACGCCAAGGGCGGGGTCCGGGTCGTCAAGTCCGTGGCCGAGGTGAAGGCCAATGCGGAAGAGATGCTGGGCCGCGTCCTCGTCACGCACCAGACGGGTCCCAAGGGCAAGCAGGTGAACCGCCTCTACATCGAGGAAGGCGCCGCCATCGCCAAGGAATTCTACCTCTCGCTGCTGGTCGATCGTGAGACCAGCCGCGTCTCAGTGGTCGCCTCCACCGAGGGCGGCATGGACATCGAAGAGGTGGCCCACGCCACGCCGGAGAAGATCGTCACCTTCTCCATCGATCCCGCCACCGGCGTCTGGCCTCACCATGCGCGCACCTTGGCTGGCGCGCTGGGCCTGACCGGCGGCCTCGCCAAGGAAGCGGCGACCCTGCTGGGCCAGCTCTACGAGGCGTTCGTCGCCAAGGACATGAGCATGCTGGAGATCAACCCGTTGATCGTGACGGGCGATGATCATCTGCGGGTTCTCGACGCCAAGGTCAGCTTCGATTCGAACGCCCTGTTCCGTCACAAGGACATCGTCGCGCTGCGTGACGAGACCGAGGAAGATCCGAAAGAGATCGAAGCCTCGAAGTTCGACCTCTCCTACATCGCGCTCGACGGCGAGATCGGCTGCATGGTCAACGGCGCCGGCCTGGCCATGGCGACGATGGACATCATCAAGCTCTATGGCGCCGAGCCGGCCAACTTCCTCGATGTCGGCGGCGGCGCCGACGAGGCCAAGGTCACGGCCGCCTTCAAGATCATCATCGCTGATCCCAATGTGAAGGGCATCCTGGTCAACATCTTCGGCGGCATCGCCCGCTGCGACATCCTCGCCAACGGCGTGATCGCGGCTGTCAAACAGGTGGGTCTGAAGGTGCCGCTGGTGGTGCGCCTGGAAGGCACCAACGCCGAGCTCGGCAAGCAGATCATCAACGAGAGCGGGCTCGACGTCATCGCGGCCAACGACCTCTCCGATGGCGCCGAAAAGATCGTCAAGGCCGTGCGAGGCGCCGCTTAAGAATGTCCATCCTCATCGGTAAAGACACCCGCGTGATCTGCCAGGGCCTGACCGGCGCCCAGGGCACGTTTCATACTGAACAGGCCATCGCCTATGGCACCAAGATGGTCGGCGGCGTCACGCCCGGCAAAGGCGGGACCACTCATGTGGGCCTGCCGGTGTTCAACACCGTGGGCGAGGCGGTCCGCGAGACCGGCGCCGACGCCAGCGTGATCTATGTGCCGCCGGCGTTCGCCGCGGATTCGATCCTGGAGGCGATCGACGCCGAGGTGCCGCTGGTGGTCTGCATCACCGAGGGCATCCCGGTCGCCGACATGATCCAGGTGAAGCGCGCCCTGTCCGGCTCAAAAACCCGGCTGATCGGCCCCAATTGCCCGGGCGTTCTCACGCCGGGCGCCTGCAAGATCGGCATCATGCCGGGAAACATCTTCAGGAAGGGCTCGGTGGGTGTTGTCTCGCGCTCCGGCACCCTTACCTACGAGGCCGTGTTCCAGACCACTCAGGCGGGCCTTGGCCAGACGACCGCCGTCGGCATCGGCGGCGATCCCGTGAAGGGCACCGAGTTCATCGACGTGCTCGACATGTTCCTGAAGGATCCGGAAACCGAGTCGATCATCATGATCGGCGAAATCGGCGGTTCGGCCGAAGAAGATGCGGCGGAGTTCATCAAGGCTTCATCGATCAAGAAGCCCATGGTGGGGTTCATCGCGGGACGCACCGCGCCGCCCGGGCGGCGCATGGGTCACGCGGGCGCGATCATCTCGGGCGGCAAGGGCGGCGCCGAGGACAAGATCGCCGCGATGGAGGCCGCGGGCATCCGCGTCTCGCCGTCGCCGGCGGCCCTCGGGACGACGCTGGTCGAGGTTCTGAAGGGCGCGTAGTTCGCGCGCCCACAACCAGCTCTTGGGGCGGCCCACGCCTGGATCCTTTTTCGGACCGTGGGCTTTCAGCCCCGTCGGAAGGCGAAGGACATGGCGGACGACGCGGGCCTGATCAACGAGATCCTGGCCGAGACCTCGTTCCTGTACGGGGCCAATGCGGCCTTCGTGGAAGACCTCTACGCGCGCTGGGCGGCCGATCCATCGGCCGTCGAACCGTCCTGGGCGGCGTTCTTCACATCGCTCGCCGACGGCCCCGGCGCACCCGCCCGGCCGGCCTGGACCAAGGTCGCCGCGCCCCAGGCCCGACCCGACTGGATGAGCGCCATCGACGGGCTCTGGCCCGCGGTCGAAGCCAAGGTCGGCAAGGTGGTGGAGTCCCGCAGGCCACAAGCCTCGGTCGACGAGATCCGCGCCGCCACGCTGGATTCGCTGCGCGCCATCATGATGATCCGGGCCTACCGGATGCGCGGCCATCTGAAGGCCAATCTGGATCCGCTGGGCATCGCCGCCACGCCGGGCGACGCCTCGGAACTCGATCCGGCCAGCTACGGCTTCTCCGAGGCCGACTTCGACCGCCCGATCTTCCTCGATCACGTTCTGGGCCTGGAAACCGCCACGGTCCGCGAGATCCTGGCGATCCTTCGGCGCACCTACTGCGGCAATGTCGGCGTGCAGTACATGCATGTCTCCGATCCCAAGGAGAAGGCCTGGCTGCAGGAGCGGATCGAAGGCCGCGACAAGGAGATCGTCTTCACCCGCGAGGGCAAGGTCGCGATCCTCAAGAAGCTGATCGAGGCCCAGGGCTTCGAGGCCTTCCTGCACCGCCGCTTCCCCGGCACCAAGCGCTTCGGCCTCGACGGCGGCGAGTCGATGGTCCCCGCGCTGGAGCAGATCATCAAGCGCGGCGGCGCCATGGGCGTGAAGGACATCGTCGTCGGGATGCCCCACCGGGGGCGCCTCAATGTTCTCGCCGCGGTGATGGGCAAGCCCTATCACATCATCTTCCACGAGTTTCAGGGCGGCTCGGCCACGCCTTCCGACGTCCAGGGCTCCGGCGACGTGAAGTATCACCTGGGCGCCTCGTCGGACCGCGAGTTCGACGGCAACGAGGTCCACCTTTCGCTCACCGCCAACCCGAGCCATCTGGAGATCGTCAATCCGGTGGTGATCGGCAAGGTGCGCGCCAAGCAGGCCTTCACCCTGCGCGAACAGCCCGATGCGGGCCGCGGCCACGTGCTGCCGCTCCTGCTGCACGGCGATGCGGCCTTCGCCGGCCAGGGCGTGGTGGCCGAGTGCTTCGCGCTCTCGGGCCTGCGCGGCTACGGCGTTGGCGGCACCATGCACTTCGTGGTCAACAACCAGATCGGTTTCACCACCAGCCCCAAGAACAGCCGCTCTTCGCCCTATCCCACCGACGTGGCGCTGATGGTCGAGACGCCGATTTTCCACGTGAACGGCGACGACCCCGAGGCCGTCACCTTCGCCGCCAAGGTGGCCACCGAGTACCGCCAGCTGTTCGGCAAGGACGTGGTGGTCGACATGTTCTGCTATCGCCGGTTCGGTCACAACGAGGGCGACGACCCGACGATGACCCAGCCCCTGATGTACGCCAAGATCAAGGGCCACCCCTCGGTGCGTGATCTCTACGCGTCGCGGCTGGTGGGCGAAGGCGTGTGCGCCCAGGCCGATGTCGATGGCTGGGTGGCCGAGTTCGACGCCTTCCTCGACGCCGAGTTCGAGGCCGGCCGGCAATACAAGGCCAACAAGGCCGACTGGCTGGACGGCAAGTGGTCGAGCATGAAGCTCGCCGCCGGCGAAGAGCGCCACGCGACCGGCGTCTCCAAGTCCAAGCTCCTGGACCTTGGCCGGAAGATCACCGAACTGCCCGCGCACCTCTCTCCCCACAAGACGGTCGAACGGGTCGTCGCCGGCCGTCGCGAGGCGATCACCTCGGGCGCGGGCATCGACTGGGCCACCGCCGAGCACTTGGCCTTCGCCACCCTGCTGGATCAGGGCTACCCGGTGCGCCTGTCGGGCCAGGACAGCGTGCGCGGCACTTTCAGTCAGCGTCACTCCGGGATCATCGATCAGAAGACCGAGGAGGTCTGGTTCCCGCTCCGCAACCTCGGTCCGAAGCAGGCCCATTTCGAGGTGCTGGATTCCGCGCTCTCGGAAGAGGCGGTCCTGGGCTTCGAGTACGGCTTCTCGCTGACCGATCCGGACACCCTGACCCTTTGGGAGGCCCAGTTCGGCGACTTCGTGAACGGCGCCCAGGTGGTGATCGACCAGTTCATCAGCTCGGGCGAGCGGAAGTGGCTCCGGATGAGCGGCCTCGTGATGCTGCTGCCGCACGGCTACGAAGGCCAGGGCCCGGAGCACTCCTCGGCCCGCCTGGAACGGTTCCTGCAGCTCTGCGCGGAAGACAACATGCAGGTGGTCAACCTGACCACCCCGGCCAACTATTTCCACGTCCTTCGCCGCCAGCTTCTGCGCGAGTTCCGCAAGCCGCTGATCGTGATGACGCCCAAGTCGCTGCTGCGCCACAAGCGGGCCGTTTCGAACCTGTCCGACATGGCGACCGGCACCGGCTTCCACCGGGTGATGATCGACGGCGCCGAGGCCGGCTGCGATGTCGGCGGTGTCACGCTCAGGCCCGATGCGGAGATCAAGCGCGTTATCGTGTGCTCGGGGAAGGTCTATTTCGACCTGGTGGAACAGCGCGCCAAGTCGGGCCGCGACGACGTCTACATCCTGCGCCTCGAGCAGTTCTATCCGTGGCCCCTTAAGTCGCTGACCAGCGAGCTCAAGCGCTTCAAGACCGCCGAGGTCGTCTGGTGCCAGGAAGAGCCCAAGAACATGGGCGGCTGGCAGTTCGTCGACGCCTGGCTGGAGCTGACGCTGGAGCGGATGAACCTCAAGGCCAAGCGGGCCCGGTATGTCGGCCGCCCGGCCTCGGCCTCGACCGCCGCCGGCCTGATGAGCCGGCATCAGAAGGAACTGGACGCCTTCCTCACCGAGGCGTTCGCCTAGACGCCATCCTCAACTCTGTTTGTGTTTCAAGGAGCCTTCCCCCCGATGGCCGACATCATGACCCCGGCGCTGGGTGAATCCGTCAGCGAGGCGACGGTCGCCAAGTGGGCCAAGAAGCCCGGCGACGCCGTCCGCAAGGACGAGATCCTGGTGGAGCTGGAGACCGACAAAGTCAGCCTCGAGGTCGCGGCGCCCGCCGACGGCGTCCTGGAGTCGATCAGCGCCGAGGAAGGCGCGACGGTCGAGCCCGGCGCCCTGCTGGGCCGCATCCGCGATGGGGCCGCCGCACCGGCGCCTGCGCCCAAGGCCGCGCCGGCCGCCAAGGTTGAGGCGCCCAAGCCGGCGCCAGGCCCCGCGCCTGTCGCGGCCAAGGCTCTGGCCGAGCCGGTGTTGGCGCCCTCCGCTCAGCGGATCGCGACCGAGAACAAGCTCGATCCCGCAGCCATTCCGGGCACCGGCAAGGGGGGACGTGTCACCAAGGGCGACGCCCTGGCCGCGCTGGAATCCCGCGCCGCCACACCGGCCGCCGCGCCCGTCCTTGCGGCGCCGCGCGAGATCCATGCTCGCGAAGAGCGGGTGAAGATGACCCGCCTGCGCCAGACCATCGCGCGCCGGCTCAAGGAAGCCCAGAACGCCGCCGCCATGCTGACCACCTTCAACGAGGTGGACATGAGCGCGGTGATGGCGCTGCGGAACCAGTACAAGGACGTGTTCGAGAAGACCCACGGCGTGAAGCTGGGCTTCATGGGCTTCTTCGTCCGCGCCGTGGTGCATGCGTTGAAGCAGGTGCCTGAGGTCAACGCCGAGATCGACGGCGCCGACATCATCTACAAGAACCACTACGACATCTCCGTCGCGGTCGGCACCGAGCGCGGCCTCGTCACGCCCGTCGTGCGCGACGCTGATGCGCTCAGCCTCGCCGGCATCGAGTCGACCATCGGCGCCCTCGGCCGCAAGGCGCGGGACGGGCAGTTGGCGCTGGAAGACCTGCAGGGCGGCACCTTCACCATCTCCAACGGCGGCATCTACGGCTCGCTGATGTCGACCCCGATCCTCAACGCGCCCCAGTCGGGGATCCTGGGCATGCACAAGATCCAGGACCGGCCGATGGTCGTGGGCGGGCAGATCGTGATCCGGCCCATGATGTACCTGGCGCTCAGCTACGATCACCGCATCGTCGACGGCAAGGGCGCCGTCACCTTCCTGGTCCACGTCAAGGACGCCATCGAAGATCCGCAGCGTCTGCTGCTGGACGTCTGAGGACCGACCCATGGCCGAGGCCGCGACTTACGACGTGATCATTATCGGCGGCGGGCCGGGAGGCTACAATGCCGCCATCCGCGCCGGTCAGCTGGGCCTGCGCGCCGCAGTGGTGGAGATGCGGGAGACGCTGGGCGGCACCTGCCTCAATGTCGGCTGCATGCCCTCCAAGGCCCTGCTGCACGCCTCGGAGCTGTTCGCGGCCGCCGCCGGCAAGGATTTCGCCACCCTCGGCATCGAGGTGAAGCCCAGGCTCAACCTGCCCCAGATGATGGCCCAGAAGGCCGACTCGGTGGGTCAGCTCACCAAGGGCATCGAGTTCCTGTTCAAGAAGAACAAGGTCGACTGGATCCGCGGCGCGGGCCGCATCGCAGGCCCCGGCAAGGTCGAGGTCACCGCCGCCGACGGCGCCAAGACCACGCTCTCGGCCGCCAACATCGTCATCGCCACCGGATCCGAGCCGACACCTCTGCCCGGCGTGACGGTGGATCAGAAGCGCATCGTCGATTCCACGGGCGCGCTCTCGCTGCCCGAAGTGCCCAAGCGCCTTGTGGTGATCGGCGCCGGGATCATCGGCCTGGAACTGGGCTCGGTCTGGCGCCGCCTGGGCGCCGAGGTGACGGTGGTCGAGTTCCTGGATCGCATCTCGCCCGGCATGGACGCCGAGATCGCCAAGACCTTCCAGCGCACCCTCACCAAGCAGGGCATCGCCTTCAAGCTGGGCGCCAAGGTCACGGGCGCCAAGACGACCAAGTCCGGCGTGTCGCTCACCGTCGAGCCGGTGGCCGGCGGCCCGGCCGAGACGCTTGAGGCCGACTATGTGCTGGTCGCTATCGGCCGCCGTCCGTTCACGGCCGACCTTGGACTCGACAGCGTGGGCGTCACGCCTGATGCGCGGGGCTTCATCGCCGTTGACCACTTCCGCACCTCGGCGCCCGGCGTCTGGGCGGTCGGCGACGTGATCCACGGCCCCATGCTCGCCCACAAGGCCGAGGAAGACGCGGTCGCCTGCATCGAGCTGATCGCCGGTCGGGCCGGTCACGTGGACTACAATCTGGTGCCGAGCGTCGTCTACACCGCCCCCGAAGTCGCCTGGGTCGGCAAGACCGAAGAGCAGCTCAAGGCCGAGGGTCGCGCCTACAAGACCGGAAAGTTCCCGTTCACCGCCAACAGCCGGGCGAAGATCAACCACGAGACCGACGGCCTCGTGAAGGTGCTGGCCGACGCCGCCACCGATGAGATCCTGGGCGCCCACGTGATGGGGCCGCAGGCCTCCGAAATGATCGGCGAGTATTGCGTGGCCATGAGCTTCCGCGCCGCGTCCGAGGACATCGCGCGCACCTGTCACCCCCACCCGACCCGCTCCGAGGCGCTGCGTCAGGCGGCCATGGGAGTCGAAGGGTGGACAATGCAGGCCTGATCGTCCGGCGCGCCAGGCCGGATGAACTCGCCGCCTGCGCTGCGCTCTATGTGACGGTGCTGCGCGAGACCTTCACCTGGCTCCCGCCCGAACGGCACAAGGAAGGCGATTTCTTCGCCGCCGCGCGGGACGAGGAGATCTACGTCGCCCGCCTGGGCGGCCGTCTGGTCGGCATCGCCGCCCTCTATCGACCCCAGGTCTTCCTGCATTCGCTCTATGTGACCGAGCGCGGCGGCGGCGTTGGCAAGGCCCTGTTGGATCACGTTTCCAAGGCCGCGGGCGGCGTCCTCCAGCTCAAGTGCCAGACGGCGAACCTCCGCGCCCAGGCCTTCTACCGCCGCGAGGGCTTCCGCTGCACCGAGGCGGGAGAGGATGACGGCGTTGCCTGGCTGCGCTTCGTGAGGGCGCCTTCGGACGCCAGATAGACCGGATTGCCGATCAGCCAGGGCCGTCCGTCCGGCCCGACGATGTCCGCCCGCAGCCAGCGCGTCGTCGGCGCGACCCGCGCCTGCACCGCGACACTCGTGGCGCCTTCTGAGATGGGCACAGGCTCCGGCGCCGCAAATTCCGGCCCGCCGCGCAGCACCAGTCGCCCGCCGCCGACACCCTTGACGGCGGCCTCCGCGACGACGCGACCGTCGCGAGGCCGTGGCAGGTCGCCGCCCATCTCGGCCCTGACACCGCCTGCCTGGAACGTCAGGTCGAGGCTGCGACCGCCGGCGCCCTGTGCATCGATGACCACCCGGCCGGCCTTCAGCCCCGCCAGGATCGCATCGTGCGTCAGAGCCTCCGCCCAGACCCGCGTGGTCGGCGCGCCCACGCCGCGCGGTCCGGTCAGCGTCGCGTCGTGATTGTCCGAACCGCCGATGCCGGTGATCCGCCGACCCTCGTTCAACCGCGCTTCCCAGAAGGCCATGCCGGAGAGCGGCCCCGAGGTCATGGCGCCGTTCACCACCTCCACCGCGTCGATCCGGGCGTAGTCCACCGGGACGGTCCAGCCGCAGCCCATGCAGACCTCGCCGGAGGGCAGCGCCGGGTGATTGATCGAGACGAAGCCGCCCGCGGCCTTTGCCTGGGTCAGGGCCCGGTCCAGGTTTTGGAAGTCCAGCGGCGCGGTGACGCCCAGCATGTTGGCGTGGCCTTGGAAGGTGGTGATCTCGCGTCCGGGGATCAGCACCATCGTGTCGAAGGCCGGCTGCAGTTCGGCCAGCGCCTGATGATGCGAGGGCGTGTTGTGTTCGGTCACCGCGACGAAGTCGAGCCCGCGGGCCGCCGCCGCCTCCACCGTCCGGCTCAGCGGGCAGGGCGCGCGATCGCCCGATCGCGCCGGGCAACTCCCGTCCGAGTGGGCGGTGTGGGCGTGCAGGTCGCCCGCGTACCAGCCCGGCCCCCGGCCACGCGGCCCGCCCGGGAAACCGCGAAACACGCCGTCGGTTTCGATGGTCACCCGCGCCGCCCATTGCGCCCTGGCGCCCTCGCGGATGTTGGGAACGCCCAGGATCAACCGCCATTCGCCCTCGGGCAGCGGCCCCGGCAGATAGGACGGGGTCGCCCAGGTCTCGCTGAGTGTGAAGGCCGACTTGTTGCCGCCGCTCCAGCCGCGCAGGCGTTCCGGATCGCGCAGACCGATGTCGATGACCGTCCGGTCCTCGCGGCCCGTTGCGGTGAACGACACCGAGAGTCCGGTGGCGCCCGCCGGAACCTTGAAGGGAACCTCCAGATAAGCCTGGTGATCTGCCCGGCTGATCTCGCCCGTGAGCGTGATCGCCACTTTCGACGGCGTTGGCGGATCGGCTCGCGCCGGAAGGGCCGCGAGCACGAGCGTCGCCGCCCATGCTGCGGCCCAGCGCATCACGGCGCCTCGTTGCCGAAGATCACCGTGCCCGCGGCGCCGAACATGCCGCCCACGCCCTGGCAGACGCTGATCTTGGCGCCCGGAACCTGGGCCGGGGCGATCCCGCGCATCTGCCGCACGCTCTCCTGCAGGGCGTACATGCCGTACATGCCGGAGTGCATGTAGGAGAGCCCGCCGCCGTTGGTGTTCAGCGGCAGCTTGCCGCCCGGCCGCGTGTTGCCCTCGCGGATGAACGCCGCCGCCTCGCCCGGCTTCACGAAGCCCAGGTCCTCCAGGCCGTACAACGGCAGGTGGGCGAAGGCGTCGTAGATCATCAGGTGATCGACGTCCGCGTGCTTGATGCCGGCTTCCTCAAACGCCTTCTTGCCGCTGATGCGGAAGGCCGTGGAGTGATTGCTGTCGTACATCTGGCTGACCAGCGGCGTCTCAACGCTCTCGCCCGTGCCCAGCACATAGACCGGCTTCTGCGGGAAGTCCTTGGCCCGCTCCGCCGAGGTCATGATCAGCGCGCCGCCGCCGTCGGTGACGAGGCAGCACATCAGGATACGGAACGGATAGGCGATCATCCGCGAGTTCATCACGTCGTCGACGGTGATCGGATCCCTGAACGTCGCGCGCGGGTTCATCCCCGCCCATTCGCGCTGCACCACCGCCACATGCGCCAGGTCTTCCTGGCTCAGGCCGTAGGTCTTCAGGTACCGCAGCACAGGAACCGTGAACATCGAGGGCGGCCCCACCGGGCCGTAGGGCATCTCGAACTGTCCGTTCATGCTGGAGGGCGAGGCGCCGAACCGGCCCGCGCCCACGCGGCTCTTACCCGACTCCCCGTGGGTGATCAGGATGGTCTTGGCGTGGCCCGCCTGGATCGCCGCCGCCGCATGGCGGACATGCAGCATGAACGAGCAGCCGCCCACGCTGGTGCCGTCCGCATAGGTCGGCTTGATCCCCAGGTACCAGGCAAGTTCGGTGGGGCTGACGCCGGCGGTGGCGACGCCGTCGATGTCCGACGGTTTCAGCCCGGCGTCGGCCATGGCGTTCAGCGCGGCGTCGGCATGCAGCCCGATCACGGACAGGTCCGGGATCACGCCCATCTTGGTGGTTTCAGCGGCGCCAACGACCGCGACGGATTTCGGCGTCATGGGGTCAGGCTCCGGCGGGCTTGAAGAAGGGGAGGGCGATGGTGTCGCTCATTTTCTCGAAGACAACTTCAAGCGGCATGTCGAGCTGCAGCGCCTCGGGCGTCTGTGGGCAACCGACGATGTTGGTCATCATGGTCGGGCCTTCTTCGAGCTTCACCACCGCGATGGCGTAGGGCTCGGTCCCCATGTCCGGACGCGGCCGCTGATTGATCACGTACGACCACAGGATCGCCCGACCGCTGGCCTTGAACACCTCCACATCCCGCGACCCGGTCTTCGGGCAGAACGGGCGCGGCGGGAAATAGGCTTCCTTCGTCTCGCGATTGCGCTGGAGCAGCAGTTCGCCGTTCAGCGCGCCCTCCCAGAAGTGCCGGGTCTCCGGCGTCGGCTCGGGCAACATGCGTGACGGCATAGGCGTCCCCTCCCTCGGTTGTTCGAACAATCGGTTTGCTCGTCTCGTCGGCAACGGCGGCCGGCAAGTCAAGACCCGAGCCGCTATTCTGGTGGGCGTTGGGTCAGGTCAGCAGGTCGACGCCGTCCAACCGCGCGAAGCGGCGGTCGAAGGTCAGGGTCTTCGTTGCGCCCGCGGATAAGCCGGCGAGGTGCAGCAGGCGATCCGAAAAATCACGGTGCGACAGGGCCAGGGCCTCCACGACCAGATCGGAGCGTTCCACCTCAATCACCGGGCTTTCGAGGAGTTGCGAAACGGCCGCCTCGATCAGTTGAGGTTCCGCCGAATAGGCCCGCTCGAGCACCCAGCAGAACTCAACCAGCGCAATCATCGAGACGTAGCCCGGGTCTCGCTCCGAAAGGCGGGTCTCGATCAGATCCGTCGCCGCTGCAGTCTGTTGAAGGTCATCTCGGGCGATGTAGCGAACAAGGATGTTGGTATCGAGATTGATCACTCTGAAGATCGCCGGTACCGAGCGACCGCCGCCTCGGCGATGGCCTCGTCCATCTCTTCCACCGTGACCGTCGGGCCGGTGTAGTTGAGCAGCGTCTTGAGCTTCCGGATATCGCCTCTGCGTGGCCGCAGCACGATCTCGCCGTCCCGGTTCTCGACGAAATCGATCTTGCTGCCCACCTTGAGCCGGAGGCGCTCGCGCGTCTCCGCCGGGATGGTGATCTGGCCTTTGCTCGTGACCGTCGCCGTTGCCATGGCCCACTCCGATGCGTTCCTTACCTATCGTAAGGGGCCGAAAACTGCAACTCCGTCCTACCTTTGACGTCATGGTTGGCGCGCGGTCCAAGTGCGATAAGGCTCGCCGTCGCGCCGGAGAGCCGCCAATGACTGGGTCTGAGATAGAAACCACACTACGCGCCTATGCGATGGCCTGGCGCGATGGTGATCTGGCGACGCTCATCGGCCTCTACGACGACGCCGTCGTCCTTCACTGGAGCGGCGGCCACGGGCTGGCGGGCTCCCATGTGGGCAAGCCGGCGGCGTTGGCTGCGCTGGCCGAGATGTCGCGGCGCACCAATCGGGAACTGGTTGAGGTCGTCGACATTCTGGCGGGCGAGACCCGCGGCGCGATCATCGCCGTCGAGCGGCTGGGCCACGGCGCCGCGCGTACAGAGGTTGAGCGGACGCTGGTCTATCGCGTGGGCGAGGGCCGCCTGCTGGAATGCTGGGTGCGGGAGGCCGATCCGGCCCTGGTGGACCGCCTCGTCGGCGACTGACCCCTCACACCGGCGCGGTCGACAATCTTCGCCGCTCGGTCGAGGCGACCAGTTCCGCCCAGATCGCGTCCTCGCGGACACGATCGCCGGCCGCTTCGGCCTCAGCGTGCGCCGTGATCAGCGCGGCGCGCAACCGGTCGTTCTCGGCGTGCAGCACGGAGAGCCGCAGGTCGGGGTCGCCGCCGGTCTCGCCCAGCAAAGCCCGCAGCGCCCGGTTCTCGTCCACCAGGATCGCCGCCTGCCGGTCCCACATCTCCGCCGCCATGCCGAGCAGGCCGGCGGCGAGCCCCAGCTCCCCGGCCCGCTCCGCGTCGGGCACGCCGGGCTGCGCGTTGCGGATCGACAGCGCGGCCAGTTCAGCCAGCACGGCGGGAACGGTCGGGTTCATAGCTTGCCCATCACCTGCAGGATGGCCCGGTCCTGAGCATTGATCAGCCACCAGGCCGGATAGATCATGATCGGCGCCCGGTTGGCTCCCCGGTTGAAGGCCGCCGCCGAGCCGACCCAGATTCCCTGTCCCTTCACGCAGTTGAACAGCGTCCACCAGTGCAGGGCGGCCGGATCGGCCTTCAGCCCCGAGGCGCGCTCCCACAACGCCACCGCCTCGCGCGCCGGAACCAGGCCGCCGGCCTTGCCCGTGCGGCCGAAGCTCCACACGGGCTGCAGACTCCAGCCCAGGTCCTCCAGTGGATCGCCCAGGTGGCACATCTCCCAGTCCAGCACGCCGTGAATCTCGCCCGCCGCGTCATAGAGGAAGTTGCCGGTCCGGAAGTCGCCGTGGACGATCCCGACCTTCTGCGCCGGCGGCGGCGGGTTGGCGCGCAGCCAGCGGATCGCCGCCTGGGTGATCGGCATGGGCGCCGCGGCATCGCGATCGATCAGCCCAGCCCAGTGGTCCAGCTCGCGGCGCCAGCAGTCCCCGGGCGCGGGCTCCGGCACGATCCCGCGCAGCGGGGCGGGATCGGCCCGCGCGATCTCCCCCAGGATCGACCACTTTCGCTCGGCCAGCCTGGGTAGGGCCGCATCGTAGGCGCCTGACAACAACAACTGCGGCGCGGCCTGAAACCCCGCGATCTCCTCGGCGATGAAGAACGGATGGTCGAGCGCGTCCGACCCTTCCTCCAGCCACAGCATCTCCGGCACCGGCACGGCCGAGCCCCGGAACGCCCGATAGGCCTCGAACTCCACCCGCCGCTCGGTGTCGATCAGGCTGGCCGGCGGATCGCGCCGCAGGATCAGTCGTCGCGACCGCGCCTCAGCCCCCTCGCGCCAATCCAGCACAAACCGATAGGTCTCGCGGCTGGCCCCGCCGGAAATCCGCGAAAGCTCCCGCACCGCCACGTCCGTCGCGCCCGGTATCCGCGAGGCGATATAGGCCGCCAGGCGCGGCTCCAGCGGATGGGTCATGCCGCCCGTCAGGCCATCTCGAAGCGGATCGGCAGGCGCTTGGGGCCGTTGACGAAGAACGCTTCGCTCAGCGCCGGCTCACCGGCGAGTTCGACCGACTTCAGGCGCGGGATCATCTCTTCCCAGAGGATGCGCATCTCCATCTTGGCCAGGTGCTGGCCGATGCACAGGTGCGCGCCATAGCCGAAGGCGATGTGCTTGGCGGGGCCGCGATCGATCCGGAAGGCGTCGGGCGCCTCGAACACCGCTTCGTCGCGGTTGCCTGAGGCATAGCAGAGCATCAGCCAGTCATTGGCTTTGAACGACCGGCCGGCGAAGTCCATGTCCTGGGTCACGGTGCGCATGAAGGTCTTCACCGGCGTCGTCCAGCGGATCGACTCGTCCACCAGGCTCGGGATCAGCGACAGATCGGCCTTCAGCTTCTTGAACTCGGCGGGGTTCTCCGCCAGCCCCCACATCGCCCCGCCGGTCGACGAACTCGTCGTGTCATGCCCGGCCGTGGCGACGATGATGTAGTAACTCATCGCCTCCAGGTCCGAGATCGGCTGGCCGTCGATCTTCGAGTTGGCGATGACCGAGGCGAGGTCCTCGGTGGGGTTGGCGCGCCGGGCCTCCGACAGCTTGCGGAAGTACTCGAAGAAGTCGGTGATCACACCGAAGTCCATCTGGCGTTCCTCAGCCGGCTTGTCGGCCTCGCCGGCCTTGGCGCGACGGCCCAGCTCCGGGTCGGTGGCCCCGAACAGCTCCTGGGTCAGCTTCAGCATGCGCGGCTCGTCGCTCTCCGGCACGCCCAGGATCTTCATGATCACCCGCAGCGGGAAATAGAGCGCCACCTCGTTGACGAAGTCGCAGGTCCCGCCCTTGGCCGCCATGCCGTCCACCGCCGCCCGGGCGATGACCCGGATGTCGTCCTCCAGCTTTTTCAGGTTCTGCGGCATGAACCACGCCTGGGTCAGCGCCCGATACTTGTGATGGTCCGGCGCATCCATGTGGATCAGGGTGCGCAGCAGGTGCGGGCTGCCGCCCATCATCTCGCGCACCCGTTTGTCGGCCGCCTGGCTGGTCAGCACCGGATTGCGGTCGCCGTTGTGGAACAGGTCGTTCTGCCGGCTGATCTCCAGGATGTCGGCGTGGCGGGTCACAACCCAGAACGGATCGACCCCCTCCACCTCGGCCACACCCAGCGGCTCGTTCTTGCGAAGCCACCGATAGGTCTCCAGCGTCCGCCCGTCCGCATAGGCGGCAGGGTCCACGAGGTTGAAGGCGTGGTCGGCGGGGATGCGGTGGTCGGCGGCGGTCATCACGCTCATGGCACATTCGCCGCCGGCGTGACGCGAGGTCACGCGGGACGGCGCCTCTCGTTTGATCCTATCTTCGGCGGATAGAGACACTGCCGCGCGCCCGCCCGCAAGCGTGACCGCGCGTCAACATCAGTGCGAGCCAACATCGAGGCGAGCCAACATCGAGACGAGGAAGCCATGCTGACCCGGGGCGACGACTATCCCATCCACCAGACGCCGGAACCCATCGCCTTCGCGGGCTCCGACCGCAACTTCTACGATCGCTACTTCTTCAACGCCTATGCGCCCGACGGCTCGGTGTTCGCCGCCATCGCCTTCGGGGTCTATCCGGCGCTCAACGTCGCCGACGCCCACATCGCGGTGGTCAAGGACGGCAAGGAAAGCTGCCTCCACGCCTCGCGCATCCTGGGCATGGAGCGGATGGACACCCGGGTCGGGCCGATCCGCATCGAGGTGCTCGAGCCGCTGCAGCGCCTGCGCGTGGTGGTCGAGCCGACCAACTGCATCGCCGCCGACCTCACCTTCGAGGGCCGCGCCTTTCCGGTGGAGGAGCCGCGCTTCGTCAAGCGCAACGGCCCGCGCCTGTTCATGGACTACACCCGCCTCACCCAGAACACCCACGTCTCCGGCTGGGTCGAGGTCGACGGTGTGCGCAGCGACGCCTCAGGCTGGCTCGGCACGCGCGACCGCTCCTGGGGCATCCGCCCGGTCGGCGCGCCCGACAGCCAACCCACGCCGGGCGGCGGCATCGCCGGCTTCTTCTGGCAGTGGACGCCGATCAACTTCGCCGACCGGAGCGTCTATTTCCACAACAACGCCGATCCGGACGGCACGCCCTGGAACACCCGCGCGGTGATCCTGCCCGACGGGGCCGGCCCGCACGGCGGCCATCACACCGACACCGCCACCATGGCCACCGACCTCATCCCCGGAACCCGCCACGCCAAGGGGGGCGTCCTGACCATCCCGATGGACCAGGGCGCGGCCACCGTGACACTGAAACCCAAGTCCACCTTCCTGATGCGCGGCATCGGCTATGGCGGCGAATGGCGCCACGGCGCGCTCAAGGGCGAACTGGCCGTCGCGCGCGAAGACCTGGATTGCGAAAACTTCGACCGCGCCGACATGAGCAACCTGCACATCCAGGCCATCAGTGAAGCGACGCTCAGCGTCCCCGGCCAACCGGACCAGGTGGGCGTGGGCGTGTTTGAACAATTGATCCTGGGCCCCTATCGGCCGTTGGGGCTGTAGGCCGCGACGCCAAGGGCCCTCGACCTCTGATCCGGCGTGAACCCGACGACCCAGCCGGCCCACCCCCAGCCCCTCCTGCGCGCTTCGCGTCGGGGAGGGGTGTCGTGACGCCGCGACCGCACTAGCCCCCAAGTCCGTCATCCCCCGGCTCGTCCGGGGGATCCATTTCTCCGCCGCAAGGGAGCACGTGATCGCTTTCAGAGCCAAGGCTGGCTTGAGCGGTGCCCGCCATCACCATGGATCCCCCGGACGAACCGGGGGATGACGGTGGAAGAAGCGCGCGCGTTGGGGACAACACCTGCCGCACCGCGCTCTCCGCGATCTCTGCGGCAGATAAGTCGCCCTCAGGACTTGACTTATTGTTCCCGTTATGTTCTGTTTCCTCCGTGTCCGATCCCGCCCACAGCCCTGAGGTCGCCCGCGAGACCATGGCCGAGCGCCATGCGCGGATGCTGGCCGATGCGGCGGCGCATGCGCACCGGATCGTCTGCGCCCGGGGGCAGGAGGCGGTTGAGGCGCAAACCCAGGACCAACGCGCCCAGGCCGAGCGCGCCTTCAACGACGCCGCCCGCACGATGCGCGCCGCCATCCTCCTGGAGGCCCGGCTGGCGCGCGGGCTCGAAGCCGCCTTCCGGGCCGAGCGCGACGCGGCGCTGGAGCGCCGCCGCCGGCTGGTGACGGTCCATCTGCGCCGTGAAATCCGCCGCGCCGAGGCTGCCTCCGGCCGGAGCCATCCGACCTGGCTCAACGACCTCCACGAGCGTCTCGACGCCCGCCTGATCGGCCCCGAGCTGCTCGACGCGCCGTTGGAAGAGGTGATCGCCCGCCTGCGCCGCCGCCTCGGTCTGCCGGATACCGACCTGCCGCTCGTCGTGGAGTCCGACGACCCCACCGACGAGCCCCAGGCCGCAAGGTTCCGCGCGCCCCCGCGCGAACCCTACACACCCGTGCTGCCTCCGGTGATGATCCCGGCCAACACCCATTCCGCGCCGGTGCTGAGTTCCGCCTGAACCCGGCGCCCGCGTCTTCCCGGCCGCAGGCCCGCACCGCGGGTCGGAGAGCCGGGACCCAGCCCCCACGACCTTACCACCGCACCCAACCGTCCCAGCGCCCCTGCCGCTGAGTCCCGGACACGCGCTTGCGCGCGTTCCGGGATGACGCCGGTGGCTGGGAGGCGCGCCCCTTCGGTGAGTTCCGTGCGTTCCGTGGTTCCCCTCTGCCCTGTCCCGGGGCAATGTCCGGTCAAACACCTCCGGGGGGGAGACAACGCTCCATGAGCGTCAAGACGCGCCTGTTCATCATGATGGTGCTCCAGCTCGCCGTCTGGGGCGCCTGGGCGCCGAAACTCTTCCCCTACATGGGCCTCTTGGGCTTCACGCCCTGGCAGCAGTCGCTGGTCGGCTCGTCCTGGGGCGTAGCGGCGCTGGCGGGCATCTTCTTCTCCAACCAGTTCGCCGACCGCACCTTCGCCGCCGAGCGGTTCCTCGCCGCCAGCCATCTGCTGGGCGGCGTCGCCCTGGTGGTCACCGCCTTCGCCACCACCTTCTGGCCGTTCTTCCTGGGCTACCTGGTGTTCAGCCTGCTCTATGTGCCGACGTTGTCGGTCACCAACGCCATCGCCTTCGCCAACCTCAAGGACCCGGCCCGCGACTTCGGCGTGGTGCGGATGGGCGGCACGGTGGGGTGGATGCTGGTCAGCTGGCCGTTCGTGTTCCTGCTGGCCGGCGCCGCCGACGTCGAACACATGCGCTGGATCTTCCTGGTCGCGGCGCTCGTCTCCTTCGCGCTCGCCGCCTACAGCCTGACGCTCCCTCACACCCCGCCAAAAAAGGCGGAGGCCGGCCTCGACGCCCTGGCCTGGCGGCGCGCCTTGGGTCTGCTCGCCACCCCCTTCGTCGCGGTGCTGTTCATCGTCACCTTCATCGATAGCGTGATCCACAACGGCTATTTCGTGATGGCCGACGCCTTTCTGACCAACCGGGTCGGCATCGCCGGCAACCTTTCGATGATCGTGCTGTCGCTCGGCCAACTGGCCGAGATCGGAACGATGCTGGTCCTCGGGCCGGTGCTGGTGAAGCTTGGCTGGAAGGTCACCATGATCGTCGGCGTGCTGGGCCACGCCGCGCGCTTCGCCGTCTTCGCCTTCATGGCCGACAGCGTGCCGGTGATCATCTCCGTGCAGCTGCTGCACGGCGTCTGCTACGCCTTCTTCTTCGCCACGGTGTACATCTTCGTCGACGCCGTCTTCCCCAAGGATGTGCGCGCCTCGGCCCAGGGCCTCTTCAACCTCCTGATCCTGGGGGTCGGCAACGTGGTCGCCAGCTTCCTGTTCCCGGCGCTTTCGGCCCGCCTCAGCGCACCGGGCCCGGACGGGACGCCGGCGGTCGACTACACGAGCCTGTTCCTGGTCCCGACCGGAATGGCCCTGGTCGCCGCCCTGCTGCTGGCCTTCGCCTTCAAGCCGCCCGAGCGCGCGCCTTCGGAGGCGCCCGTCACATGACTCCCCTCCGTCCGCTTCGCGGCCACCTCCCCCTGAGGGGGAGGACGAAGACACGCCCTTCCTCCCTCACCGGGGGAGGGGGACCCCGCGCAGCGGGGTGGAGGGGGCCCGCGTCGCAACATTTCCAAGGAGCCAACCCGTGCCCCAAACCTCGACCGATCTTCACCGGCGCGGCCTGCTTGCCGCCGGCCTGGGTCTGGCTGTGACCGGCGGGTCCGCGAGCGCGGCGTCGCGGCCGTTCTTCCAGCAGAAGAAGCTGCCCATCGGCATCCAGCTCTACACGCTGGCGCCCGAGATCGCGAAGGACCTCGACGGGACCCTGGCGGCAGTCGCGGCCATGGGTTACCGCGCGGTCGAGTTCCCGGGCTTCCTCGGCCGGTCCGGCGCCGATATCCGCAAGGCGCTCGACAAGGTGGGCCTCACCTGCGCCTCGGCTCACATCCAGCCCCGCGCTGTCGGCCCGGACGGCGGCCTCGACGGCGATCTAAACGCCCTGGCCGACAAGCTCGCCGCCATCGGCGTCAAGACCGCCGTGGCCCCCATCCTCCGCGTGCCCGACCGCTACCTGACCAGCCCCACCCCCGGCGGCGTCGGCGGCCTGTTGCGGCGCCTGGCGGTCGAGCTCACCGCCGACGACTGGAAGATGAACGCCGACTTCCTGAACGGCGTCGGCAAGACGCTCAAGGCGCGGGGACTCCAGGTCGGCTACCACAACCACAACTTCGAGTTCGCGCCGGTCGGCGACACCAACGGCCTTGAGATCCTGCTCAAG
>NZ_JBILUK010000012.1:0-32714 GCF_044371015.1 Phenylobacterium sp.
AGTATGGCGGCCCGCGAGACCACCAGCGCCGGCGAGCTCCTGGATCGGCTCGTCGCGGCGGTGCGGGCGTTCGAGGCCGGCGCCGAGCCCAGCGACGACCTGACCCTGCTGGCGGTGCGCCGCCGGGCGGCTACCTGAGGATGACTTCGACTCGCCGGTTGGCGGGTTCGCTGACGCCGTCGGCGGTGGGCACGCGCAGCTCGCGTTCACCCCGACCGGTGACCCGGGCGTTCTCCACGGGCAGGCCCTGTCGGACGAGCGCGGCCCGGATCTCGGTGGCCCGGTCGCGCGACAGTCCGTCGTTCAGCTCGGGTTCGCCGACCGTATCGGTATGGCCGGTGATCTGGACCTCTGAGTTGCGGTCAACGACCGCCTTGAGCGCCGTGAGGATCGGTTGCGACTCGTCGGTGAGGTCGGTCGAGCCTTCCTTGAAGTAGAGCATGTAAACGCGTGGCGCGGCCGGCATCCGGGCGAGCAGGTCGGCGTAACGGCCCGGCGCGATCGTCCGGGGCTCGACGGTTCGCCCGCCAAGAACGGCCTGGGTGTTGGGCTTGTCGAGCACGCCGCGCTCGGCCTCGGTCTTGCCGTCGAACACCGCGACCGCGCCGGTTACTCCGGGCGCGTCTTCGAACAGGCTGACCCGACCGCTGGCGCATCCCGCCAAAGCGAGCGCGGCTACCGACGCAATCCATGCGCCTCTCATGGCACTTCAACCACGAAGGTCGTGCCGCGCGCGGCCAGCAACGAGGTGGGTGTGCGCACCTTCATGCCATCGCGGTTCTCTTTGGCGATCTGTCCCGAGACAATGCCCAGGGCGCCGCGATCCACAGTGGTCAGCGAGCGGCCCTTGTGAGTGGTGTCGTTGAACTCGAACTGGGTCAGCGAGATCCGGGTGTTGGGCCCGATGGAAAAGCGGCTGTTGTCGGCGAAGGTTATGCCGATGCGGCCGTTGGCGCCGGTCTGCAGCACGTCAGACACCAGCAGCTGGTAGCCGAGCGTGGCCGGGGTCACGGATTTGCCGCGCATGACACTTGCGGTTCCAGCCACCGACTTGATGCGGCCGATCTCAGCCACGGCCGCGCTCGCCGTCGACAGCGCGCCGACCATGAGCAATCCTGCAAGCAGCGCCTTGCGCATCTCAACCTCCCCGAACGTGTCCACACTCATAGCCCAGCTTCCCGCCCCGACCCAGACCCTGAGACCGTTCGTCGCACGCCCCCGCGCCGACGCGGCCGCCGCGCGTCGCGCCATCGGGCTGGCGCGGGCCTTCGCGCGGGAGCACCGGGTCCATGCGGACCTCGCGGATCGGCTGGCCATCGTGCTCGAGGAGTGGACGGTGAATGTGGTCGAGCACGGCGATCCGCCGGTCGGCAGCCGGATTGTGCTGCGGCTTGAGCGGGCAGGCGGCGGGGCCCGGCTAACGGCGAGCGACGCGGGCGCGCCCTTTGACCCGCGAACGGCCCTTTTCGACGAACCGAACATCGAGCGCGGCGGCGGCGCCGGTCTGGCGCTGATCCGGGCCTGGACTCGCGTCGCGGCCTACCGCCGGAGCGGTGGACGCAATCACGTGGTCCTGGAGATTGGGGTTTAGGCCGTTCGGGCCGGACTTGGGCGCGGGCGAAATCCGGAGAAGGATGGTGGACGCGACAGGGATTGAACCTGTGACCCCCTCGATGTCAACGAGGTGCTCTCCCGCTGAGCTACGCGTCCTTGCCAAGTGGCACGCCATCGGGAAGGCGGGGATATACCGAGCGACCCCGGCCTTCGCAAGCGCGGCTGGGCGTCAGCGCTCAGGCGGCGATCATCCGCTCCACTTCGGTGACGATTTCGCGCAGGTGGATAGGCTTGGACAGCACCTTGGCGCCGGCCGGGGCCTTCTCGCCGGCGGTGAGGGCCACAGCGGCGAAGCCGGTGATGAACATGATCCGCAGGCCCGGGTGTTTCTGAGCGGCCTGACGCGCCACCTCGATGCCGTCGATGCCGGGCATGACGATGTCGGTCAGCAGCAGATCCCAGGGCTGGTCGAGATGAGCGACCGCTTCCTCGCCATCGGGACAGGCGGTGACGTCGTGACCGGCGCGTTCCAGCGCCCGCGCCAGGAAACCGCGGAGGGAATCGTCGTCTTCGGCAAGGAGGATGCGCGACATGGTCTCCACCAGATGGGGTGGAATGGTTCGAGAAGCGTAAAGGCGTTTGATGACGGGCGGGTTCCCGCCTCGCGCGCAAGCCTTTGACGCCGGCCCGCGGCGCGGGCTCTATGGGCCGATGCGCGCCCTGACACCGAGCCTGGACGAACCGACGGCTGCGCCGGCCGTCGCGAGCGCTTTCACGCTCCGCCGCGCCGGACCGGAGGGCGCGGCGCCCAGCCCGCTGATCTTCGCCTCGCCGCACTCCGGGAGGGTCTATCCCAACGACATGATGGATGCGGCCCGGCTCGACGCCCACGCGATTCGCCGATCCGAGGACGTGCTGGTGGACGAACTGATCGCCAGCGCCACCGCCCATGGCGCGGCGGTGATCTCGGCGGCCTATGCGCGGGCCTATATCGACCTCAACCGAGAACCCTTCGAGCTGGATCAGGGGATGTTCGCCGACGAGCTCCCGGCCTTCGCCCGGGCGCGGACGGCCCGAGTCGCGGCCGGTCTGGGCGCCATCGCCCGCGTGGTTTCCGAGGGCCAGGAGATCTATCGCCGTAAGCTCACCTTCGCCGAGGCCAAGGGACGCATCGAGGCCGCGCACCGGCCCTACCACGCCGCCCTGGAGAGCCTGGTCGAGGCGGCGCGCGCGGCGCATGGTTTCGCCATTCTTGTCGACTGGCACTCCATGCCCTCAGCCGCCGCGCGGTCCGGCGGCCGCGACTCGAGGTCCTGCGACATGGTGCTGGGCGACCGTTTCGGCGCCGCCTGCGCCGCCGTGCTGCCCACCCGGGCGGAGCGGGAGCTGGAGCGGCTGGGCTATCGGGTGGCGCGCAATGCGCCCTATGCCGGCGGCTACACCACCGAGCACTACGGCCGGCCGCAGCGGCGCGTTCACGCCCTGCAGATCGAGATCAACCGGGCGCTCTATCTGGATGAGACGACGCTGGAGCCCACAGACGGCTTCGAGCGCCTGCGCGCCGACCTCGACGGATTTACCGCCGCGCTGGCCGCGGCGGACTGGAGCGCGCTTCGGCCCGGCTGAAAAAAGAAACCGCGCCCCTGGCGGGGCGCGGCAGTCGTTTTGGGAGGAAACGCCCCCGCCAAACCAAGGGTGGGGACCAAGACGCCAGGGGCGTCTTGTCCGGACAAATTAGGATGCGATGCACAAAGCGCAAGCCGGATTCTCGCGGAAGATTGTGCACCGCACACAAAGATCGCCGCCGAGGGGTGGCGGTGGGGGCCGGCTTCCCCTAAAAGCGCGCGCCGCCCGCGAAAGTCCGAACCGTTCCCATGTCGCTCCGAAACATCGCCATCATCGCCCACGTCGACCATGGCAAGACCACGCTGGTCGACCAGCTTCTCGCCCAGTCCGGGGTGTTCCGCGCCAACGAGGCGACGGTGGAACGCGCGATGGACTCCAACGATCAGGAGCGCGAACGCGGCATCACCATCCTGGCCAAGTGCACCTCCGTGTTGTGGAACGGCCGGGCCGGCGAGACGCGCATCAACATCATCGACACGCCGGGGCATGCGGACTTCGGCGGCGAGGTGGAACGGATCCTGGGCATGGTGGACGGCTGCGTCCTGCTGGTCGACGCCGAGGAAGGCGTGATGCCACAAACCAAGTTCGTGCTCGGCAAGGCGCTGAAGATGGGCCTGCGCCCGATCCTCTGCCTCAACAAGGTCGACCGTCCGCACGCCGATCCCGACCGGGTGCTGAACGACGCCTTTGACCTGTTCGCGGCCATGGGCGCCACAGACGAGCAGCTCGACTTCCCGCACATCTACGCCTCGGGAAAGAACGGCTGGGCGACGCTGGATCTCGCGAAGCCCAATGACAACCTCAGCCCGCTGTTCGACCTGATCGTCGACCACGTGCCGCCGCCCAAGGCCGAGACGCGCAAGGACGAGCCGTTCCAGATCCTTTCGGTGCTGATCGAGAACGACCCGTTCCTGGGTCGCCTGCTGACCGGCCGTATCGAGAGCGGCAGGGCGGTTCCCGGCCTGGCGATTCACGCCCTGGGCATCGACGGCAAGGAAATCGAGCGGGGCCGCATCACCAAGGTGCTGGCCTTCCGCGGCCTGAAGCGCCAGCCGATCGAAGACGCCGAGGCCGGCGACATCGTCGCCATCGCTGGGCTCAGCAAGGCCACCGTCGCCGACACCCTGTGCGCGCTCGAGGTGACCGAGGCCCTGCCCGCACAGCCCATCGACCCCCCCACGATCTCGATGACCGTCAGCGTCAACGACAGCCCGCTCGCCGGTCGTGAAGGCGATAAGGTGCAGAGCCGGGTGATTCGCGACCGCCTGCTGAAGGAAGCCCAGTCCAACGTGGCGATCCGGGTCACCGAGTCGCCGGACAAGGACGCCTACGAGGTGGCCGGCCGGGGCGAACTGCAACTGGGCGTGCTGATCGAGAGCATGCGTCGTGAAGGGTTCGAGGTCTCCATCAGCCGACCACGCGTGGTGTTTCAGGAGGACCCTGAGACCGGGGAGCGCCTGGAGCCTGTCGAGGAGGTGATGATCGATGTGGACGAGGAGTTCACCGGCATCGTCATCGAGAAGCTTTCCGCCCGGAAGGCGGAGCTGAAGGACATGGCGCCCTCGGGGGCCGGCAAGACCCGCATCAGCCTGATGAGCCCGTCGCGCTCGCTGATCGGCTATCAGGGCGAGTTCCTGACAGACACGCGGGGATCAGGCGTGCTGAACCGCGTGTTCAGCCACTATGAACCCTACAAGGGTCCCATCGACGCGGGCCGCAAGGGCGTGCTGGTCTCCAACTCTGATGGCGAGACGGCGGCCTTCGCGCTTTGGAACCTGGAAGATCGCGGCTTCATGTTCGTCGGCGCCGGCGAGAAGACCTACCAGGGCATGATCATCGGCGAGAACAGCCGCTCGGACGACCTCGACGTCAATCCGATGAAGGCCAAGCAGCTGACCAACGTCCGCGCCTCCGGCAAGGACGAGGCCGTACGCCTGACGCCGCCGCGCCGCCCGACCCTCGAACAGGCCATCGCTTACATTGAAGAAGACGAGCTGGTCGAAGTGACGCCCAAATCGATCCGCCTGCGCAAGAAGGTGCTGAACCCCAGCTTCCGAAAGAAGCGGGCGCGCGAGGACTGAGGCGGGTCGCCGGCGGAACCGGCGCGGAACTCGGGATGGGTTCAGCGGAACGGGAAGGCCGCCGAATGACGTAGCGTCGGGCTGGTCCCGCGACCGGCGTCGCCCTAACTTCGGTGCATGAACGCGCCCTTCAAGACCGACATGCTGCCTCAATGGCGGCTGGATGATCTCTACACCGGCCGGGACGACCCCCGGATCGCCGCCGATCTCGACAAAGCCGAGGCGCTGAACCGCGAACTGGCCAAGCTTGAAGGCCGAATGGTCGCGACCCGCTCAAGACCGGCCGAGCTGGGCGGCATCCTGGATCGGGGTATCGACCTCTATGAACAGGCCACCAACGCCCTTTGGCGGGTGGGCGCGTTCGGCTCGCTATCGGCGTCGACGGCGCGCGATGACGCCGCTTGGTCGAAGTTCGAAGCCGACCAGCGCGCCCGCTCGGCCCAGATCGCCCAGCTCAGCCTGTTCTTCACCCTGGAGATCAACCAACTCGACGACGTCGAGCTTGAGGAGGCCATGCGGGCCCATGTGCCCGCCCAACGGTGGCGTCCCTGGCTCAGGCGCGTGCGCGCCGGCCGGCCGCATGAACTGTCGGCGGAGTTGGAACGCCTGCTGATCGACAAGGCGCCCGCTGTCGCCAACTGGTCGCGGCTGTCCGACGAGACCCTGGCCCGGCTCTCGGCGCGGGTCGAGGGCGAGACCCTGACGCTGCCGGAACTGCTGAACCGGATGTCCGATTCCGACCCGGCGCGGCGCAAAGCCGCGGCCGGCGCGCTGGCGCGGGCGCTGAAGGAACGCACGCCGACGCTGGCGCTGTCGCTCAACACGCTGGCCTTCGAAAAGCAGGTGGAGGATCGCTGGCGCAAGTACCCCAGCCCGGCCGCCTCACGCCACCTTGCCAATGAGGTCGACGCCGACGCAGTCGAGGCGCTGGAGGCGGCCGTGGTCGAGGGCTACGCCTCGGTCAGCCACCGCTACTATCGGCTCAAGGCCAAGATCATGGGCGTGACTCAGCTCGATCATTGGGACCGCAACGCCCCGCTCGATCAGACGCCGCCCCGCACCTATGGCTGGGACGAGGCGCGCGGCATCGTACTGGAGAGCTTCCAGGCGCTCGCGCCCCGCTTCGCCGACACTGCGCGGATCTTCTTCGACCGGCCGTGGATCGACGCCCGCCCGCGCGCCGGCAAACAGTCCGGCGCCTATTCACACCCGGTGACGGCCGACACGCACCCCTTCGTGTTCATGAACTACATGGGCGAGCGGCGGGATGTGCTGACCCTGGCGCATGAACTGGGCCATGCGGTGCATCAGACCTTCTGCCAGCCTCTGGGCACCCTGCTGGCAGACACGCCCCTCACGCTGGCCGAAACCGCGTCGATCTTCGGTGAAGGGTTGGTGTTCGAGAAATTGCTGGCGGAGGCCACGCCCGCCGAGCGCCGGGGACTGCTGGCCGGCAAGATCGAGGACGCGATCAACACCGTCTTCCGCCAGATCGCCTTCCACCGCTTCGAGACCCGGTTTCATGCCGCGCGCGCCGAGGGCGAACTGTCGACCGATCAGATCGGCGACCTGTGGATGGAGATCATGGCTGAGAGCCTTGGGCCCGCCATCCGGCTGGACAAGGGCTACAGATCCTACTGGGCCTATATCAGCCACTTCGTGCACGCGCCGTTCTACGTCTATGCCTACGCATTCGGGGACCTCCTGGTGCGCGGGCTGATGGAGAAGCGGCGGGAGGATCCGGCCGGTTTCGCGCCGCTCTACGAGACGCTCCTCTCGGGCGGCGGCACCCGCACCTATGTCGAGGCGCTGGCGGTGTTCGGGCTCAATCCGCGCGAAAAGGCGTTCTGGGCGGCGGGCGTGCGCCAGATCGAACGTCTGGTCGACGAGTTCGAGACCCTGGTCTGAGGAGGACCTTAGCATGGCGGACTATGACCTGATCATCGTCGGCGGCGGCATCGGCGGTTCGGCGCTGGCCGAGGTCATGACGCGGGCCGGCCGCAAGGTGCTGCTTCTGGAGCGCTCCGAGGTGTACGAGGATCGGGTGCGTGGCGAGTGGATCGCGCCATGGGGCGTCGCAGAGACCCGTCGGGTCGGCCTCTATGATCGACTGATCGCGGCTGGCGGGCACCACATCACGCGGCACATCACCTACGACGAAACACGCACGCCCGAGGCCTCCGAGACCCGCACCCTGCCGTTGGGCATTTTCCTGCCGGACGTCCCGGGGCCGCTGTGCCTGGGCCACCCCAAGCATTGCCAGCTGCTGTTCGACGCCGCACGGGACGCCGGCGCGGACGCGCGGCGCGGGATCGAGGTGATCTCGGTCAACCCGGGCGCGGCGCCCAGCGTGGTGTTCCGCGACGGCGAGGCGGAGGTCACAGCCACGGCGCGGCTGATCGTCGGCGCAGATGGTCGCACCTCGCAGGTGCGTGAGGCGGCGAGGATAACGCTGCACCAGGATACGCCGCACCATTGGTTCGCCGGGCTGCTGGTCGAGGCGGCCGAGGGCTGGGACCCGACTCTGCAGGCGATCGGCACCGAAGGCGACTTCGGCTTCCTGGCCTTCCCTCAGGGCGACGGAAGGGTAAGGGTCTATGGCGGCTATGCTTTGGACCAGGCGCAGCGGTTCCGAGGGCCGGACGCGGCCCGGCGGTTCCTCGACGCCTTTGCGATGGGCTGTAGTCCGGCCAATCGCCAGCTGGTGGAGGGTCGCCCGGCCGGTCCGCTCTACAGCTACATCAACGCCGACGCCTGGACCGACGACCCGACCTTCGAAGGCGGAGTGCTGATCGGCGACGCCGCCGGCTGGAACGACCCGATCATCGGTCTGGGACTGTCGATCACCTATCGCGACGTGCGGCTGGTCAGTGACATCCTGAAGGCTTCCGACGACTGGAGTCGAGCGGCCCTGGTTCCCTATGTCGAGGAGCGCGCCGAGCGAATGCGACGGTTACGCCATGCCGCCTCGATCACCTCGGCGTTGGACATGGAATTCGGCGAAGCCGCCGCCGAACGGCGGCGCAGCCACCACGAACGCGCCGCCGCCGATCCAAGCCTCGGCCTGCACGGCTTCGTGGTCATGGCCGGCCCTGAGATCGCGCCGCCGGAGTTCTTCACGCCGGAGGCCAAGGCTCGCATCCTGGGTGGCGTGCACGCATGACTGGGGCCGAAATCGAAGCCTTCAACGCCGACTGGCTGGCGGCCTGGACCGCCAAGGACGTGCCCCGACTGACCGCCTTCTACGCCGAGGACTGCATCTACAAGGATCCGCAGACGGCGGGCGGGCTCACCGGCCGCGTGGCGCTCTCCGCCTATCTCACCGGCCTGTTCGGCGCGACGCCGCCGATGACATACACGCCGGAAGAGACCTGGAAGATCGCGAACGGCTTCTGCGGCCGCTGGTATTGCGACATCGCGGGCGGCGGACGGATGCGCGGCTTCGACCTGGTGATCCTGAAGGGTCGCGAGATCGCGCTGAATGAAGTCTACGTGCACCAGCTTCCCGAATGACCGACGCTATCGATATCCGCCCGCCCGGCGATGTGGACGCCGCCTGGCTCACGGCCCTCCTGGCGGCCAACGGGATCGACGCCCGGCTGGCGGGCTTCCAGGCCAAGGCGATCGGCACCGGCCAGATCGGCGACAGCGTCCGGTTCCGACTTGACTACGCCGCAGCGGCGCCAGGCGCGCCGGCCTCGCTTGTGGGAAAGTTCCCGTCGGCCGATCCCGACAGCTTCCGCACCGGCGTGATGCTCGGCAACTATGCGAGGGAAGTGCACTTCTACCGCCAATTGGCCGGCGCCGCCCGCATCGCCACGCCCCGCTGCTACGCCGCCGAACTGCGCGAGGAGACGGGCGAGTTCGTGCTGATGATGGAGGATTTGGCGCCAGCCGAGCCCGGCGACCAGCTTCGCGGCGTGACGCTGGACCAGGCGCGCGCGGTGATCGACGAGGCCGCCAAACTGCACGCCTCGCACTGGGAAAATCCGGCCGTCGAGGATCTGCCCTGGGTCTCAGGAACGCGGGCCGCTCCGGCCAGCCAGGCCACTGGCGATCTGGTCGGCATGCTCTGGCAGGGTTTCCGCGCGCGCTACGCAGAGCGGCTGGAGCCCGCCTGGATCGAGGTTGGCGAGCGGCTGATCGCACGTTTCGACCGCTTCGCCGCGATCTGGACCGGACCACGCTGCTTGACCCACAACGACTATCGGCCGGACAACATGATGTTCGCGACACCGGCCGGCGGGCGGGCCGTGACGGTGCTCGACTGGCAGTCGCTCAGCCTGGGCTCGGGCGCGGTTGACGTGGCCTACTTCCTGGCCGGCGCCTTGCCGCCGGAGGTGCGCCGCGCGCATGAAGTCGAGCTTTTGGATCGCTATCTGGCGGCCCTCGAAGCCGGCGGCGTGCGCGGCTATGGCCGGGAAACCTTGGCCCGCGACTATGCGCCGGGTGCGTTCCTGCTGTTCCTCACCGCCTTCTTCGCCTCGATGGTCGTGAAACAGACCCCGCGCGGCGACGACATGTTCATGCAGATGGTGGGCTCGGCCGTAACCCACATCACCGACCACGATGGACTGGCGCGCCTGGACTGACGGCTATCCCAACCAGCCCAGAATCTCGGCGTTGATCTCGCGCGGATAGGTGTGGCTGAGGTCGGCGATCTCGCGATGGACCACATGGGCGCCCGCCGCAGAGAGCGCCTGCGCCGCTTCCCGCGCCATCGACGCGGGGAACATCCAGTCGAGCGCACCGTGGGTGATGTGGATTGGCAGGCCGCGCAACCGGTCCGGGTCCGCGAACTGGGCCAGCATCGGGTGAAAGGCCGCCGAGATCGGCGCGAGATGCGTGAAGGGCGAGCCGCCCTCCAGCCCGCTGACATAGGCGAAGGTGCCGCCATCGCTCATGCCGGTGAGCAGCAGGCGATCCGGATCGACCGGCCAACGCTCACGGATGAAGGCTGCGATGCGGGCCAGGTTTGGCGTGTCCGGGTCCTCGCCCTGGATCGCCCAGGTGCGGCCGACCGCGGTCGGGGCGGCCAGGATCGCGCCCGCGCCGCGCGCCTCGGCCAGCCAGCTCCACAGGAACGACCGGCCATGCCCGCCGCCGCCGTGCAGCGCCACGATCAGAGGGCGGGGGCGGCCATCGTCAATGTCCTCGGGCACATAGAGCGAGACCGCGCCCCGCGCGCCGGGCTCGCCGCCGCCATGGATCACCCCACGCTCCGGGTGATTGTGGCCCGCCGCCAGCCGCGCCATCAAAGCCGCGTCGTCGCGTTTCCCAGCCGGTAGGAAGTACCGGCTCACCGCCGGCAGGCCGCCTGCCAGGGGATAGAGCATCTCCTGCGCTAACGGCAGGGCGCGGAGGGCGCGATAGGCTGCGCCCGGCCCCTCGGGATCGGCAGCCGACTCAGTGAGCCGGGCGAACCCCTGGACCGCCTGATCGCAAGCCCCGCCCAGGGCCGCGCGCACATCGGCAAGCTCCGGCGGCCAGGCGTCAAGCCGTCCGCGTTCGGCGCGCAGCGCCTCTGTTGGATCGCCGACGGCCGCCATCAGGTCCGCGAACGTCGGCGGATGGAACTGGCGCGCCACAAAGGCCAGGTGGTCGAGCGCGCCCAGCAAGGGCGGCAGGATCGCCATCACGTCCTCGGCGACCTGGTTTTGATCTCCGCTCACCAGAGGCTCGCCGCCGCGCGTGCGGGCCAGGCTTCGTCATAGGGTTTGCCGCCGACCTCGCCGTTGGTCATGACGGCCAGGATTTCGCCCGGCGTCGGCAGGGTCGCCGGGTCCACGTGGCGGTCAGGATTCCAGAGTTCGGATCGCACAATGGCCCTGGCGCACTGAAAATAGGCGCGCTCGACCGTAACCACGATGGCGGTGCGCGGCGGCTGTCCGCCGACCGCGAAGCTTTCCAGGAGCGCCGGCTCGGCCGAGATCACGGCGCGGCCATTGACCCGAAACGTCGTCCCCGAACCCGGGATCAGGAACAGCAGCGCCACTCTCGGATCGCGCACGATATTGCGCAGGCTGTCGATGCGATTGTTGCCGCGCCGATCCGGCAGGATCAGCGTCTTCGGGTCGGCGATGCGCACGAATCCCGCGCCATCGCCCCTTGGGCTGCAATCCAGACCCTCGGGCCCGCTGGTGGCCAGCGCCACGAAAGGCGAAGCCGCGATGAGACGGGCGTAAGGCTCGGTGATGTGGTCGGCTTCCTTGACCACCGAGGCGGGGGCCAGCGGCGTGTCGTAGATCGCCTCCAGCCGGGCGGTGTCGGTGATGAGCATGTGGCATCATGCGCAAGGTCCAACGGATCGTCAAAAGGCGTGGCGGCAGTGCTATCGTCGAGCGTTGGGGAGTCGCGACGGTCCCTGCAAGTTGGAACGGAAGATCATGCGGACAATCCTGACGGCGATGGCGGCGGCGATGCTGATGGGCGCGGCGGCGGAAGCCGCGCCATCGACCTACGCCGATGAGGTCCGGATCCGGCGTGACGAGTGGGGCGTCCCGCACATCCGGGCGAAGTCCGATGCCGCCGCCGCCTACGGCCTGGCCTGGGCGCAGGCGGAGGATGACTTCGCCACCATTCAGGAAGCCGTCTTCCAGTCGCGCGGTCGACTGGCCGAGCTCAAGGGGCCAGCGGGCATCGAGAACGACTACCTGGTCCATCTTCAAGACGTCTGGGGCACGGTGCGGCGGCGCTACGCCCGCGACCTGGCGCCGGCGACCCGCAAGGTGATGGAGGCCTATGCGGCCAGCCTCAACGCCTATGCCGCCAAGCATCCGGACAAGGTGCTGCCCGGCCTCCTGCCGATCACGGGCCAGGATCTGGCGGCGGCGACCACCTTCCGGGGCCCGAGCTTCTATGGCCTGGACGACGTGTTCCGCCGGACCCTGCGCCCGCAGGCGCAGAAGCTGGCCCTGGCCGAGCCGAAACTGGAGACCGGCTCCAACGGCGTGGCGGTGGCGCCCTCCCGCTCAGCCGATGGCGCCACGCGCCTTCTGGTCAACTCCCACCAGCCCTTCACCGGGCCGCTGGCGTGGTACGAGGCGGTCATCCAGACCGATGAGGGCTGGCATGTGGCGGGCGGCTTCTTTCCGGGCGGGCCATTCATGCTGCACGGCCACAACGCGCACCTGGGCTGGGCCTCGACGGTCAACAATCCGGATCTGGCCGATGTGTTCCAGCTGACGGTCAATCCGGCGAACCGCGAGGAATACCGGCTGGACGGCGCCTGGAAGCGGTTCGAGTCCCATTGGGTCGAGATCAAGGTCAAGCGCGCCGACGGCGGCTTTGACGTGATGCGCAAGGAGATCGCCCGATCCGCGCACGGGCCCGTCGTACGGAACGACCGCGGGGTGTTCGCCATCCGTTATGCGGGCATGGGAGAGATCCGCCAGAATGAGCAGTACTTCGCCATGAACAAGGCGCGGAACCTGTCCGAGTGGAAGGCGGCCATGGCCATGGGCGTGCTGCCGTCGATCAACTACGTCTACGGCGACGCCAAGGGGAACGTCGGCTACGTCCACAACGGACGCTACCCGGTGCGCAAGGAGGGCGTCGACTGGTCGGGCGTCGTCCCCGGCGATCGGTCGGACCTGATCTGGAACGCCCAGCTGCCGTTCGCGAAGATTCCCCAGGTCTGGAATCCGAAGTCTGGATGGGTGTTCAACGCCAACAACACCCCGTTCCAGGCGACCAGCGAGGCCGACGATCTCAAGCCCGGGGCCTTCTCCAAGACCCTCGGCCTGCAGACCAACATGACCAACCGGGCCTGGCGGGCGCTCGAGACCTATGGCGCCGACACCTCGATCACCGCCGAGGAATTCGAGGCCTACAAGTACGACCTCACCTTCAGCTCACGGTCAGACCTCGCGAAGGCCCTGACCCTGCTGGGCGCCTTCAACGCGAAGGACGATCCCGATCTGGCCGCGGCCCAGGCGCTGCTCAAGGACTGGGACCGACGGACCCATCGCGACAGCCGCGCTGCGCCGTTGGCCGTTCTCACCGTGCTGAAGCTTCTGCAGACTCCGGCGCGACCGCCCGTGGCCGTACTCAAGGAAACCATGGCCGAGTTGCGGACCCACTTCGGGCGGATCGATCCCACCTGGGGCGAGGTCAACCGGATCCGGCGGGGCAAGGTCGATCTGCCCGTCGACGGCGGCCCGGACATCTTTCGCGCCATCTATGGCCGACCCGATCCGGATGGTCGGCTTCGCGGCCTCGCGGGCGACACCTTCATCATGTTCGTGACCTGGGACCGGGCGGGAGCGATGAGCTCGACCAGCATCCACCAGTTCGGTTCGGCCACCCTGGATGAAGCCTCGCCCCACTTTGCGGACCAGACGCCGCTGTTCGCCGCCATGAAGACCAAGCCGGTCCGCTTTACGGAAGAACAGCTGAAGGGCCACATCGTCCGCGACTATCGACCTGGGGAGTAGATGGAGCAGCGCGACACCTTCGACGCGGTGGCTGGCCTCTACGGCGAGGCGCGGCCGGGCTATCCGGCGGCCGTTTACGACGATCTCTGGGCGCTCGCGGACCTCGAGCCCGACGCAGCCGTGCTGGAAGTTGGCTGCGGGGCGGGTCAGGCGACCGGCGACCTCGCGGCGCGCGCGGGGCGCGTGCTGGCGATCGATCCGGGCCCCAACCTGATCGCGGAGGCGCGGGCGCGCGTGGCGTCGGACAAGGTGGCGTACGAAGTCGGCCGCTTCGAGGCGTTTGTCCCTGAAGCGGGCGCATACGATCTCGTGGCATCGGCGCAGGCCTGGCATTGGGTGGACCCGGCCGCGGCCTTCGCGAAGGCGGCCATGGCGCTCCGACCTCGCGGATCACTGGCGGTGTTCGGCCATGTGCAGGAAGCGCCCGTCGGGCCGGCCGCGAGCCCATATAGATCGGTCTTCGAGCGCTTTCTTCCGGGCGTTTGGGGGACGCCCTCGGGCGCCGCCGCCTACTACAAGCCGGACGGCCTCCTTTCGCCGCAGTTTGCCGCCAGCGAAGTCTTCGATCCGATGGTGCACCGCGCTTACGCCTGGACCTGGCGCGTCGACCCGCAGACCCTCGGCCGCTATCTGCGCACGGACTCCAGCTACCACGTGCTCCCGGAAGCCCCGCGCTTCGCCCTGTTCGATGCGCTGAGCGAGGTCGTGGCGGAGAACGGAGGCGTGTTGGAATGGCCCTGGGAGACGCATCTGTACCTCGCCCGCCGTCGCTGAGTTCGCGCCCCGGCCGAGTGCAAACGCTTGCCATTCTTCAAACGCTTGTTAGACCCCGCGCGCATGGCCAGTGAAACGACCCCTGAGGCGCGCGGCGCCAAGGAAACCTACGACGACCGCCCCTTCCATTCCGAGGACCTGCCGCCCGAAGTGCGCGCGCCGCTCGCGCCCTATGGCGGAGCGGAGCCGGCCGCGCCCGCCTGGTTCCAGTGGGCGATCGCCCAGGAACCTGAGCGGGAGTTCGTCACCTCGCACGGGACCCGCATCGAGGCGCTGAGCTGGGGCGAGCGGGGCAAGCCCGGCTTGCTGCTGGTCCACGGCAACAGCGCGCACGCCGACTGGTGGAGCCCGCTCGGCCCCTATCTGGGCAAGGACTTCCGCGTCACCGCCATGTCGCTGGCCGGCATGGGCGCGTCGGACTGGCGCGACAGTTACAGGTTCTCAGACTTCGCCGACGACGCCGAGGCGGTCAGCCGCGCCTGTGGACTCTACGATGGCGGGCGCAAGCCGATCTACATCGGTCACTCGTTCGGCGGGGGGCAGGTGTTCTTTACGGCGGTTCAGAGACCGGAGCTGATGCATGCCGCCGTTCTGGTCGACACCGGATTCGGCGGCCCGCCGCCCGAGGTTCTGGCCGAGCGGAAAAAGCGCGCCGAGCTGATCGCCAATATCCCGACCGCCGACAAGCCGACCCGAGTCTATCCCACCCTGGCCAAGGCGCTGGAGCGTTTCCGGCTGATGCCGCCGCAGCCGGCCGACAATCACTACATCCTCGACTTCATCGCCCGGCGCTCTCTGAAGCGGGTCCCGATGCCTGACGGCTCCGGCGAGGGCTTCGCCTGGAAGTTCGACCCGCAGATGTGGGAGAAGCTCGACCGCTCCGGAATGGACATGTCCAACCCGCGCCACGCTCCCAAGCCGGGCGTGCCCATGGTGCACCTCTATGGCGAAAAGAGCCGGATCATCGACCGCCGGGCGGCCGGCGAACCGAGTTTCTTGGAGGGTACGGTCACTGAGATCGAGATCCCCGACAGCCATCACCACGTGATGATCGACCAGCCTTTGGCGTTGGTCGCGGCGCTGCGCACGCTTTTGGCCACATGGCCGGGTTGAGCGGTCCCGGCGCTTCGTGTAACCCCGCCCTATCTGACCCACGAAAAGAGTGACCTTCCCATGGCCGGAGACTCGTCGGACTACCAGCGCGGCGCGATGGACATTTCCGAACAGACCGCCACCTACAACCTGATCATGGGGCTGACGAAGTGGGGCTCGCTGGCGATTTGCGTCGGGCTGCTGTTCTTCACGCTCCTGTTCTGCACCACCACCGGCTTCCTGGGTTCGGCGGCCTGGTCCGTCGTCCTGCTGGTGCTGGGCGTGATCTTCCTGCGCGAAAAACCGGACGCCGCGCACTGACGCGCGCGCGGCGGCCCTGCGGGGCGACGCAAACCGACTTTGGCGTTGAGGAGAGGCTGACCCATCCATGGCGCTGATCGCCGTCACCAAGGAGCGCCGGGCCGGTGAGACCCGAGTCGCGGCCACGCCCGAGACCGTCAAGAAGCTGATCGCCGCCGGGTTCTCGGTGACGGTGGAGACCGGCGCCGGCGCGGGCGCGTCCATCGCCGACGCCGACTTCGAAGCCGCGGGCGCGAGCCTGGCCAAGACCGCCAAGGCCGCGCTGAAGGACGCCGACATCCTGTTCAAGGTTCGCGCGCCGGAGGCCGACGAGATCGCCGCGCTCAAGCCTGGCGCGATCGTCGCCGCCATGCTGAACGCCTATGTGGAGCGTCCGGCGCTGGAGGCGCTGGCCAAGGCCAGGGCCACCGCTTTCGCCATGGAGTTCGTGCCGCGCATCACCCGTGCGCAGGTGATGGACGTGCTGTCCTCCCAGGCCAACCTCGCCGGCTATCGCGCGGTGATCGAAGGCGCGGCCGCCTATGGCCGGGCCATGCCGATGATGATGACCGCCGCCGGCACCGTCGCGCCGGCCAAGGTCTTCGTGATGGGCGTCGGCGTGGCGGGCCTCCAAGCCATCGCCACCGCGCGCCGCCTGGGCGCCGTGGTCACCGCTACCGACGTCCGCCCCGCCACCAAGGAACAGGTGGAGAGCCTCGGCGCCAAGTTCATCGCCGTCGAAGACGAGGAATTCGCCAACGCCCAGACCGAGGGCGGCTACGCCAAGGAAATGAGCGCCGAGTACCAGGCCAAGCAGGCCGCGCTGGTCTCCGGACACATCGCCAAGCAGGACATCGTCATCACCACCGCGCTTATCCCCGGCCGGCCGGCGCCCCGGCTGATCTCGGCCGCCCAGGTCGCTTCCATGAAGGCCGGCTCCGTGATCGTCGATCTGGCGGTCGAGCAGGGCGGCAACACCGAAGGCGCCAAGGCCGGCGAGACCGTGACCACGGCCAACGGCGTGATGATCCTGGGCCAGACCAACCTGCCCGGCCGGATCGCGGCCGACGCCTCGGCGCTTTACGCCCGCAACCTGATGGCCTTCGCCGAACTGTTCCGCACCAAGGAGGGCGCGTTCGCGCCCGATCTGGAGGACGAGATCCTCAAGGCCAGCCTCGTCACCCATGACGGGGCGATCGTTCACCCGCAGCTGAAGGCATAGGCCGATGGACGTCGATCCCACGATCTTCAGGCTCGCGATCTTCGTGCTGGCGATCTTCGTCGGCTATTATGTTGTCTGGAGCGTCACCCCGGCCCTGCACACGCCCCTGATGGCGGTGACCAACGCCATCTCCTCGGTGATCATCGTTGGCGCCCTGGTGGCGGCGGCCGCCAAGGGCGATCAGGGCCTGACCCAGAACATTCTAATCTCCAAGGGCGCCGGCGCGGTCGCGGCGGGGCTGGCGGCGGTCAATATCTTCGGCGGCTTCCTGGTCACCCAGCGGATGCTGGCCATGTACAAGAAGAAGGACAAGCCCAAGTGAGCCGGGGCGAGGATCGCAACGCCGAGCTCTCGCGCGCCGCGATTCTTGCGGCGGCCGGCGCAGCGCTGATCGGGCTGCAACAGCAGGCGATGGTCGGCGCTCCAGCTCTGGCGACGACAGTGGTGCTGATCGCCGGCGGCCTTGCGGTCGCGGTGGGCCTCGGCCTTGCGGTGCGGGCGCTGATGGGACGAGGCAAGGATAACAACACGCCATGAACGCCAACCTCGCCGCCGTCCTTTATCTGATCTCGGGCGTGCTGTTCATTCTGGCGCTGCGGGGCCTTTCGTCGCCGACGACCAGCCAGGCGGGCAACCGCAACGGCATGATCGGCATGGCCATCGCGGTGGGCACCACCCTGTGGCTGCTGGGCCCCAATCTCGATCCGCTGACCATCGGCCTGATGCTGGGCGGCGTGCTGATCGGCGGCGGCATCGGGGCGGTAATCGCCCGACGCGTGGCCATGACCTCAATGCCCCAGCTGGTGGCGGCGTTCCACAGCCTCGTCGGCATGGCCGCCTGTCTGGTGGCGGTGGCGGCGATCTATACGCCCGACGCCTACGGCATCGGCGTCGCCGGCGCGATCCACACGGTCTCGCTCATCGAGCTGTCGCTGGGCCTGGCCATCGGCGCGGTCACCTTCTCTGGATCGGTGATCGCCTACGCCAAGTTGAACGGCAACATGTCGGGCGCGCCCATCCTGCTTCCGGCGCGGCACCTGCTGAACATCGTGATCGGTCTGGCGATCCTGAGCCTGGTCGGCGTCCTGGTCGCCAGCGGCGGCTCGGCGCTGTGGGCCTTCTGGGCGATCTTCGCGCTTAGCCTGCTGATCGGGGTGACGCTGATCATCCCCATCGGCGGGGCCGACATGCCGGTCGTGGTGTCGATGCTGAACAGTTATTCCGGCTGGGCGGCGGCGGCGCTGGGTTTCACGCTGGAGAACATCACCCTGATCATCACCGGGGCGCTGGTCGGCTCCTCCGGCGCGATCCTCAGTTACATCATGTGCAAGGGGATGAACCGCAGTTTCATCTCGGTGATCCTTGGCGGGTTCGGCGCAGACGACAGCGCCGCCGCGGGCGGCAAGATCGAGACGCGACCCGTAAAGCAGGGCTCGGCCGACGACGCCGCCTTCATCATGAAAAACGCCAGCAAGGTGATCATCGTGCCCGGCTACGGCATGGCGGTGGCCCAGGCCCAGCACGCGCTGCGTGAGATGGCGGACAAGCTCAAGGAAGAGGGCGTGGAGGTGAAGTACGCCATCCACCCGGTCGCCGGCCGGATGCCCGGGCATATGAACGTGCTCCTGGCCGAGGCCAACGTGCCTTATGACGAGGTGTTCGAGCTGGAGGACATCAACTCCGAGTTCGCCACCGCCGACGTGGCCTTCGTCATCGGCGCCAACGACGTCACCAACCCGGCCGCCAAGACCGACCCCACCAGCGCCATCTACGGCATGCCCATCCTGGATGTGGAAAAGGCCCGAACCGTCTTGTTCGTGAAACGCGGCATGGCGGCAGGCTATGCCGGCGTCGAGAACGAGCTGTTCTTCCGCGACAACACCATGATGCTGTTCGCCGACGCCAAGAAGATGGTCGAAGGGATCGTGAAGGGGCTGTAGGCGAGGTTGCCCCCGGGGCGCGATTGCGCCCGCCCGCTGCGCCTTCTAGTGGATGGCCAACAAGTCCAGACGAGGTGCGAGCGTGTCCGACACAGACGTGTTTCCGGTTCCAGACGCGTGGGCCAAGCAGGCGTTGATGACGGCGAAGGGCTATGCCGCCGCGACGGCCCGGGAGGCCGCGGAGCCGGACGCCTATTGGGCCGATATCGGCAAGCGCCTCGATTGGATCACGCCCTTCACCCAGGTGAAGGACGTCTCCTTCGACAAGTCCGACTTCCGGGTGCGCTGGTATGCCGACGGGGTGCTTAACGTCTCGGCCAACTGCCTCGACCGGCACTTGGAGACGCGCGGCGACCAGGTGGCGCTGATCTGGGAGAGCGACGACGGAAAGACCTCGGATGCGCTCACCTACCGCCAGCTCCACGCCGAGGTCTGCCGCTGGGCCAATGTGCTGAAGGCCCAGGGCGTCAAGAAGGGCGACCGGGTCACGATCTACCTGCCGATGATCCCGGCGGCGGCGGCCTCGATGCTCGCCTGCTCGCGGATCGGCGCGATCCACTCGGTGGTGTTCGGCGGCTTCTCGCCCGACAGCCTCGCCGGACGCATCCAGGACTGCGACTCAAAGGTGGTGATCACCGCCGACGAGGGCCTTCGCGGCGGGCGGATCGTGCCGCTCAAGCTCAATGTCGACGCGGCGCTGGAAAGCTGCCCGGGCGTCGAACGGGTGATCGTGGTCAAGCGCACCGGCGGCGATGTGCCGATGGCGCCCGGGCGCGACGCCTATTTCTCCGACCTCAAGCAGGACGTCTCAACGGACTGCGCCGCCGAGCCGATGGGCGCAGAGGACCCGCTGTTCATCCTCTACACCTCCGGATCGACAGGAAAGCCCAAGGGGGTGCTGCACACCACCGGCGGCTATCTCGCCTGGGCCTCTTGGACCCACGAGGTGGTGTTCGACTATCGGCCCGGCGCGGTCTTCTGGTGCACCGCGGATGTGGGTTGGGTCACTGGCCACAGCTATGTGGTCTACGGCCCCCTGGCCAATGGCGCGACCAGCCTCATGTTCGAGGGCGTGCCCAACTACCCGGACAATTCCCGCTTCTGGGAGGTCTGTCACAAGCACAAGGTGGAGATCTTCTACACCGCGCCGACCGCGCTTCGGGCCCTGATGCGCGAGGGCGATGAGCCGGTGAAGAAGTGGCCCCGGGACACCATCAAGCTCCTGGGCACCGTCGGCGAGCCGATCAACCCCGAGGCCTGGCTCTGGTACCACCGCGTGGTCGGCGAGGGCCGCTGCCCGATCGTCGACACCTGGTGGCAGACCGAGACCGGCGCCTGCCTGATGACCCCGCTCCCGGGCGCACACGCGCTCAAGCCGGGTTCCTGCGCCCAGCCGCTGCCGGGCGTGAAGCCGCAACTGGTCGATGCTGAGGGCAAGGTCCTGGAGGGTGCGATCAGCGGCAACCTCTGCCTGACCGACAGCTGGCCGGGCCAGATGCGCACGGTCTATGGCGACCACCAGCGGTTCATCGACACCTATTTCTCGACCTATCCCGGCAAGTACTTCACCGGCGATGGCGCCCGCCGCGACGCCGACGGCTACTACTGGATCACCGGCCGGGTCGACGACGTGATCAATGTCTCGGGCCACCGCCTGGGAACGGCCGAAATCGAGAGCGCGCTGGTCAGCCACCCGGCCGTCGCCGAGGCAGCCGTCGTCGGCTATCCGCACGACATCAAGGGCCAGGGCATCTACTGCTATGTGACGCTGAAGGTCGGCGTCGACGCCACCGAGGCCCTGACCGCAGACCTGCGCGGCCATGTCCGGCGCGAAATCGGCCCCTTCGCCGCGCCCGACGTGATCCAGTTCGCGCCCGGGCTGCCCAAGACCCGCTCGGGCAAGATCATGCGCCGTATTCTGCGCAAGATCGCCGAGGACGACCTGGGCAACCTCGGCGACACCTCCACCCTCGCCGACCCGGCGGTGGTCGATGATCTGGTCGCGAACCGCGCCGGTCGCGGGGACGACGAAGCCTTCGTGGCCGGCAAACGTCTCTCCTGCGCCGAGCTGGAGGCCAAGCTCGGCGAGCACAACGCCGTCGCCGAGGCGGCCGTGGTGGCGGTCCCCGGCGGCCCGGAGGGCGATGCGCTCTGGGCCTTCGTCACCCAGGACCCGGAGATCCTGCCCTCGGACGTTCTGGGCGCCGACATCAAGGGTTATCTCCGCCGCGAGGTAGGACCGCACGCCGTGCCGGTCGCCGTGCTGTTCGGGCCGTTGCCGAAGACCGCCTCCGGCGAGGTGGTTCGTCCCGTGCTGCGCCGCATCGCCGAGACCGGGGACCCCGGCGACGTCTCGGGCCTCGCTGACGCGGGGATCGCAGCCCACTTTGTCCGGGCGCGGACCGAGGCGCTGGCCTGAGCCCGGCCCTGCCACCCGCGCTGGCCCAGGCGCTGGATCAACGACTGGAGGGCCGCGCCCGTACGGACCTGGGCCAACGCGCCCGGGCGGTGAGCGACACCTATCGCGGCGGCGGGGGTTCTGCGGCCGCCATCACCCAAGAGGCCGATGCTCTGGCCTATGCGGTCGCCCGCATGCCCGCCACCTACGCCGCGACGGCGGCGGTGTTTGCAGAGGTCCAGGCGCGCTCACCGGATTTCAAGCCAGCGTCCCTGCTGGACGCCGGCTGTGGCCCAGGCGGCGGGGGCTGGGCGGCGTTGGCGGCTTGGCCAAGTCTCGCGAAGGTCTCGGCGGTGGACGAAAGCGCCACGTTTCTCGATCTCGCCGCATCCCTCTGGGCCTCGGGGCCAAAGGCGCTCGCCGCCGCGACCCGCCACCGTGGCGACCTGCGCCGCGCAGACCTGCCGCGCGCCGATCTTGTGCTGGCCAGCTACGCCCTGGCCGAGATCCCGCCGGCCGATCTCGCCGCGGTCGCCGCACGACTGTGGGAGGCCTGTGACGGCCTGCTGGCCCTGGTTGAGCCCGGCACACCCGCCGGCTTCCAGCGACTCGCAAAGGTTCGGACAAGCCTGATCGCCGCCGGCGGCCGTATCCTGGCCCCCTGTCCCCACGAGGGCGCCTGCCCGCTGGCGGAGGACCCGACGCCGGGCTTCCCGGGCTGGTGCCACTTCAGCATCCGCCTCCCCCGCCGCCGCGACCATCGCCTCGCCAAGGCCGCCGACGCCCCCTTTGAAGACGAACCTTTCGCCTACCTGCTGGCCGCGAGACCCGGTCTGGTCGGGGCGGCGGCTCAGGCCCGCGTGCTTGCCCGCCCGCAGGTCGCCAAGCCGGGCGTCACGCTCCGCCTCTGCACGCCAGCTGGCCTTGAGCTCCACACCGTCCCCCGCCGAGACAAGGCGGGTTACGCCGTGGCCCGGAGGTTGGGTTGGGGCGACAACCTCGACAGACCCCGATTGCCAGCGTCCAGCCGAGATCGTTAGGTGGCGAACGGCTCAGCAGGGATGAAACCGATGATGGACGGGATGATCTCTTTCGGCGCGAAACTGGCGCAGCACGCGGCCGAGCGGGGCGATCAACCGGCGGTGAGCTGCGGGCCAGAGACTCTGACCTATAGCGAGCTGCATCGCCTCTCGAACCGCATCGCCCGAGGCCTGGCGGCCAAGGGCGTCAAGGCTGGAGATCTGGTCACGGTGGGGCTGCCGAACTCGGTGGGGTTCGTGGCGGCCTGCTACGGAATCTGGAAACTGGGCGCGACGCCGCAACCGGTGTCATTCCGCCTGCCGCAGGGAGAATTGCAGGCGATTGTCGAGCTGGCCCAGGCCCCGCTGGTGGTGGCGGAGTTCACCCATCAGGTGGACCGTCCGGTGATGTCGGTGGCGGATCTACTCGGCCTCGCCACTGACGACAGCGACATGCCGGACAGGGTTCCCCCGATCTCCAAGGCGCCGACCAGCGGCGGCTCGACCGGACGGCCAAAACTGATCCTGGCCGGCCAGCCGGGGCTGACGCTCAAAGACTACCCGGAGGTGCCCTTCTACCGAATTCAGCCCGGCGAGACGATGCTGCTGCCCGCGCCGCTCTACCACAACGCTCCCTTCAGCCTGACCATGAGCGGAACTCAGGTGGGCGCGCATGTGGTGCTGACGCCCCGCTTTGACGCCGAGGGGACCCTGGCCGAGATCCAGGCGCGGAAGGTCACATGGCTCTATCTGGTGCCGACCATGATGACGCGCATCTGGCGGCTGCCCGAGGCGGTGCGGGCGGGGTGCGACATCTCCTCAGTGAAGGTTCTCTGGCACATGGCCGCGCCCTGTCCGGCCTGGCTCAAGGAGGCCTTCATCCACTGGATCGCACCGGGTGAAGTGATGGAGCTCTACGCCGGCACCGAAGCCCAGGCGGTGACCTTCATCAGCGGCTCGGAGTGGCTGACCCACCGCGGATCGGTCGGCCGGGTCGGGATCGGCCAGATGAAGGTCTGCGGCGAGGACGGGGCCGAACTGCCGCCCGGCGAGATCGGGGAGATTTACATGCGCCGGCCACTGGGCGTTCCGGAGACCTACAAGTACCTGGGCGCCCAGCCCAAGCGGCTGGCCGACGGCTGGGAGAGCCTGGGCGACCTCGGTTCCTTCGACGCTGAGGGCTACCTCTACCTGGCCGACCGACGGACCGACATGATCCTGGTCGGCGGCTCCAACGTCTATCCCGCCGAAATCGAAGCGGCGCTGGAGGAGCATCCGGCGGTGCAGTCCTGCGCGGTGATCGGCCTGCCGGACGAGGATCTGGGCGCGAGCATCCACGCGATCATCAAGGCTCATAGCCCGGTGACTGTCGATGAGCTGAAGTCACATCTGGCCGAGCGGCTGGTGACCTACAAGCGCCCGCGCAGCTTCGAATTCGTCGACGAGCCCGTCCGCGACGACGCCGGCAAGGTGCGCCGTTCGGCGCTGCGCGAAGCCCGGCTGGCGAAGACCTAGACCCTGGCCATCACCAACGAGCCGTTGGTGCCGCCGAAGCCGAAGCTGTTGCTCATCACGGTCTCAAGCTGGCGGTCGGCGCGCTGGCGCAGGATGGGCATGTCGGCGAACACCGGGTCGAGCGTTTCGATGTGCGCGCTCTCGCAGGCGAAGCCGTTGTTCAGCATCAGCAGCGAATAGATCGCCTCCTGCGCGCCGGCCGCGCCCAGGCTGTGGCCGGAGATCGACTTGGTCGACGAGATCAGCGGCGGCTTGTCACCGAAGACGGCGCGCACGGCCTCCATCTCCTTCACGTCGCCCACCGGCGTGCCGGTGCCGTGCGGATTGAGATAGTCGATGGTCCGACCGTCCGGATTGGCCAGCCGCATGCAGCGGGCCGCGCCTTCGCCCGAGGGGGCGACCATGTCGAATCCATCGGAATTTGCGGCATAGCCGACGATCTCGCCGTACATCTTGGCCCCCCGGGCCTTGGCGCGTTCGTACTCTTCCAGCACCAGAATGCCGGCGCCCCCGGCGATGACGAATCCGTCGCGGTTCTCGTCATAGGCCCGCGACGCCGAGGCCGGGGTGTCGTTGTACTTGGCGCTCATGGCGCCCATGGCGTCGAACAGCACCGAGAGGGTCCAGTCCAGCTCCTCCGTGCCGCCGGCGAACACCACATCCTGCTTGCCCATCAGGATCTGCTCATAGCCGATGCCGATGCAGTGGGCGGAGGTGGCGCAGGCCGAGCTGACGGAAAAGTTGAGCCCCCGGATCTTGAACCAGGTCGACAGCGTCGCAGAGGGGCCCGAGCTCATCGCCTTGGGCACCGCAAAGGGACCGACGCGCTTGGGGCCGCGCTCGCGTGCGATCTGGGCCGACTCGATGATCGCCCGGGTTGAAGGGCCGCCGGAGCCGACGATCAGGCCGGTCTTCTCATGGCTGACCTCGGCCTCCTCCAGGCCGCAGTCGGCGATCGCCTGCTCCATGGCGATGTGGCTGAAGCCGGTGCCCTGGGCCAGGAACCGGGCGGCGCGGCGATCGACCATCGATTCCCAGTCAAGCTTGGGCGGCGCGTGCACCTGGCAGCGGAAGCCGAGCTCGGCGTATTCCGGCGCGGCGACGATCCCTGACTTCGCTTCCCGCAACGAGGCCAGCACCTCGTTGGTGTTGTTGCCGATGGATGAGACGATGCCCATCCCGGTGACGACGACGCGGCGCATCGGTGGGTCTCCTCTCCAGATCTTGGTGTTGTCAGGCCGCGCCGTCGGGCTGGAACAGTCCGACTCTCAGGTCCTTGGCCTCGTAGATGGGCTTGCCGTCGGCCAGCAGGACGCCATCGCCGATGCCCATCACCAGGCGGCGCAGGATCACCCGCTTCATCTCGATCTTGTAGGTGACCAGCTTCACGTCGGGCGTGACTTCACCGAAGAACCTCACTTCGCCGGAGCCCAGCGCCCGGCCGCGACCGGGCGCGCCGGACCAGCCCAGAAAGAAGCCCACAAGCTGCCACATGGCGTCGAGACCGAGGCAGCCCGGCATGACGGGGTCGTTGTTGAAGTGGCAGGCGAAGAACCAGAGGCTCGGATTGATATCGAGCTCAGCCTCCATGTACCCCTTGCCCGCCGGGCCGCCGGTCGCGTTGATCTCAGTGATCCGGTCGAACATCAGCATCGGCGGGGTCGGCAGCTGAGCGTTGCCCGGGCCGAACATCTTGCCGTTCCCGCAGGCCAGAAGCTCATCGTAGCTGTACTGGGACTGGGGAGAGAAGTCGGTCATGCGGACGCGCCTTGTTCTTGCGGAAAGTCGCCGGACCTAGCACGCCCGCGCGGCGCGCCTCAACGACATTGCGGCGCCTCGGCGGTGCCCCAGATCGCGCCTTCGCGCATCCAGCCGGCAGCCCCGGGGGCCTTGATGCGGCACCAGCCCTTCTCGCAGCGGTCGAGATCGGCCATGGCGCGGGGCGCCAGATAGGCGACGGTCGCGGAGCCGGCCTGGGGCCTGCGATACAGCGGGGTCCGCTTCGCCTCGAGATTCAGAACCGCGCGACGGCCATCGGTCACCCGCTTGTGCACCCAGGCCTTGCCCCCCTCAGGATCGCAGACCCGACGCCAGTCAGCGGTCTCGGCCACCACCTGAACCGGCAGGCCGCGGGTGCGATAGACCCAGAGCAGCCGGTGGTCGTCGCCGGGGCCCGCGCGGGCGTTCACCTCGGAGAACTTCAGCGTCACATAGCGCGGCACAGGATAGCCGGAGGGCGTCGGCCGGTCGGACGCCAGCGCCGGCGCGGCCAATGCCGTCAACACCAGCACCTGTCCGAGTCTCGAGATCAAGCTCCGCCTCGCCTTGGCCGCACCCGGTCCCCCTGCTAAGGGATGGAGCAAGCAACGCGCCGGAAGCGGCGCAGGAAACGCACCCTTTTTCCCGTAGGCGAATGCCCAACCGCAAGCCGAAAGTCATCGTCACGCGAAAACTGCCGGACTCGGTCGAGACCCGCATGCGTGAATTGTTCGACACCGAGCTCAACATCTCGGACGAACCCCTCACCCGCAAGGCGCTGATCGACGCCGTAGGCCGCTGCGATGTGCTGGCTTCGACGATCACCGACACCATAGACGCCACATTGATCGAGAAGGCGGGCGAGCGGCTGAAGCTGATCGCCAATTTCGGCGCCGGGGTGGACCATATCGATGTGGCGGCGGCCAATGCACGCGGCATCCAGGTGACCAATACGCCCGGCGTGCTGACCGACGACACCGCCGACCTGACTCTGACCCTGCTTATGGCCACCCTTCGCCGGGTGATCGAGGGCGCCAATGCCGTGCAGGCGGGCGAGTTCACCGGCTGGGCGCCGACCTGGATGCTGGGTCGCCGCCTGGCCGGCAAGCGCCTGGGGATCATCGGCATGGGCCGCATCGGCACGGCGGTGGCCCGGCGCGCCCGCGCCTTCGGCCTCCAGATCCACTATCACAACCGCAAGCCGGTCAGCTCCCGGGTCGCCGACGAGCTGGAGGCCACCTACTGGGACAGCCTGGACCAGATGATGGCCCGGATGGACATCATTTCGGTTCACTCGCCGCACACGCCCGCCACCTATCACCTGCTTTCGGCCCGCCGGCTGAAGCTGATGCCGGCGCATGCCGTGCTGATCAACACCGCCCGCGGCGAGATCATCGACGAACAGGCCCTGGCCGACATGCTGGCCGAAGGCCGTCTCGCCGGCGCGGGTCTGGACGTTTTCGAGCACGAGCCCAGGATCAATCCCAAGCTGCTGAAACAGCCCAACGCCGTTCTCCTGCCGCACATGGGCTCCGCGACCGTCGAAGCCCGCGTCGACATGGGCGAGAAGGTGATCATCAACATCAAGACGTGGATGGACGGCCATCGTCCGCCGGATCGCGTCCTGCAGCAGATGCTGTAGGCGACGAACTACCCGAGCGCCTCTGCAAGCGCATCCACCACCCGTTCCACGTCCCCGTCCGCCATGCCGGGAAACAACGGCAGGGAAAGACAGGTCTCGTACCAGGCCTGCGCGCCGGGCAGGTGCAGGCCAGGGTTCAGCGCGCGATAGTAGGGCTGAGTGTGGACCGGGATGTAGTGCACCTGGCTGCCGACGCCGCGTTCGGCCAACGCCGCCATGACCTGGGCGCGGGTGCGGCCGGCGGCGACGAAATCGATGCGCACCGCCATCAGATGCAGAGCCGGATTGCTGTGGGCCGGGCGCGCGGCTGGAACCACCATCGGAGCCAGCGGCGCTAACGCTCGCTCATAGGCGGCGGTCAAGGCCCGCCGGCGCGCCACAAAAGCGGGAAGTTTGGTCAGCTGCGACAGGCCGAGTGCGCAGAGGATGTCCGGCAGGCGATAGTTGAAGCCGGGTTCGGCCATCTCATAGACCCAGGGCTCAGCGCCCGGAGGGCGATTCATCCCATGGCTGCGCAAAGCGCGCAGACGAGCGGCGAGATCGCCGTCGCGGGTGGTGATCATCCCGCCTTCTCCGGTGGCGATGGTCTTCACCGGGTGGAACGAGAACGTGGCCATGGCCGAGTGCCGGGCGTCGCCTGCGGTCTCGGCGACGGCGCCGAACCGCATGGTCGAGCCCAACGCATGGGGCGCGTCCTCGACCAGAACCGCGCCAACGCTGCGGGCCAGGACCTCAAGCGCCGCGAGATCACAGACATCGCCTCGCAAATGCACCGGCAGCACGGCCCGCAGCTGCGCGTCGCCGACCCGGGTCATGGCCTCGGCGAGAGTGTCCGGCGTCATCAGCCCGCTGGCCGGGTCGACGTCCGCGAAGACCACCTTGGCCCCGACATATGACGCGCAATTGGCGGTGGCGAGGAAGGTGACCGACGGAACGATCACCGCATCCCCCGGCCCGACCTTCAGCGCCAGCATGGCCAGGTGCAGCGCCGCCGTGCCGTTGGCGCAGGCCACCGCATGGGGCGCATCCACCACCCGGGCGAACGCCGCTTCGAAGGCCTCCACGCGCGGACCGGTGGTCAGGAAGTCCGAACGCAGGGCCTCGGCGACGGCGGAGATGTCCGCTTCGTCGATCGTCTGTCGACCGTAGGGCAGGATGGCGTCGGCCATGTTCAGTCGCCGGCGCGGCGGCGACGATCCGGCGGTTGGTCGGCGGCCAGCATGGCGTTGAGCCCGGGCGCGTCGAGCCAGACGTCGTTAGTGTCGCTGGCGTAGGAGAAATCTTCGGCGATCCTCGCACCCGTCAAGGGCGTCCGCGTGTACTCCACGAAGGCCGGCTCGATGGCGAAACGGTCGCCCAGATCGACAGTGTTCCGCGCATCGTCGGCCGAGATCATCATCTCGTGCAGTTTCTCTCCCGGCCGAATGCCGATCACGCGGGTCGGCAGGCTTGGCGCCATGGCCGAAGCGATATCGGTGATCCGCATGGAGGGAATCTTGGGGACGAAGATCTCACCGCCGCGCATCTGGTCCAGCGAGGAAAGCACGAAGTCGACGCCTTCAGTGAGCGTGATCAGAAATCGCGTCATCCGCGCATCGGTGATCGGCAGCTCCGTCGCGCCGCGTTGGATCAACCGTTGGAAGTGGGGGATCACCGAGCCCCGGCTGCCCACCACATTGCCATAGCGCACGACCGAGAACCGCGTGCCGATGTCGCCCGAGAGGTTGTTGGCGGCGACAAACGTCTTGTCAGACGCCAGCTTGGTCGCGCCATAAAGGTTGATCGGATTGCAGGCCTTGTCGGTTGAAAGCGCGATCACCTGACTGATCCGATTGGCGAGACAGGCGCGCACCACGTTCTCGGCCCCCAGAACGTTGGTGTGAATGCATTCGGAAGGATTGTACTCGGCCGCCGGCACCTGCTTCAGGGCCGCTGCGTGGATCACGATATCGACGCCGCGGAAGGCGAGTGAGAGGCGCTCGCGGTCACGCACATCGCCCAGGAAAAAGCGCATGGCGCCCATCTTTTCCGGCCCGAACCGCTCGGCCAGATCGATCTGCATCTCGCTCTGTTTGAGCTCATCCCGCGAATAGACGATCAGCTTGCGGGGTCTTGAGCGCGCCAGCACGGTCTCCACGAACCGTCGGCCGAACGAGCCGGTGCCCCCGGTGACCAGGATCACCTTGCCGTCGAGGTCGAGATTGGTGGCTGCGAATCGGCCCAAGGGGCGCTCCCGAATGAGGGTTTGGGCTCAAGTGTCCGGGCGCCCGCGTAAATGGACCGCTAACCCTGGTCTGGCATGAGCGCGCCATGGACCGTCGCCACCTCCTGCTCGTGCTCGCCGGACTCGCTGCGCCGGGCGCCGCCGTGGCCGCCGGGGGCGAGAAGAAGAAGTCTGGCGGCGGCTCCTATGTGCCGATCCAGACCCTGATCGCCTCCACCACCCGCTCGCCCAGCCGGCGTGGCGTGCTGACCGTGGACTGCGGTCTCGATGTGCCGGACGAGGCGCTCCGCCTGCGCGCAACGCAGTCGGCGCCCCGCCTTCGCGCGGCCTTCGTGCAGACGATCCAGGCCTACGCGGCCGGCCTCACGCCCGGCGCCGTGCCCAACGCCGACTATCTGGCCAGCACCTTGCAGCGCCAGACTGACACCATCCTGGGCAAGCCCGGAGCCAAGCTTTTGCTCGGCGTAATCCTGGTGAATTGACCTCTTCAGCTTTGCCACCCGTTCCGCCAGACTGCGGCTCTGACCCGAGGCGAGCGAATCCGTATCCGAGGAGCGGTCCTCCTTCGGCGCGGCGCTAAACGCTTCGGGAGACCGCATGACTGAAACCCTGGCCAAGGCCGCTGCGGACGAGGGGGGTGGATTCGGCCGCACAGGCCAGCGGGTCGGGCTGGTGCTTGGCCCTGCGCTCTCCCTGGCCCTGCAGGCCGCGGGACCGCCAGACGGGTTGTCGCCGGCCGCCTGGATCACGGTCTCGGTGCTCGCCCTGATGGTGGTCTGGTGGGTGACCGACGCCATCCCGATCGCCGCCACCGCCTTGATCCCCCTGATCGCCCTGCCGCTGTTAGGGGTCGAGACGGCGCAGGAAGCGGCCCGGCCCTACGCGGACCCCATCCTGTTCCTGTTCATCGGCGGCTTCATGATCGCCGTCACCATCGAGCGCTGGGGTCTTCACGCCCGCCTGGCGCTGGGGATCGCAGCGCGGCTGGGCGCGCGTCCGGCGGCCCTCATCGGCGGCTTTCTCATCGCCACGACGTTGATTTCGTTCTGGATCTCAAACACAGCGACAGCCCTGATGCTGACGCCTATCGCGGTGGGCGTGGTCGCGGCCCTGCGGGACCAGGGCTATGATGACCCGAGGTTCGGCGCAGGCCTCATCCTGGCCATCGCCTATGCGGCCTCAATCGGGGGCATGGCCACGCCGGTCGGGTCGCCCACCAATGTCATAGCCATGGGCTTTCTCTCTGAGCGCGGCGTGGAGCTCAGCTTCGGCGCATGGATGATGCTGGGCGTGCCGGTGGTGTTGCTGCTGAGCCCGGTGCTGTTCGTTCTGACCACTGCGGGACTCCGGCCCGCCACCCGGGGACAGGGCGAGGCGGGACGTCAGGCGTTGTCGCAGGCCCTGGACGCGCTCGGCCCGCCCAGCCCGGCGGAGCGCCGCGTGCTCAGCGTGTTCTTGCTCGTCGCGCTGGCGTGGATGACCCGCGACCTGCTGGCCCGCCTGCCGGGGCTGGAGCGGCTCAGCGACATGACAATCGCCATCGCCGGGGCGCTCGCCCTTTTCCTGCTGCCTTCCGGCGACCCGGCGCGCCCACGGCTGCTGGACTGGCCAACCGCGCAGAAGATCCCCTGGAGCATCGTCCTGTTGTTCGGCGGGGGCCTATCCATCGCCGGCGCCATGGAAAGCACCGGCCTCGCCGACTGGCTGGCCGGAGAGCTCTCGCCGTTGGGCGGGTTCGCCCCGCTGTTGGTGATAGGCGCTCTGGTGCTGGTGACATTGGCGGCGACCGAATTGATGAGCAACGTCGCCAGCCTGACGGCCATGCTGCCGATCGTCGCGGCCCTGGCCCAGGCGCTCGGGGTCAATCCCCTGCTGCTGATCTTCCCCGTCACGATCGCGGCCAGCCTCGGCTTCATGCTCCCGATCGCCACCGCGCCCAACGCCATCGCCTTCGCGACAGGCCTGCCCAGCCTCAAACGGATGCTGTTCACAGGGCTGATCCTGAATCTGTCGGGAGTCGCGGCGATCCTACTGGTGACCGCCTTGCTTGCGCCCCACGTCCTAGGGCTCTGAGGCGGGCGCCCCTCAATCATCCGCGCGGCGGGGGATTGGCGGCGACGCGCTCAGCCGCGGCCCTCAGCCGCTCCATCCATGAAGGCGGCCAGGGTGACGTCGAGCTCGGTGACCCCATCGGCGTCATGGGTGGAGAGAGTCACGTCAACGCGGTTGTAGACATTGAACCACTCCGGATGGTGATCCAGCTGGTCGGCCTTTATCGCCACGCGGGTCATGAACCCGAAGGCGGCGTTGAAGTCCTGAAACTTGAAGGTGCGCCGGATCGCATCGCGCCCGCCGTCAACCTTCGACCAGCCGGGCAGGCGCGCGAGCGCGACCTCTGCGCCGATGCGGGCCGGACGGGTCATGCGAACGAAAGCCCGGTGGCGCGGGCGAGATCGGCCAGGGTCTGATCGACGTCCACCACCTTGATCGCCGCCATGCCCAGGCCCGCCGCCGGCTTGCAGTTGATCCCCAGGTCATCAAGGTAGACGCAATTGGCCGGCGCGACCGACAGGGTTTCGCACATCATCAGATAGATCTTGGGATCAGGCTTGCGGACGCCGGCCTTGCTGCTCTCGATGATGGCGTCGAACAGCGGCATCACCTGCGCCATGGCGCCGGCCGACTTCTGGCCCTCCGACTGACCCGGGCTGTGGGTCGAGACCACGTTGTTGGTGATGCAGCCGACCTTGAACTGCTGCTTGCAGGTCCTGAGCGCCTCGACCATCCGCGGCCGAAGGGTCCCGTTCAGCCTTGGCAGCACCTCGGCGCCGCGCAGCGGGTGCCCCAGCGCCGTGGATTCCTCAAGGAACAGGGTATCGAACCGGGCGGCGTCAATCTCGTTGCGCTCAAACAACGCCCAGGCATTGGTGTCGGGGTTGGTGGCGTTGACCCGCCGGATCAGGTCCTTGGGCAGGCCCTTTTCGGCCTCCAGCCGGTTGAACGCCTCGAACGGCGAAGAGGTGAACACGCCTCCGAAGTCCCAGATCACCGCCTCGACCGCCACGCTCGTCTCCTCAACCCGCGTCCCGAGCCGCGACGTCTAGAGAGGCGGCCGGGGACGTGCAAGTAAGGCC
>NZ_JBILUK010000123.1:0-9105 GCF_044371015.1 Phenylobacterium sp.
GCCGTAGGGCGGGTCGAGGAAGGCGAGGTCGAAGGGCGGACCGTCGGCGCCGGGCCGCTGGCCCAGGTCGACGGCGCTGCGACGATGCACGCGGGTGGCGCCGAACAGGCCCAGCGCATCGACGTTTTCGCGGATGGCGCCCCGGGCCGCCTCGTCGGTCTCGACAAACAGGCAGAACGCCGCGCCGCGCGACAGGGCTTCGAATCCCAACGCGCCGGAGCCGGCGAAGAGGTCGATCACGCGGCGATCGGGCAGGCCCGGGCTCCACGGCGCATGCTCCAGGATGTTGAACACCGCCTGGCGCGCCCGGTCGGACGTGGGCCGGGTGCCTTCGCCCGGCGGAGCGGTGAGCGCCCGACCGCGAAAGGCGCCGGCGATGATGCGCAACTGGGGCCTCCTTGTCGAACCGCCCGCCTCGTTCCAAGGTTTCCCGCAACAATCAAGGGCAGGAGATGATCGATGGGGTTCGTGACCGTGACGCGCCGGGGCGGAACCGCTCTGATGACCTACGCCAACCCGCCTTTCGGCACCATGACCGCGGCGGGATCGCAGGAGATGCTGGAGGCATTCAGGCCCTTGGCCAGCGACCCCGACGTGCGCGCGGTGGTGATCACCGGCGGCGTGCCCGGCATCTTCATCCGCCACTATGACGTCGATGAGCTCACTGTGATGAGCGACACGCTGGTCGGACGCCCGCCTCCGCCGCCCGCGCCGCCGAGGCCGGATGGCCGCCCATCTGAGGGCTATCTGGCCCTGGTCGACGCCATCTTCGAGGCCGACAAGCCGGTGATCGCGGCGATCAACGGACTCTGCATGGGCGGCGGGTTTGAGCTGACGCTGGCCTGTGATCTGCGTGTCGCCGCGCCGGGTGTCGAGGCCATCGGCCTTCCGGAAACACGGGTCGGGATCTTTCCCGGCGGCGGCGGCACCCAGCGCCTGCCCCGCGTCGTGGGCGAGGCCAAGGCGCTGGAGATCATTCTGCGCGGCCTGACCTTCACCGGCGCCGAGGCCCACGCCATCGGCATGGTGCATGAGCTCGCAGACGATCCGCTGGCCCGCGCGCTGGAACTCGCCGCCGAGTTCGAAGCCAAGGGCGCCGATGGGGTGGCCTATGCCAAGCGGCTCACCCGCGCGGCGCTTTCCCGCCCGATCTGGGAGGGCCTGGCCGACGAGCGGGCGTCGTTCCTGGCCGTGATGCGGACCGAGTCGGCCGCCCAGGGCCTGCGCCAGGGGCGGGCCCCGGCCGAGATCCAGAAGGCTTAGCCTGGGGCTTCGCCTTGGCCCTAGGCTCCGGCTTCACTTTGGGTTTGGGCTTGGGCGGAGGATGCGGTCGAGCCTTGACCTTGGGCCGGGCCCAGCCGGCCTTGTAGGCCTTCTTGGCCGGCGGTTCGGGTGCGGCGATGGGCGCCGGGTCCGGGCTGGGATCGCCGCGCCGGGAGAGCTTGGGTTTGACCCGGTATAGCGGCCGGTCGCCGGTCGGCAGGTTCTCCGGTTCGATCAGGTGTCCGAACAGCTCGCGCACCACCCGCGGCCCCACCTCTTCGATCTCGCCCACGCCCAGCGGCCCCAGCGCCAGCGGCCCGTAGGCCAGCCGGATCAGCCGGTTGACCTTGAGGCCGAGCGCATCGAGCACGCGCCGCACCTCTCGATTCTTGCCCTCGGCCAGGGCGACGGTGATCCAGAGGTTCGCACCGCTGGCGCCCTCCTTGGCCTTGTCGAGCTTGGCCTCGATCGGCCCGTACTTCACGCCTTCGACGGTGATTCCCGGCAGCAGCCGGTCGAGCCGCTCCTGGTTGGTTCGACCATGCGCCCGCACCCGGTAGCGGCGCACCATGGCGCCCGAGGGCGCTTCCAGCGCCCGCGCCAGCTGGCCGTCGTTGGTCAGCAGCAGCAGACCCTCGGAGTTGAGGTCCAGACGGCCCACCGAGATCAGCCGCGGCAATTCGGCCGGCAGAGCGTCGAACACCGTGGGGCGCCCCTGCGGGTCCTTGTGCGTGGTCACCAGGCCCACGGGCTTGTGATAGCGGAACACCCGCGCGGGCTCAGGCTCCGCCACCACTTCGCCGTCGACCGTGACGATGTCGCCTGGCTCCAGCTTGGTGGCGGGCGTGTCGAGCGGGCGGCCGTTCACCGCCACCCGGCCCTCGGCGATCAGCCGCTCCACATCGCGGCGAGAGCCGACGCCGGCGCGCGCCAGCACCTTGGCCACGCGGTCGCCGTCGCCGGCCGGGACTTGACCGGGCTCGTCCGGCTGGGGTCGTAGTGGGTCATGGACCATGATCGCCAGACAATGCGCATCGCGCTCGCGGCCGCGCAAGCCGCCGCGGAGGCCGGGGAGGCGCCGATCGGCGCGGTGGTGGTCGATCCTGCAACCGGCGAGGTGGTCGCCACCGGCGCCAACCGCTCAATCGCCGACCATGACCCCTCCGCCCACGCCGAGATCGTGGCGCTGCGCGCCGCAGGCGCCGCGCGGGGCAATCACCGGCTGACCGGCCTGGAGCTGTTCGTGACGCTGGAGCCGTGCGCCATGTGCGCCGGAGCGATCAGTCATGCGCGGATCGGCCGGCTGGTGTTCGGCGCCGACGACGCCAAGGGCGGAGCGGTGGTCAGCGGCCCGCGCTTCTTCGAACAGCCCACCTGCCACTGGCGACCGGAGGTTGTCGCGGGCGTGCTGGCCGATGAGAGCGCGGCGCTGCTCCGGGGCTTCTTTCGGGCGCGGCGGGAAGCGAAATGATGATCGGCCTGATGCTGGCGGCGGCCGTCGCGGCGACTCCGGCTGATGTGGAAGCCCTGGGCTGGCTCGCCGGTTCATGGATCGAGCGGCGCGGCGAGACCGTGGTGCGCGAGGTTTGGCTTGCGCCGATGGGCGGGACCATGGCGGGCGTCAACCAGGCCAATCGTCCAGGCCGCAAGCCTCAGGTTGAAGCCATGCGGATCACGGTCGAGCCCGCCGGCGTGACCTTCACCGCCACAGTGCCCGGCCAGCCGCCCACCGCCTTCGTGCTCAGGCCCGGCCCGCCCGGCGAAGCGACATTCGAGAACCTCGCCCACGACTTCCCCCAGCGGGTGATCTACCGCCGCTGCGGCGAAGACCTCTGCGCCCGGATCGAGGGCCAGGTCGCTGGCCGGCTTCAGAGCCAGGACTGGCGCTTCCTACGAACCCCCAATCCCTGAACAGGGGCTTGTCAGGGCCGCCGCCGAGGGCCGATGATCCGTCCAACAATCAGTATGGGAGGATGCGATGGCGGGGCTTCTGGACGGCAAGGTGGCGATCATCACCGGCGCGGCGCACGGATTGGGCGAAGCCTACGCGCGGCTCTTCGCCCGCGAAGGCGCCAAGGTGGTGGTCAATGATCTGGGCGGCGCGCGCGATGGCTCGGGCGCCGATCGCTCGGCGGCGCAGAAAGTCGTCGACGCCATTATCGCCGAGGGCGGCCAGGCCGTGGCCAATGGCGACGACGTCTCCACCATGGCCGGCGGGGAATCCATCCTGAAGACCGCGCTCGACGCCTTCGGGCGCGCCGATATCCTGGTCTGCAACGCCGGGATCCTGCGCGACAAGACCTTCGCCAACACCTCCGAGGCCGACTGGGACGCGGTGATCAAGGTGCACCTGAAGGGCACCTACGCCTGCGCGTTGCCCGTCTGGAAGTGGATGAAGGACAATGGCGGCGGGTCGATGGTGCTGACGTCGTCGACGTCGGGACTCTACGGCAACTTCGGCCAGACCAACTACGGCGCCGCCAAGGCCGGCATCTACGGCATGGTCCGGGTGATGGCCATCGAGGGGCGGAAGTACAACATCAAGGTCATGGGCCTGGCGCCCGGCGCCTACACCCGTATGACTGCCGACCTGCCCGGGCGCCTCGGGCGCGAACCCGACCCGATGAGCCTGCCCGAGCGCCTGGCGCCCGCGGTGCTCTACATGGTCTCCGACCTCGCCGCCGACCACTCCGGCAAGATCCTCGGCGTCTCCTCGCGAGGCATCCGCGAGATCAAGATGCTGGAGACCGAGGGGTTCGCGCCAACCGGCTCGTTCACCGCCGAGGATGTGGCCAAGCAGGCCGATGTGATCTTTTTCGCCGAGTCCGAGAACCGCCGCGTTCCGGTTCGGTAGGGATTTCGGCCGGCCCCTACCTCAATCCATCATCCCCCGGATGAGCCGGGGGATGACATTGTGGGCTGGGCGATGTCGCTCGACTGCGATCCGGCGCCGGCGACTTCAGCCCAACGCCGCCAGCCGACGGTCCAGCCGGTCGCGGACCGCCGGCCACTCGTCAGCCAGGATCGAAAAGATCACGGTATCGCGGATGCGGCCGGTCCAGGTGACGCGATCCTGGCGCAGCAGCGCTTCCTCGACCGCGCCCAACTTCAGGACGGCTGCGCGGGAGCGGGCGTTTATCGCGTCCACGCGATAGACCACCCTCCGCGCGCCGCAGCCGAAGGCGTGAGCCATCATCAGCCGCTTCGCCGCCGGGTTCACCACCCCGCCGCGCACGTCAGGCCGATAGTAGGTCCCCCCGATCTCGACCACCGCATTGGCCGGGTCGATGGCGTAGAAAGTTGAGATCCCCACCACTTCGCCGCCGGCGATGACCGCGAAGCCCAGGGTGTTTCCGGCGGCGGTGTCGGCCATGAGCTTGTCCCAGGTCGGCTGGAAGTGCTCGCCGGCCCAGGAGTAGGGATAGATGTCGAGCCAGATGCGCTCATCGGCCTCGCAGGCGGCCTTAAGGCCCGCCGCATGGCGCTCGGCCATCGGCTCCAGCCGGACGTGGGTGTGTTCGAGGGTGTCGGCCGCCAGCTTCATGCCCGCGCCTTTAGCGCTGAAACCAGGGTCTTGGAACGGCCACTTCCGCCGCGGTGGATCCTCCTGAATTGTGCGCTGCAGAATTTCGTGGCGCGCGCCCTTGCAGCGCGGGCCTTGGCGCCTATCTGAGGCTTGCCCATTCTTGGGCGTTTCCTCCCTAATGACTGGCCGGGCCTTGCGCCCGGCTCTTTTTTTGGCGGTTACCCGCCGGCGTAGAGTTGCGCGGCCTGGATGAGGTAGGCCACGCCGACCGCGGTCACGATCCAGCGGGTCCAGTTTTTGAAGTTCACATCGCTCATGCGATCCAGGATTCGCCCGCCGACCGTCGTGCCCAGCATCGAGACGCCGATCGCCACCGCGAACACCCAGAGCGGCGGCAGACCCTGGGCGCCCGCCGCGAACAGCGGCGCGCCATAGACCACGATCTTGGCCAGGTGGGCGAACACCTGTGTGGCGGCTTTGGTGGCGACGATCTCATGGCGTGTGAGCGCGGTGCGCACGAAGAAAATGTCGAGCAGCGGGCCAGCCACGCCGGCGGTGAGATTGAGGCCGGTCACCAACAGCCCCGACAGGAACGCCTGCGACGGCCGCGCCGCATCCAGCTTCAGCCAGCCTTGCGGCAGCCAGGTGAGGAACGGCACCAGCCCCAGCAGCAGGAACAGCAGCGGCTTGGACGGCGCGAAGGAGAGCGTCGTGACCACCGCGGCGGCGATCAGCGAAGCCAACGCATACCAGCCGACGATCCGCCAGCTGACGTGTTTACGGTGAAGGATCGCCCGCCAGCCGTTGGCCACCAACTGCAGCACGCCGTGGCTGACGAAGGCCGCCTGCACCGGCAGCACCAGCGCGAGCGCGCCCATCAGGACGAGCCCGCCGGCCATCCCGAATACGCCCGACAGCGTAGCCGTCACAAAGGCCATGGCGATCACGAAGATCGCGGTCAGAAAGCTCATGGTAGTCCTCCGGGGTTGCGCCCGACTCCGGAGGACGGACACAGGCCGCCTCCGATCGCCGGGGAGCTGCGCATCGTGCGCGGGACGGATGGGGCGCAGGCGGCCGCTCGCGGCGCGCGCCCAGGACATCGCTTAGCGCAAGGCCAAGCGGGTTGTTCGGTGTTTGAGGCATCGGTTCGCGCCCAGCCTTACGACGACTGGGCGGCAACGCCAATTCAGTCCGCGACCCGGATCAGCATCTTGCCCGAATTGCGTCCCTCGAAGAGGCCGATCAGCCCTTCCGGCGCGCGCTCGAAGCCGTCGAGGATGGTCTCCTGATACTTGATGCGGCCGTCCTTCAGCCAGCCGGTCATGTCGGACACGAACTGAGCCTGCAGGTGGGGGAAATCGCTGGCGACGAAACCCTCCATGCGCACCCGGCTGTAGATCATCACCGAGAGATTCTTCACCGGATCGCCGCCGCCGTTGTAGGTCGAGATCATGCCGCAGACAGGGATGCGCCCGCGCACGTTCATGCGCGGCAGCACCGCGTCGAGGTGGGAGCCGCCGACGTTCTCGAAATAGACGTCGATGCCTTTCGGCATGGCTTCGCGCAGGCTCTCGCGCAGCGGCCGGGCCTTGTAGTTGATCACCGCGTCAAGGCCCGCTTCGTCCTTCAACCAGGCGGCCTTGTCGTCAGCGCCGGTGGAGCCCGCCACCCAGCAGCCTTTGATCTTGGCGATCTGGGCGACCACCGAGCCGACGGCCCCGCCGGCGGTCGAGACGAACACCTGCTCGCCGTCCTTCAACGCGCCCACTTCCAGAAGGCCGCCATAGGCGGTGATTCCGGTGCCGCCCAGCGCATGCATGTAGACGCTCAGCGGCAGGGCGGGATCGCGATCAACGATCTGCAGACCGCGCCCGTCGGAGACGAACCGCTCCTGCATCCCGGCCCCGTGACGGACGAGGTCGCCCTCCTTGAACTTGGGGTTCCGCGACTGGACGATCCGTCCGATCCCCCCGCCCAGCATCGGCGCGTCGAGCGGCTGATCGGCCGTGAGCCTGGGCCGCATGTAGGGGTCAACGGACATCAGCACGGCCTGCACCTGCACCTGGCCGTCGCTCGCATCCGGCGTCGCCACCTCGCGCACGGCGAAATCATCCGGAACCGGCATGCCGTTCGGACGGCGGATGAGATGGATCTGGCGGCTCGTGGTCATGGCGGGCGTTTCCTTGAAGGTTCAGGCGTCTTCTTGGGCGTTCGGCGGCGCCGGCTCAAGCCTTGGCGAGTTGCTCGCCCATCAGCCGGTGCAGCAGGTTGATCGCCTTCAGGGGCCGGATCATCACCTTGAAGTTCACGATCCGCTGGCCGTCGTCGCTCAGCGTGATCATGTCGATGCCGTTGATACGGATGCCCTCGATCTCGGTCTCGAACTCCAGGATCGCGCCGGTCGCATTGCGCCACTCGCCGATGTAGCGAAAACCCGCGCCGCCCAGCACCTGGTCGGCGCCGACCAGATACTTGAAGGCGATCTCACGTCCGCGCTGGGGCGTGTGGACGACCGGGCTCTCGAACACCGCCTCGGGATCGAGCAGGTCCCAAAGCGCCGCCTTGTCGTGGGTGGCCATGTAGTCATACCAGCGGTCGAGGGCGGGCAGGGTCATCGGCGGGTCTCCGGGTCAGGTTGTTGCATCGCGCAGGGCCTGGGCCACCGTCTTGGCGGCGTCGTTTTCGGCGCGCAAGCGGGCGAGATCGGCGGGCGAGAGACCGTCCAGGCTCAGATAGTCCCGTTTCCACCCCGGCGGCCCGGGCCAGACCAGCGGATTGCGCCAGGTGGTTCGGGGCTCGGTTGCGGCTTCCAGCAGGTCGAGCGCCAGACCCAAGGTCCGGTCCTGCGCCGTTACGTCATGAGGCGGCCCGGCCGCGTTTCCGAGCGGCGCATCGGTGAACAGGAACCGGGGGACGCCGCAGCGTTCGACGATGTCCAGCGCCGCGCCCATCACCACGGTCGCGATTCCCGACGCCTCGAGGGTGCGCGCGATCAGGCCCAAGGTCTGATGACAGACCGGGCAATTGGCCACCAGGATCGCTGCGTCCGCCCCATCCTCCCGGCATCGGGCCAGGATCTCCGGCGCGTCCACGCTCAGGGTGTGCCGCTGGCTGCGATTGGTGGGCGCGCCGTGGAAACGCGGGCTGACCGCGCCGATCCGCCCCGCAGCGACGGCGCGCCGCAGGGCCGGCAGCGGAAACCAGCAATTGGCGTCGTCGCTCAGGTGGGCCTGGTCCACCGCCACATGGCTGACCCGCAGGTCGTGGTCGCGGGCGCTGTCTCCGGAATAGACGGCATAGAACTTGGCGGCCGCGTTGTACGCCGCGCCCGCCCCCTGGTCGCCCAACTCCGGCCGAAAGGGCGCCGCCGTGGTGATGAGCGTGATCCGAGCCTGCGCCAGTCGCCCGACGAGCGGCGCAAAGGGAACATCGTCGAAGCGGGCATAATCATAGGGATTGCCGTAGCCGAGCGCCCCGTACCAGGCGTGGGTCCGGGCGATGTAGTCGATCGCGCGGTCGTCGGGGTCGGGCGTCACGGACATGATCCTTGCAGAAAAACCGTTGGCGCGGCCCCGGCGTCAATCGGTTAGGCTGCCGCCAACGACGAAAACTGGGAGACCCGCCATGGCCCGCATGAAGTTCGGCGCTTTCCTCGCCCCGCATCATCCGATCGGCGAGCATCCGATGCTGCAGATGCGCAACGACATCAAGTTCGCGGCGCAGCTCGACGCGCTCGGATATGACGAATTCTGGGTCGGCGAACACCATTCCACCGGCTGGGAGGTGATCGCCTCGCCGGAGATGTTCCTGGCCGCCGTGGCCGAGCACACCCACCGCATCCGGCTGGGCACCGGCGTGGTCTCGCTGCCCTATCACCACCCGTTCAACATCGCCCAGCGCATGGTGCAGCTGGACCACATGACCGGCGGCCGGGTGATCTTCGGAACCGGCCCTGGCGCGCTGCCCTCCGACGCGCACATGCTGGGCATCGATCCGATGACCCAGCGCGACCGCCAGGACGAGGCCATCGGCGTGCTCAAGCGGCTGTTCGCCGGCGAGCGGGTCGACCACAAGAGCGACTGGTTCACCCTCCAGGCCGCGCGGCTGCAACTCTTCCCGCTGCAGGAAGAGATGCCGATGGTGGCCGCCTCCTCGATCAGCCCGTCCGGCATGACGCTGGCCGGAAAGTACGGGATGGGCGTGCTCTCCATCGGTTCCAACTCCGACCAGGGACTGGCGGCGCTGCCCACCCAATGGGGCTTCGCCGAGCAGGCGGCGGCCAAGTACGGGCAGGTCGTCGACCGCAAGAACTGGCG
>NZ_JBILUK010000124.1:0-8982 GCF_044371015.1 Phenylobacterium sp.
GCGTCGGGTCAAAGGGTCGAGGTACGAAAGCCGCCGCAGCACCGCCAGCATGAGGGCCAGGGCCATCTCGGCCACCGCCTGGCTGTTGGTCCCGGGCATATTGCAGACGGCGACTCCCGCCGCGCGAGCGGCCTCCAGGTCGATGGTGTTGACCCCTACGCCCAGCTTCTGGATCAGACGCAGGCGCGGCGCCGCGGCGATCCGGGCCGCGGTCGCCGGCTTCAGCACATGCAGCAGGACGTCCGTATCGACGATCTCCCGCGTAAAGGCCTCTTCATCGTCTTCATCAACCACCACGGCGGCGACACCTGTCGCTCCGGCGATGGCTGCAAGCGCGGCGCGGAAGCCGTCACTCGCCCGATAGTGCAGAAGCGTCTTCACGCCAGCCCCGCCGTCACGCCGGCGGCGAAAGCGCCGCGCCCGGCGAAGCAGGCGTCCGGCCCCATGGCTTCCTCGATCCGCAGCAGCTCGTTCCACTTCGCCATGCGTTCGGACCGGGCGAAGCTGCCGACCTTGATCTGACCGGCGTCCCAGCCGGTGGCCAGGTGGGCGATCGCCACATCCTCAGTCTCGCCCGAGCGGGCCGAAACGATGGCCGCCCAACCCTGTTCCCGGGCCGCGTCCAGCGCCGCCTTGGCCCGGGTCACCGTACCGGCCTGGTTCACCTTCACCAGCACAGCGTTGCCGGCCCCGGCTGCGGCGGCGCGGTGAACACGGGCGGCGCTGGTCACCAGGATGTCGTCGCCGATGAGTTGGATCTTCTGGCCGAATGTCCGGGTTGCGAGCGCGAAGCCTTCGAGATCATCCTGGCCGACAGGATCCTCGATCGAGAGAATCGGGAACCGGCGCACCCAATCGGCGACCCGCGCCACCATTGCGGCGCTGTCGAAGTCCGCCCCGTCCAGGCCCAGGCGATATCGCCCGTCGCCCGCCTGAAGCTCGTTCGCCGCCACGTCGAGCGAGATGAAGACATCTTCGCCCGGCCGATATCCGGCCATCTCAATGGCCTGGACCAAAGCCTCCAGCGCCTCCTCGTTGGAGGCGAACATCGGCCACCAGCCGCCTTCATCCGCGGCGCCGGCCAGGCGACCGGTTTCCTCCATTAGCCGCCCCGCCGCGCGGAAGACCTCGGCGGTGATCTCCAGCGCCTCACGGACGCTGCCGGCGCCGGGCGTCATGATCATGAAGTCCTGCACGTCGGTGCGGCGTCCGGCATGAGCGCCGCCGCCGAAGATCTGGATCTCGGGCAGCGGCAGCCGGACCCGGCGACCCTGGGCCAGGTGCGCCCAAAGCGGCAGGCCTTCCGCAGCGGCGGCGGCCTGGAGCGCGGCGAGGGAAACCGCCACCACGGCGTTGCCGCCAAGCCGCTCCAGGGCAGGGGTTCCGTCCAGTTCGATCAGGGCCTCGTCCAGTCCCACCTGATCGGCGACGTCCAGACCGCGGAGCCGCGCGGCGATTTCGACGTTGACGGCGGCCACCGCCTGGGAGACGCCCATGCCGCCAAATCGGGCGCCGCCGTCGCGCAGGTCGATGGCCTCATGCGCGCCCCGCGAAGCGCCGGCCGGGGCCGCCGCGCGGCCGGTCGCGCCGCCCGCGAGCGAGACGTCGGCTTCAACGGTTGGGCGCCCTCGGCTGTCCCAGATCTGACGCGCCGCGATGTGGGTGATCGTTGACTTCATCGGGCGTCCAAGGCGTTTTTCCAGAGCAGCGAGAGATCGGCCATCCGGTAAGGTGGATCAGCGATCAGCGCTCGCGCGGTATTGCGTACGAAGTCTCTGTCGGCGTCGGTCTGCAGATATTCGACCGGCGATTTGCCATCGACCCGCGCCAGCAGGAGCGCGCCTGTGAGTTCCGCGGCCCGCGCCTCCAGCCCTGGCGGCGACTCCCAGGCGACGCCGCCAAGGTAAGCCGCCTGCAGCGCGGCGAAAGTCGAGAGGTAGGCGGCCGTGTGCTGCGGCTTCCAGACCGCCTTCAACAGCAGATGGGTCGAGCAGAACGCCAGATCGAAGGCCGGGTCGCCGTACCACGCGCACTCCGCATCGAGCAGGATCGGGCCATCGGGGCCGCAAAGGATGTTCTTCGGACTGACGTCGCCGTGCACCAGGGTGATCCGAGTCGCCGCCGTGCGATCAGCCAATGCAGTCAGCCTCTCGGCGAGGTCCGGGTGCGCGCCGGCGGTAAAGCGGAGGAAGGGCGACAGCCGCAGATCCTCGAAAAACGGAGTGTTATCGAAACGCGCCGAGATGTCGGCCGATCCCGCCGCGCCGGCATGGATCGCGGCGAGCATTCGACCCAGGCGATCGGCCATTCGCGGATCTACGCGGCCGACCGCCAGATCAGCCTTCCACACCGTATGGGTTGCGGGGTCGAAGAAGGCCATGACGAAGAGGTTGGCGTTCACGGCCTCGAACAGCACCTCCGGGACGCGGTCGGTGAAGGCGCGCGCCGTCCTTAGCCACGCGACCTCAAAGCGCGACCGTTCCACCGGCGCCCGCCAGTCAGCCGCCACGCGCAGCTTGGCGAGCGCCTGCTTCACGCAGACCGGACCCCCCGCCAGGTCCATCCGAAAGACCTCGCTCGACACGCCGCCGGCCAGCCGCGCCAGCGGCGGCGATGCGCCCGCCGGCAGGAAGCCTTCCGCGCTCAGGATCTCGAGAATGTCCGCTTCGACCGTCACGCCCTGAGGCTTAGAATCCTAAGCGACCGGGGTCCAGAGGCGGTCGGCCGACGGGACGGTCAGGGTCATGTCAATGCAATTGACACCTACTCTTAGCAATCTAATCTTGTGTCGTTCGTCCTTGAGGATGGCGCGGCATGTATCCGCTCTCAGCCGGTCTCTACGCTCCGCGGAACCGCTGGTATGTCGCCGCGCGATCCAGCGAGGTGTCGCGAGCCCCACTTGAGCGGTTCATCCTGAACGAGCCGGTGGTGTTCTATCGAACCGAAGCGGGCGAGCCAGTCGCCCTAGCCGGCCGGTGTCCGCACCGGGGCTATCCGTTGGGGCGCAGTCGGATCGAGGGCGACGCCGTCATCTGCGGTTATCACGGCCTGCGGTTCGAGGCGGACGGCCGCTGCTCCCACATCCCGAGCCAGGCGATCATTCCCCCGAATTGCCGCGTCAAGGCCTATGCGGTGGTTGAGCTCTGGGACTGGATCTGGATCTGGCCAGGCGAGGCGGAAACGGCGGACCTGGCGCGGTTGCCCGATCATCAGGCCCTGGGGCTGACCGATCCGGCGTGGATCAAGCGACCGCCGCTCTACTGGCAGGTCGAGGGCCGCTACCAGCTGCTGAACGACAACCTCCTCGACCTTAGCCATCTGACGATCCTGCACGCCGACACCATTGGCGGCGGGGACGTGGCCGGCACCGAAGAGCGGCACGAAGAGGGCGAAGGCTGGGTCCGCAGCCTGCGCTGGATCCCCAAAGCCACGGTCACCGATTGGGTGCGCAAGAGCCGGGGCGTGGAGGGCGAGGTGGATCGTGAGATCATGCTGACCTTCATCGCACCCGGCTTCCATCACGGTCATGACCGGTACTTCCCCGCGGGCTCGGACCCGGTGAAGGACGCGCCGATGCTGGACATCCGCATCTTCCACGCTGTGACCCCCGCCACTCTCACTCAATGCCATTACTTCGCTTCCAGCGCAGTCGACCCGGCCACCTACGCGCTCAGCGCCAGGTTTCCGCCCGACCCGGCCTCGGCGATCCGAATCTTCACCGAGGACGTCGAGGCGATTGGAGAGATCGAGCGCCTGTTGGGCGCGGTCGGCGAGTTTCAGGAACTGCCGTTACGGTCGGACGTGCACGCGCTGCGCGGTCGGCGGATGCTTGAGAACATGATCCTCGCCGAGAAACCCGCCGACGCCGGCGCGCTTCGAAGCGTCAGTTAAATTGACATTTGGCGCAAGCGCGCCGAGTCTGTTCGCCAATGTCTGGTCTGGGAAACACGGGCCGACAAACAAGAGGGGAAGTCCAAGATGATCGCTCGTGTACTGCTATCCACCACAATGCTGGTGAGCCTGTGCGCCGGATCGGCGCTGGCGGCCGACGAAACGCCCACCAATCTCGGCGAGGTGGTGGTGACCGCACAGAAGCGGGCCGAGAAGCTCCAGGACGTGCCGATTTCGATGGAAGTCGTGAGCGGCGACAAGCTCTCGGACTTCAACACCAACGACTTCAAGGCGATGTTCAAGTTCACGCCGAACGTCGCGGTGCAGACCACCGCCGGCAATGATGTCATCTACATCCGCGGCTTCGGTTCGCCGCCGGCGAACTTCTCGTTCGACCAGGCCGTCAGCCTCTATATGGACGGCATCTACGCCGGACGTAACCGCCAGGCCCAGGCGCCCTTCTTCGACCTGGCGCGGGTCGAGGTGCTGCGCGGACCCCAGGGCGCGCTGTTCGGCAAAAACACCCCGGCCGGCGCCGTCAGCGTCGTGTCGGCGGGCCCGACCTCCGCATTCGAGGCTGCGATCAAGGGCGTCTACAGCTTCGATCTCAAGGGACCGGAAGTGTCCGGCCACATCTCAGGCCCGATCAGCGAGACGCTGGGCGCGCGCCTGGCGGTGAAGTTCGTGGACCAGGACGGCTACATCGAGAACCTCGCCAACGGCCGCGACGAGCCCCAGAACCGGTCCGCTCTGGCGCGCCTGACCCTGCGCTACGCGCCGACCGACACCTTCGACTACAACCTCAAGGTCGAGTACGCGGACAAGGAAGTGAAGGGCGGCCTCAACGTCTCCAGTCCGCTCACCACGCCTCAGCAGCCGAAGACCACCCGGTTCAGCACCCAGAACCCGATCGGCCCGGAAGGCACCAAGGTCACCTCGTGGCTGGTGTCCGGCACCGGCAACTACCAGATGGGCGATTTCACCCTGACGTCGATCACCGGCTATTCGTTCTTCCGGTCGAATATCGTCAACAATTTCGACCAGGCTGTTCCCGCCGGAGGAACCACGCGCAACAGCGTCTACAACAGTTATCCCGAGCACTTCCGCCAGTGGTCGCAGGAGGTCCGGCTGCTCTCCCCGACCGGCAGGAAGTTCGAGTACATCGTCGGCGCCTACTATGACACCGCGCTCTACCGTCTGACCCAACTGGGCGGGTTCGATATCAACATCCCGGGCGTGCTGGTCTACCAGGGCCTGCTCAACACCGAGTTCCGCCAGCGCTCGGAATCCTTCTCGGTGTTCGGCCAGGGGACCTTGAATTTCACCGAAGACCTCCGGGCCATCGGCAGCCTGCGCTACACCCAGACCGACAAGCGCGGTCATTTCTTCGGCCGCCTGCGCTCAGGTCCCTTCGCACTTCGTCCGGTCAACGCCCGGGCCAACGGCAAACTGAGCGAGGACAACATCGATCCCTCGATCACGCTGCAATATGATTTCACGCCGCAGGTCATGGCCTACGCCACGTTCGGCCGCGGCTCGAAGTCCGGCGGCTTCGTGTCGAACACCTATGGCACCACCGACGCCAGCTTCCGCTATCGGCCGGAGGAGTCGGAAAACATCGAGGCGGGCATCAAGTCGACCCTGGCGGACGGCAAGCTGGTGCTCAACGTCTCGGTCTACGACACCAGCTTCAAGGACCTACAGGTGTCGGTCTACAACTCCGCCCTACAGGTCTATCAGACCGGCAACGCGGCCAGCGCCAGTTCCAAGGGCGTCGAAGGCTCCGCCGCGTGGTACCCGATGGACAACCTGTCGTTCACGCTGGCGGCCGCCTACCAGGACGCCAAGTACGACGACTATCCGGGCGCGGCTTGCCTGGCGTCGCAGCCGATCACCACCTGCAATCCGGCCAACCCGGCCAGCGCTGCGGCCAACAACATCGCCGGATCGCCGCTGCCCTATACCTCCAAGTTCTCCTACTCTCTGCAGGCGCGCCATCGTTTCGACCTCGGCGAAGACAACGTCATCGACACGACGATCGGCCTCAGTGGTCGGTCCAAGTACTTCGACAGCGACAACCAGAGCCCGCTGTTCGGCCGTCAGAAGGGCTATTCCAAGCTCGATGCGCGAGTTCAGTACGGCCCTGTGGACGAGCGCTGGCACGTGGCGGTCGTCGGCAAGAATCTGACCAATGAGAAGACCACCGGCAGCGCCTTCAACCTGCCCTTCCCGATCACGGCCGCCCCTCGGGCGATCATGTATCTGGAAGAGACCCGCAACATCTCGATTGAAGCGGGCATGCGGTTCTGATCCGGCGGAGGGCGGGCCCCGGCCCGCCCTCTAAGCCACCTGAGGTCCAAATGATCGACGTCCACTTCACGCCGACGCCCAACGGACACAAGGTCAGCATCATGCTGGAGGAGACCGGCCTCCCGCACCGGCTCATCTCCTACGACATGCTGGCGGGCGAACACCTGAGGCCGGAGTTCCGGGCGGTGAACCCCAACGGCCGTCTGCCGGCTATCGTCGACCATGATCCGATCGGCGGCGGCCCGCCGCTTCCGGTTTTCGAGTCGGGCGCCATCCTGCTCTACCTCTCGGAGAAGACCGGCGGCGCCTTCATGCCAGTCGACCCGCGCCGTCGCTCTCAGGCTCAGCAATGGCTGATGTGGCAGATGGCCAGCTTTGGACCGATGCAGGGTCAGGCGCATCACTTCGTCCGTTACGCGCCGGAGGGCCAGGCCTATCCGGTCACCCGCTACATGAACGAGACGCGCCGGATGCTGGCGGTGCTGGACCGGCGTCTCGCGGAGGCGGAGTTCCTGGCTGAAGAATACTCCATCGCCGACATGGCGACCTGGCCCTGGGCGCGCGCCATTCGCGCCATCGAACTGGACATGGCCGACTGGCCCAACATCAAACGCTGGTTCGACGTGATCGAAGCCCGGCCGGCCGTCGCGCGCGGCACCGGCGTGAAGAACCCGCCGAACCTCTCCAGCATCCGCCCCCAGCTGACGCCGGAAGCCTGGTCCAATCTCTTCGGCGAGAACATGCTGAAGAGTTCGGGCGTCGAGAGCCTTTCCCGTTCTGATGGAATGATCTGAACAGGGCGGAAGGGGCTCGAAATCAAGAGTTTAGAGCGTCTCTGCATCCGAAAACCGGGGCCACTTTTCGGAAGACGCTCTAAATCAGTTCGCCATAGTCCCACCATCGACGGCGATGTCGGCTCCGGTGATGAAACTGCTTTCGTCCGACGCCAAGAACAGGGCGGTGGCGACCACGTCGTCCGGCTCGCCGATGCGCTTGATGACCTGCCGGGCGATGGCGCGCTCGGTCCACCCTGGCTGCAGCATCAAGGGCTCGGTCTGAGCTGAGCGGATCATTCCCGGCGAGATGGTGTTCGCCCGGATGCGGTGGGCCCCGCCTTCGGTGGCGTACTGGCGGGTCATGGCCGTCACCGCGCCCTTGGCCGCTGAGTGGGCGACCATCCCCTGACCGGCCGAGCCCTTCTTGGCTGCGGTCGAGGCGATGTTGATGATCGATCCGCCCCCCCGAGCAATCAGGTGCGGCCAGGCCGCCCGGCAGAGATGGAAGATAATGTCCACTTCTTCGCGCTGGGTGCGGGCGAACGTCTCGAAGTCCATGTCCGGGATGAAGGCGAAATAGGCCATGGCGGCGTTGTTGTAGATGATGTCGAAGCCCCCGTAGGCGTCGAGCGCAAACGCCACCAGACGTTCCGCGCCGCTCTGCGCCGAGAGGTCTACCGGCTGCAGCGAGACCATCTCGCCCCCGGCCGCGCGCACCTCATCCGCCACCTCGTGCGCATCGGGTCGGATGTCGCACCCAACCACTTTGGCGCCTTCGCGGGCGAACATCCGCGCCGCCGCCCGGCCCATCCCGCTTCCGGTGCCGGTGATGATCGCGACCTTGCCTTCGAGCCGTCCGCCCATCGCCGTCTCCTTCGCGCCCCAACGTCGGATCCAACCTAGTCCCACAGGCTGACAACCGTAAACTTGATTGACAAGCAGAGGCCCCGGCCTAGGCTCAAACACAAGGTGCGAAACGACGCCGTCGGGGAGTTTCATGGACCAGGCCGCGACCGCCGCGCCAAGCCCGCCCGCCTCGCCGGTCGGCCGGCCCGGCCGCACCATGGCGCTGTTGATCCTGACCGCGATCGGCACGATCAACTTCGTCGACCGCCAGATTCTCTCCGTGCTGGCCGAACCGATCCGCAAGGAACTTCATCTCAGCGACACTCAGTTGGGCCTGCTCACCGGCCTGTCGTTCGCGCTGTTCTATGGCGTGGTCGGCGTGCCCGCCGCGATGCTGGCCGATCGCACCAATCGGGTGCGGCTGGTGGCGGCCGCCTGCACGATCTGGAGTCTGTTCACCGGCGCCTGCGGCTTCGCGACAAACTTCTGGCATCTGGCGCTGGCGCGGTTTGGGGTCGGGATCGGAGAGGCCGGCGGCACCGCTCCATCCCTGTCGATCCTCGCCGACTACTACCCGCCTCACCAGCGGCCCGCGATTATCGGGCTGTTCACGGTCAACGGCCCGCTTGGCGTGTTTGTCGGCGCCAGCTTCGGCGGGTGGGCTGCGGCCGAGTTCGGGTGGCGCGGCGCGTTTTTTGGGGTCGCCGTCATCGGCGTCGTGGCCGCCTTGATCCTGGTGCTGGCGGTCAAGGAGCCTGTGCGCGGCCAACTGGATCCTGCGCCGGTCGATCCGGAAGGGCCGCGCGCCGGCCTGATGGACACGGTGCGTCTCTTTCTGTCTCGGCCCACGCTCGGGCTTCTGTTGATCGCCAGCGGCCTGGCCGCCTTCATCAGCAACGGGATGCTGAGCTGGATCCCGGCCTACCTGATGCGCGTACATGACATGCCGCTCACCGAGGTGGCGCGGTGGTTCGGCCCGGCTGCGGGGATCTGCATGGGTCTGGGCATCTGGGGCGGAGGCGCCGTGGTCAACTGGGCGGCCCGTCGCAGCCTCAAGGCCTATGCCCTTGTCCCGGGCCTGGCCATGCTGATCTGCGCGCCGACCCTGGTGGTCGCCGCCATGGCGAACTCCTGGCAGGCGTCACTGGCGTTGATGATC
>NZ_JBILUK010000013.1:0-31695 GCF_044371015.1 Phenylobacterium sp.
TGGCCAGCGACAGGAACCCCAGCAGCACCGCCACAACCAGGGCGATGGACACCACGGTCGCCAGCGACATCCAAAGGCGCTGCGGGATGGACCGCACGTTCATGGCGATCACGGAGCGGGTCTGGCCCATCAGGCTCATGACGGTTCTCCTAGCGCCGGTTCAAGGCGTCGACGATGCTCATGCGCAGGGCGGACGCCGCCGGAATCGCCCCGGTCACCAGACCCAGCGTGATCGCCAGCAGGAGTCCGCTTAGCGCCACGAGAGGCGACATCGAGAGATCGCCGAAGGTTGACGCCACCGGAGAGTTCGACAGCCCCGCGAGAACGAACGCCGAGACCGCCAGCCCCAGCACAGCCCCCATTGTCGAGAGCAGCAAAGCCTCGCCCAACACCATGCGAAGCACGCGCGGACTGGAGAACCCGAGTGTTTTCATCACTCCGATTTCCTTGGTGCGCTCGCGCATGGCCGAGACCAGGGTGGTGCTGACGATCATCAGAATCGCGGCGAAGGCCGCCGCCACGACCATGGTGACGATGAAATTCAGGTCGCCGGCCTGCTTCAGGAAGGCCTGGGCGAAGGTCTTCTCATCGACCGTCGAGGTTTCGTAGGGTGAGTTGGCGAACGCCGCGTCGATCGTCTTGGCAATCTGGTTGTTGAGGTCCACCGAGGCCGTGCGCACCGCCACATTGCCGATCTGGTCGCGGCCGAAGGTGGTCGTCTCGTTCAGATACTCATAGTGGAAGTAGAGGGCGGTCGTGGAATCCGTGGGTTTCGCGCCCGAAAAAATGCCGGTGATCTTCATGTCCCAGGTGCGACGGCCGTCTGGCTTCACATAGATGTTGGAGCTGATCGGCACCGTCTGCCCCAGTTTCCAGCCATACTGATCCGCCAGCGCCTTGCCCACAATCACGCCGGTCCGCTCGGCGATGAAGGCTTTCTTCTCAGCTTCCGTGAGCCGGATATCATTGGCGTACAGAGCGACATAGGTGGCGGGGTCAACCGCAAAGCCGACAAAGCGACTGGTTCGTTGATCCTGAAAATAAGCCCCGAACCAGCTGGAATGGGTCACCCCGGTCACACCCGGAACCGCGGCGATGCGGTTTACGTAAGCGATGGGAAGCGGCTGGGTGAAATTGATCTTGTTGGACACGATCAAGCGATCGTTGGCCGCGCCGGTTTCCGAAGCCCGGTTCAGGGCCACATTCAAGCTGGTCAGCATCCCGAAGATCAGGAACGCCATGAAGATCGAGACCGTCAGCAGAATGGTGCGCAGCGGCTTGCGGAACAGGTTCTTCCGGACCAGGTCAAAGTCGGTCATGCGGTGACCTCCGCAAAACTGCCCTTGTCGAGGTGTAGGGTGCGGTTGGCGAACCGGGCGGCTTCCGGATCATGGGTGACCATGATGATGGTCTTGCCCAGTTCGCGGTTGAGCTGCTGCAGGGTTCGCAGGATGTCATTGGCAGTATTGCGGTCCAGGTCGCCAGTGGGCTCGTCGCAGAGCAACAGCTTGGGGTCAGACACGATGGCCCGCGCAATCGCCACGCGTTGCTGCTGGCCGCCGGACAGTTCTTTCGGCTTGTGTTTGGCCCGGTCAGAGAGCTCGACGATTTTGAGCGCCGTTGCCACATTTTCCCGTCGCTTCTTGGCCGGAAGCTTGGTCAGCATCAGCGGTAGCTCGACGTTCTGGGCCGCCGTCAGGACGGGCATAAGATTGTAGAACTGGAAGATGAAGCCGACGCTTCGGGCCCGCCAGGCCGCCAACTGACCCTCGGAGTAGCCGTCGATCCGTTCGCCGTCGAAGATGATCTGGCCGCCATCGCAGCGGTCGGTGCCGCCCAGCAGGTTCAGCAGGGTGGTCTTGCCCGAGCCCGAGGGCCCCATGATGGCCACGAAATCCCCCTTCTCGATCGACATGGTCAGGCCATCGAAAATGGCGATGCCTTCCTTGCCCCGACGATAGTTCTTGGTGACGTTGTTCAGCTGAATGAGGGCGCTCATCGCAATGTCCTGCGGTCGGGGTCAGGTTCGGGGTTCAAGGAAGGTGACCTTCACGGCCATCTCCGGGAGAATGCGGACGTCCTTGGAGTCAAAGCCGATGCGGACGCGGACCGTGGCCTTGTCCCGGCTGGCGGTCGGGATCTTGGCGATCACCCGGGCGGGCAGCACGGTGTCAGGGAAGGCGTCAAGGATCGCTTCCACCTTCTGGCCGTTGGTCACGCGGCCGATGTAGGCCTCGTTGACGTCCACCTCGATCTCGAGGCTGTCCATGTCGACGATGGTGCAGATGCCGGTTCGCGTGAAGCCGCCGCCGGCTGACAACGGCGAGATGATTTCGCCAGGCTGGGCGGCCTTGTCGATCACGATCCCGGAAAAGGGCGCCCGGATCTCATACCGGCTCAACTGGACCTGCGTGCGATTGGACTCGGAGCGCGCCGCCACCAGTTGGGCGCGCGACAGATCCGCCTGAGCTTCCGCCACCCGCGCCCTCAGGGCAGCCTCCTGGACACTGGCCTCGCTGACGAAGCCGGTCTTGGCCAGGGTCTCGGCCCGCACCAGATCGCGCTGCGCCTGGGCGTACTGCAGTTGCGCCGAGTTGACGGCGGCCTGCGCCGACAGAGCCCGCGCGCGATTGGAGGCCGCGTCGACCGCGGCCAGCGATCCATCCAGCACGGCCAGCACCTGGCCGGCGCGGACCGCCTGGCCTTCCTCGACCCGTACCTCAACGACACGACCGGTGACTTCCGCGGCGACAGTGGCCCGGGTCCGCGCGACGACATAGCCGGACGCCGTCAACCCGCCCGCCGGCGCGACAACCTTGCCCGGCGTCGCGGCGGTCTGGACCGCTTCGGCGGCGACGGGCCTGGCCTTCGGCGCAGGCTTGAGGAACCAGCCGGCCCCGGCGCCGACCAGAACACCGCCGGCGACAATCGCGATCAGAAGCACGGGAGAGGCTCGACCAGTGTCCTCGTCGTCGCGGGAACGGTCGATACTGAGCGACTTCAAAAGCTCCGACTTGTCTTCGTTCAAGACCGCTTGCCTCTCGACTGACACTGACGTTTACGACGTCGTCTTATCTAATCCGAGACGCGGCGTTTGGGCAGAGCGAAAGCAGCGATACCTGCAGTCGCTACGGTCTCGAAGGGGTAGTGCCGGTCGAACGGCAACGGGTCCGTAGTTTGGCGCAGCTACCCAATCCTAACCTGGCTTCAGCCCATGACGGCCTCCCACCCGGCCAGGGCGGCTGAGCGTCGTTCGCCGTAGAGGTCTCGGCTGTTGAGATGGCGCTCCATCGGTTCGATTTCACCTGCCGGCAAGGTCCGCCATCCCCCATTGACGACATTCATGGCTTCCGGTTTGTGCGACGCGGATTCGAAGGTCGAAAGTGTCGCTCTATCCCTCGATCACCAGAACCCCCACCTTCGGCAGGGCGAATCTAAGTTCTTTATATGTTCTTGCGTAGTCGCTTTCGGTGAGCTAGGGTCTCCACCCTTCAAGTCTACCCCGAGCCGCCCGGCGCCCAATGCGCCAGGATTGCGCACCAAGTCTCGATTTTACATTGATTTCATTGATGAAAATCCTGCGAAAAGCGCGTTTTGAGTCCAGCATTCGCGACATTTTCAGGCTCGCAGTCCCCTCTCGCCAACGGGACGGGAAGAGCCCCATCCGTGAGATCCGTGGTTCCACACCCTTCAGCCGCCCAGTCGGTCCTGCTCGCAACCTTCGCCCTGCCCGCCATTTCCCGGTTCCCCGCCCCCCGCCGCCTGTTCTAAGACAAACCCGCCATGGCCAAGACCCCGGAGAGTCCGCTCGAGCCCTTCAAGCGCGCCTTGGCGCACGCCGCGCGGTCGCTTGCCGAAACGCCGGATCTGGAGATCGTCTATTCGGGCGAAGGCCCGCAGCTCTCCGGCAACCGGGCGATCCTGCCCCATCCGCCGCGCGACCTGACGCCCGAGGACGCCTCGCGCATCCGGGGCCTCGCCGACCAGATGGCGCTCCGGGTCGCCCACCATGATCCGGCGGCGCACGCCAAGTCGCGGCCGGCGTCCGGCGGCGGCCAGCCGATCTATGATGCACTGGAGCAGGCGCGGATCGAGGCTATCGGCGCCAACGCCATGGGCGGGGTGCGCGAGAACCTGAACGCGGTGATGGCCCAGGCCTGGTCGCGGCGGTCATTCAACGAAATCGAGGCCATGGCCAATCCGCCGCTGGCGGATGTCGTGTCACTGATGGTGCGCGAGCGACTCACCGGCCAGCCGCCGCCGCCCATGGCCCGCGCCCTGGTCGACCTGTTCCGCGCCGATGTCGAAGCCCGCGCCGGCGCCGACCTCGACCGGCTGGCGGCCTCGGTCGATGACCAGAAGGCCTTCGCCCGGATCAGTCGCACCATCATCCGCGACCTCGACATGGGCGACGACCTGTCCGACGCCCCCGACCAGCCGGACGACGACGCCGACGGCTCCGAGGAGGGCGAGCCCGAAGCCTCCGACAGCGACGACGACGGCGAGGGCGAGACCCAGTCCCCGCAGCAGACCGCGATGGACGACGACGACGGCTCGGCCCGCGAGAGCGACGATTCCGACGCCCAGATGATGCCGTCCGACGACGACGCCGACCTCGACGACTCGGACGAGCCGGCCGAGATGGGCGACGGCGACCAGCCCGCTAGGCCCGACCCTTCGGGCGACAATCGCGCGGTCACCTACAAGGTCTTCACCACCGCGCATGATGAAGTGACCGCCGCCGAGGAGCTTTGCGATCCCGAGGAGCTGACGCGCCTCAGGGCCTATCTCGACCAGCAGCTGGCCAGCGTCTCCAATGTGGTCTCCAGGCTGGCCAACCGGCTGCAGCGCAAGCTTCTGGCGCAGCAGAACCGCTCGTGGAGCTTCGACCTCGAGGAGGGCCTCCTCGACACCGCGCGCCTCACCCGCGTGATCACCGACCCGACCGCCTCGCTCGCCTTCAAGGAGGAGGAGGACACCGAGTTCCGCGATACGGTGGTGACCATCCTGATCGACAATTCCGGCTCGATGCGCGGCCGCCCGATCATGGTCGCCGCCGTCTGCGCCGACATCCTGGCGCGCACGCTGGAGCGGTGCAGCGTCAAGACCGAGATACTGGGTTTCACCACCCGCGCCTGGAAGGGCGGCTCCTCGCGGGAAGACTGGCTGAAGGCGGCCAAGCCCGCCCAGCCCGGCCGTCTGAACGACCTGCGCCACATCATCTACAAGGCCGCCGACGCCCCCTGGCGCCGCGCCCGGCGCAACCTGGGCCTGATGATGCGCGAGGGTCTTCTGAAGGAAAACATCGACGGCGAGGCCCTGATGTGGGCCCACCAGCGGCTGATCGGACGGCCCGAGGCCCGGCGCATCCTGCTGGTGATTTCCGACGGCGCGCCGGTGGACGACAGCACCCTGTCGGTGAACTCCGGCCACTATCTGGAGCGGCACCTGCGCGACGTGATCGGCGAGATCGAGGCCAAGAGCCCGGTGCAGCTGATCGCCATCGGCATCGGCCACGACGTCACCCGCTACTATCGCAACGCCGTCACCATCGTGGACGTGGAACAGCTCGCCGGCGCCATGGTCGAACAGCTGGCCGACCTCTTCGACGAGGAGGTGCGCAAGGTCACCCGCAAGACCGCCAGCCTGCTGGCGCCGCCGCCCAACACCCAGGGCCCGCAAGGTAGCGGGCCGCGCCGCTCGACCTTCAAGGAAGTTCGAAGGGCGACGGCGTGAGAGGGCTGGGGGCCGCGCTGATCGCGCTGGCCCTGGCGGCCTGCGCGCCGCAGTCGCCGCCTTTGCCGGCCGCACCGGTCGCGGCTGGACCGGCTATCCGCGTGGTCGCTCAGCCTGTCCCCGAGGGTGTTGAGCGGCCGGATGGCCGTTTCGTCTGGGCCGGGGGGCTTGCGCTCACCTCGCTGGACTCCGCACGCCTGCATGGACTCTCCGACCTCGAGGTCAGCCCCGACCTGAAATTCATCGCCGTCAGTGATGATGGCGATCTGGTGCGCGGCCGCATCACCTTAGATGACGCCGGGCGGCTCTCCGGCGTCGCGGACGTCACCCTGCGACCGCTAAGCGACGCTAAGGGTCAGTCGATCTCCGGCGACAAGCTCCGCGCCGACGCCGAGGGGCTGGTGGTTTGGCCCAACGGCGATCTGATGGTCAGTTTCGAGCGCGATCACCGTATCTGGGTTTATCCGGCCGCCGGCGGCCCGCCTCGCGTAGCGCCCCATCCCAGGACCTCCTTTCCCGACAACGACGGCATGGAGGCGCTGGCGCGCGCGCCGGCGCTGGGCGCCAACGCCTATCTGGTCGGACGCGAAGACACCCGTGAAACCTGGATCTGCCGCCTGTCGGCTGAATGCAGGCCCGGGTTTACCGCACCCAGCGAGGGCCCAGGCGCCCTGGTCGCCGCCCGCGCCCTGCCGGGCGGTCGCTGGGCGCTTCTGCTCCGCGACTTCCAGCCGCTGTTCGGCAACACGATCCAGCTGGTGATCACAGACACCGCCGGCAAGCCGCTCGATCGCCTGACCATCCGCCGCCCCGCCACCGTGGACAACCACGAGGGCCTGGCCGCCCTGCCCCGCCGGGACGGATCGATCCGCTTCTATGTGCTGTCCGACGACAACTTCAATCCGGCCCAGCGCTCGCTGCTGGTCGCCTATGACTGGACGCCCGCGCTGAAGCGCTAACGAAAAAGGCCGCCCCGCAGGACGGCCTCTTCAAACGCTCAATCTCTGGAAGCTCAGGCGGCCTGTTCGGCCAGCTTCGCCTTCAGCTGGCGCTTGATGCGCAGCGCCTTGACCGAGAGCACCTCATCTCGCGCCTTGAGCAGCACGGGGTCGAGGCCGCCCTTGAAGTCGAGCGTGCGTAGCGCCGCGTTGGTGACCCGCAGGCTGAAGGTCTGGCCCAGCGCATCCGACTGCAGCTTCACAGCGGCGAGGTTCGGCATGAACCGGCGCTTGGTCTTGATGTTGGAGTGGCTGACGTTGTGACCGACCATCGGGCCGACACCGGTAAGCTCGCAGCGACGCGACATCGCGGACACCTTCGCATAGATCAAAAGCGCGTCGGACGGGCGTCCGCGCGGGGAGCGGGCATATAGGGGAAGGCGCCCGGGCCCGTCAAGGCGAAGGCTTCCCCACCGTTGTCATCCCGGTTTCGCCCTCGCGAAGCGGGCAAAGACCGGCACCTCCAGCGCCTGAGGTCGCCAAGTTCGCAACACCTCGCCGACTTTCGGCGAATCGAGCCGGAGGTCCCGGTCTTTCGCGTGCCGCGAAAACCGGGATGACACAGGAAGGGCATGTTCCCGCCGTTGTGCCCCGACGCGACTCGACCGCAACATCTCGTAGGGAACAGAGACGGAATTCGCGCGAGTCAGCGATTCGGTCGCGCTTCGTTGCGTGCGCGTTCCGGTATCAATCAAAGAGGGAGTTTCACATGCCGACGCCGGCCGAAAAGCGCGCTCGCTTTCGCGCTCTCCACGCCGAAGGCTGCTTCGTGATCCCCAACTTCTGGGACGCCGGCAGCGCCCGGATGCTTCAGAATCTGGGCTTCCCCGCGGTGGCCTCTTCCAGCGCCGGCTTCGCCTGGACACAGGGGTTGCTCGACAACGCCGTGACGCTGGAGGCCAAGCTCGACCACCTGGCCGCTGTCTGCGCCGTCACCGATGCGCCGGTGAATGCGGACTTCGAGAACGGCTTCGCCGATGCGCCGGAAGCGGTGGCGACCAACGCCCTGAAGGCGCTGGCGGCCGGCGTCGCCGGCCTCTCCATCGAGGACATGATCCGGGGTCCGGAGCGCGCGCTCTACGACGACATCCAGGCGATCGAGCGCATCGCCGCCGCCCGCGCGGCGCTGGACGCGGAGGGCTCGGGCGCAGTGCTGGTGGCCCGGGCCGAGGGCATTCTGGTCGGGCGCATGGGTGTCTCCGAGGCCATCGACCGCCTCGTCGCCCTGGCCGACGCGGGCGCTGACTGCCTGTTCGCGCCGGGCCTGCGCGAGCCCGCCGACATCGCCGCAGCCGTCCGCGCCGTGGCGTCCAGGCCGCTCAGCGTGCTGATGATGACGCCCGGCGCCACGGTAGCCCAGTTCGCTGACCTCGGCGTCCGCCGGATCAGCGTGGGCGGCTCGCTCGCCCGCGCCGCTTGGGGCGGCTTCCTCGCCGCCGTCCGCCAGATCAAGGACGAAGGGCGGTTCGAGGCGCTGGCGTCGGGGGCGTCAGGGGCGGAGCTGAAGGCGCTGCTAGGCCGTTGACTTACGCCGCCCGCCTTCCCCCTAGGCGAGACGCGCACTAGCCTCGCGGTCATGACCCCCGACGAGATGACCGCCGAGCTGCGCCGCCGGCTGGCCTTCAGCCACGCGCCATACTCCAACGTGCGCGTCGCCGCCGCCGTCGAGGGGCCGGACGGGCGCGTCCACTTCGGGGTGAATGTGGAGAACGCCGCCTACCCGGAAGGCGTCTGCGCCGAGGCCAGCGCGATCTCAGCGGCTGTGGGCGACGGCCAGAAGTCCCTTCGGCGGGTCTGGGTGGCGTCGTCGCTGCCGGCGGCTATCTGGCCCTGCGGCGGGTGCCGCCAGAAGATCTGGGAGTTCGCCACGGCGGGCTGCGAGGTGCTCAGTCAGGCTCCTGACGGAACCACGGAGACGGAGACCATCGAGGCGCTGCTGCCGCGCGGCTTTCGCCTGCCTCGCTGAGGGCTGGCGGAATGACGCTGATCGTGGAACCCTTGTGCCGACAACTCGGGGAGAAGCCGGCGTGAAACTGAACTTCGGGCGCATCGCCCTCATCGTCTCGGCGCTGTTGCCGGTGGTGTTCCTGGTCGGCGCCCTGGGGGTGAAGTTCGGGCTTTGGCCCTGGACCATCGGCCTGTTCATGACACCGCTCTATCTGGTGGCGGCGATCCTGGTCGCCCTGGTCGCCGTGATCGTCAGCCTGATCCGCAAGCCGCGCCAGGGAGTCGGCGCGGCCTTGGGCGCCCTGGCCATCCCGCTCCTGGTGGTCGGCGGCTTCGTTGGGTTGCAGGCAAGCCGGGGAGCGGTTCCCCCGATCCACGATGTCACCACCAACATCGCCGACGCGCCCCGCTTCACGCCTGCGACCCTGGCTGCGCGTCAGGCGTTCGGCGCCAATCCGGTGGGCGAGATGACCGCCAAGCTCGGCAGCACGCCCGCCTACGCCAACAACGCCGCGCTCAAGGACAAGACGCTGGGCGAAGTCGGCGCCGCGGCCTATCCCGCGCTCAAACCGCTCAGCGCCGCCGCCGATCCGGCCGCGACCTACGCCGCGGCCCTGGCCGAAGCCCAGGCGCAGGGCTGGAAGATCACCACACAGGATCCCGCCGCCGGCGTCGTGGAAGCCGTGGCCGAAACCGCTCTGTTCGGCTTCAAGGACGATGTGACGATCCGGGTTCGACCGTCGGGCGCAGGCTCGGTCGTCGATGTTCGCTCCACCTCACGCGTGGGCCTTTCGGACATGGGCACCAACGCCAAGCGGATCACCGGCTACCTCGCAGCGCTGGACGCCAACCTGCCGTAGGTCGGGTCAGGCGAAGCGCTTCAGCACCGACACCAGCCTCCGGGTCCGGTCGGAGAACAGGGCTGGTGTGTAGAACTGGCCCGCCAGTCGCTTGGCGATCTCGCCTCGGGTCGGATAGGGCGCGATCATGCCGGTGAAGGCGCCCAGCTTCACCCCGCCCGAAAGCGCCAGCGACCAGATGTGGATGTGATCGCCGGCGTGACGGCCGACCAGCGTGACGCCCAGCACCTTGCCGGCCTTGGTCAGGATCAGCTTGCCGAAGCCGCGCCCATCGCCTTCGGCCTGGGCCCGATCGTTGTCGTGAAACGGGAAGGTCTCCACCCGGATTCCGGCGCCGTGCGCCGTGCGCGCCTCGGCCTCGGTGAGACCCACGCTGGCCACCTCGGGATCGCAATAGGTCACGCGCGGCACCACCAGCGCATCGGCGTTGACCGGCAGGCCGAAAATCGCGCGGCGAACGACGAGGCCCGCATGAGCGCCGGCCAAGTGGGTGAACTGACCCCGCCCCGCGGCATCGCCCACCGCGAACACACGCGGATTGGTCGTGCGCAGATCCCGGCGCGTGGTGATCCCGGCCTGGGTGTAGGCGATACCGCCAGCCTCCAGGTTCAGGCCGCTGATCGCCGGCCGGCGGCCCACAGCGATCAGCAGGTGCGTGCCCTCAATCCGACGCGCCGAAGCGCCCTCGCCCACCACCACGACCGGGCCGGCTTCCACCGCCGTCGCCGGGGCGCCGGTCAGAACCTCCACACCATCGGCGGCCAGCTGTTCAGCCACCACGGCGGCGCACGCCGGATCTTCCCGAGGCAACAGCACGCCGGCCTCGATGATCGTCACCTCTGAACCCAGCCGGCGGAACGCCTGGCCAAGCTCGACCCCGATGGGTCCGCCGCCCAGCACGATCAGCCGCTTGGGCAGGGCGTTCAGCCCGAACACGGTCTCGTTGGTCAGGTAGGGAACCTGATCGAGGCCCGGGATCGGCGGAACCGCCGCATGCGAACCCGTCGCGACAACAAACTTCCGCGCCCGCACCTGTACGCTGTCCGAACCCACCGTGCGGGCGTCCTCGAACCGGGCCGGTTCGCGGATCACGGTGACGCCCAGGCCCTCGAAACGCTCCTGGCTGTCTATGGGCGCGATGGTCTCGATGGTCTTGTGGACGTGAGCCATGACGGCGGCGAAATCGACGGTGACCTTGCCGGCCTTCACGCCCAAGCGCCCGGCGTCGCGTGCGGACTGCGCCGCCTCGCCCGCCGCGATCAACGCCTTGGACGGCACACAGCCATAGTTCAGGCAGTCGCCGCCCATCTCGCCCTTTTCGAAGAGCACGGTGGAAAGGCCCAGTTGCGCCGCCCCGGCCGCCACTGACAGGCCGCCGGACCCCGCGCCGATGACGCAGATGTCGGCGGTGATCTCGCGGCGGCTCATGTTGCGGTGTCCTTCTTGGCCAACTCCTTCTTAGCTCGTCGGCGCTGATAGAGCGTGGCGCCCAGTGAGAGCAGGCCCAGCGCCACCAGCGGGCCGAAGATCGCCGGCTCGAAGATCACGCCCAGGTCCGGCGCCTCGCCCCGCGCGGCCAGTTCGCCCAGGCCCGCGCCGATGCCGGAATAGATGTAGGTGGCCGGCATGATGCCGAGGCATGTCGCCAGAGCGTAGGCGCGCAGCGGCGCCTGGGCGAGGCCCCCCGCCACATTGACCAACCAGAACGGCGCCAGCGGGATCAGTCGGAGCGTCAGGATGTAGCCGAAAGCGCCCGCCTGCACCCCGTCGATCACCGACTTCAGCGTGCCCCCGGACGCCTCCGCCCGCTCGCGGATCGTCTGGCCGAGCGAAGTACGGACCACATAGAAAATGATCACCGCCCCGACGGTGGCCGCGAGCACCGTGGCCGTGCCGCCGATCCAGGTGCCGAACAGGTAGCCGCCGGCCAGCGTCAGGATGGTCGCGCCTGGCAGGCTGACGGCCACGACGGCGGCGTAGACGACCACGAAGACCAACAGCGCCAGGGCCAGGTTGGCGCCGACGAACCCGCGCAACGCCGCGTCATTGGCCTGGAGGGTTTCCAGGTTGAGGTAGCGCGTCACCCCGCTCGCGAACGCGGCGATGATCACCGCCACCAGCACGAGCAAAGGCAGGTATCGGCGAAGCTTGGCCATGCGGTCTCCCCGGGGCGGCGATCCGCCGACGCGCAGGGTTAGCCGGATACGGAGCGTGCGGAAACCGTCAAGCGGCGTCAGAGCCCTGGCGGTGGCTTGAAGGTTGGCCGATCTGATCCGGAGGGCAGGCCAGAGGCGCGGCCCGGGACGCTCTCCTCGTCCGGGCCGCGCTCAGCTTTCCGAGGCGCACAAAGGCTCGGGAACGTGCGCCGCGTCAGCTACAGCGCCGGATCGCCGGCGCCTCTACCCTGATCCGTGCGCCCTGGGGAAAGCGCGGGATCGAGGTGAAGACGGCGCCCGGATTCTCACCCCCTAGGCCGGCTTGCGAAAAAAGTTTCAGAGCGCGGCGGAGAGCGTCACGCCGATGGTCACCGGCCGCTGCGGCGTGATCTGACGCACGCCCTCGGGGTTGAACGGATTGCCGAAGGCGAAGGTGTCGCCCACCGAATCCAGCGGGTTGATCGCATAGATCTGAACTCCGAGATCGCCACGGCTGAGTTCCGCCGAGAGCTTGGTGCGGGCATAGCCGCCGGTGCGCGGCAGGCTGGCGTCGAAGGTCAGGCGCGTGGGGCCCACATAGGTCGCCTGGCCCACCAGACGGACCATCCAGTCCGAGCCCAGCTCGCGCTCCCAGGAGATCACCGCACCGCCGGAGATCGAAGGCGCGCCGGGCAGGCCGTTGACCAGCCGATTGGTGAACTCCGGATTCACGTTCAGCGTACGGGTGCGGGACAGCCGGCCATTGATCTGGGCGGTCAGGCCGCCGGGACCGCGCCAGCCGATCTCAGTCTCCAGTCCTAGGGTCCGGGCGTCGCCTGCGTTGGTGGTGTAGGGGATGCCCGAGGGGCGGAACTGGTCGGTCTGGATATTGGTCCAGGCGCTGTAGAACACGGCCGAGTTCACGGTTAGCTGATCGTTAAACAGGGCGGTCTTGAGACCCAGCTCCAGGTTCAGCAGACGGTCCGGCGCGAACACTTCGCGGGCCGGCGTCAGCGGCAACGCGCCGCCGGAATTGATCCCCCCCGAACGGTGACCTTCCGAAGCCACCGCATAGACGAAGTCGCCCGAAGCGAAGGATTTCTGCAGCGAGAGTTTGGGCGAAAAACCCCGGAAGCGCGTCCGGCGTTCCAGGGTTCGCGGCGCGAACCGCTCGGAGACGACATCCGAGCGGGTGTCGGTGCGGTTGTCGAAGAGCCGCCCGCCCACCGCCAAGATCCAGCCGTCGCCAAACCGCCAGGCCGCCTCGCCATAGGCCGCCAGTTCGCGAATGTCGTCGCGGCGATCATCGCCATAAACCAGGATGTTGGGCGCGCGCGGCACCTGGGCCAGGAACTCGGTCGGTGAGGCCACCTTGGTGTCGGAGCCGTAGAACCCGACCAGCCACTCGATGTCGCCCGCGCCACGCGAGGTCAGCACCAAATCCTGCACCAGCATCTCGGTGCGGGTCCGCTCGGAATAGGCCGAGGTGCGGGCGAACGCGGTGTAGAGCTCCTGAGTGGCTGTGGCGTCGAACAGGCTGCCATAGCGGTGACGCACATAGCCGCTGGCCGAGGTGAGTTCCGCCCAGCCCCACGAATAGCGCACCGTCGCGGTCGCCAGCTCGATGTCGTTGACGTGCGGTTCGGGAATGCGCACCGCCCGCTTCAGGCCCAGACCCGGGCTCGTATAGTGCGTGTCTTCGGAGCGCAGGTGCTGGCCGACGCCGGTCAGCGTCACGCTCCAATTGTCGGAGGGGCTGACCAGAAGCGAGACCCGCGCGCCCTGCCGCAGGGTCTCATCGACGTTGGAACGCGCCTGCAGCACGTCGTCCAGATAACCGCCCTGGGTCTCGTGGTAGCCCGCAACGCGGAGCGCCGCCACGTCACGCCAGATCGGCAGATTGACATAGGCCTCTCCGGCATAGCTCTCCGCGCCGCCCTTGGTCAGGGCGCCGGAGCCCCGAGCCTCCGCCGACCAGTCGCGCAGGTCGGGCTTACGGGTGACAATCCGATAGACTCCGCTCAGCGATCCGGCGCCATAGAGCGCACCCTGCGGCCCTCGCGCCACTTCCACCCGGTCAACATCCACCAGCCTGAGGTCCGGGTCCGGCGCGTTGTAGTTGATCGGAATGTCATCGAGGTAGGTGGCGACGATCGACCGCGCCCGGCCGGTATAGGCGCCGTCGGAAAGCCCGCGCAGCAAGAGCTTGTTGCGACCCGGCCCGAGATTGGTGGCCAACACGCCGGCCAGTTGCCCCGCCGCCTCGTCCGCATCGGCCGCACCAGTGGCGTTGAGCTGGCGGCGGGGGATCGCAGTGACCGCCACCGCCAGTTCGCGGGGGCTGCGCACCCGCTTAGTGGCCGTGACCAGCAGGGTTTCGACCGTCGTCGGCGGGGCCGATTGCAGCGCCGGCGCCGGCTCCGCGCGACGGATCGCGGTCACTTCCACGGCGCCCGGGGCCACGATCCGCGCGGTGCAGGGCGCCTCCGCAAGAAGCCGACTCAGGGCCTGATCCAGAGTCATCCGGCCCGACAACGTCTGACGCCAGTCGCCGGCGCAGGCCGAAGCGCCAATCAGCGTGACATTGGCCTGCTGGGCCAGATCGAGCAGCGCTTCGCGATAGGGCTGAGGGCTGATTTCAAAGCGGATCGGCGCCGCGCGGGCGTTACCGCCGCCGATTAGCGCCGTCAGGATGCCCGAGACGGCGGCCCAATATGCCCGGCGCGCGAGGATGGTTTGATCCGCCCTAAGTCAGTTTCCTCACTTGCGGAGGAGTCGATGTCCCGAGGGCGAGGGTACCGATCTTATGGGCAGCATCAAGCTCAGTCGCGCCAACACCGCGTTCGCATCGTCAAGCACGATCACGCCGGTAATGGGCATGGCCGCGAGCTCTGCGTCGCCGATCTCGATCTGGGTGGTGAACTGACGGTTGAGGTCGGCCACCACTTCGGACAGCGGCTGTTCGCGATAAATCAGCCGGCCTGCGCGCCAGGCGAAGGCCTCGCCGGGATCGACGAACCGCACCGCTTCCGCGCCCGATGACGCAACCCGCAGGCGCTGGCCGCGGGTCAGCAGATAGGCGCCGCCATCGGCCCCGTCATGCGGCGACACCTGAACACGGCCGTGTGCGACCGTCACCGTCAGATCGCCCGAACGGGACCGCACATCGAACTGAGTTCCGAGCACGCGCACCTCCCGGCTCGGCGTCGCCACCGTAAACGGCCGCGCCGCGTCGCGGCGGACGTCGAAGATCGCCTCGCCTTCGGCCATCTCGATGGCGCGCCGGTCGCCGGTATAGCGCACCTTCAGCGTGGTTTCGGCGTTGAGATGGACGGTCGAACCGTCTGCCAGGGCGATCTCACGCCGCTCGCCCTTGCCGGTGGCGAAGGTCTGCACCTGGGAAGCCGCCAGCATCGGCGGAATAAGCACGACAGCGAGGCTGGCCGCGGCCGCGAACCCGCCCGCGCCGATCAACCAGCGCCGGCTGGGCGCGGCCTTGCGTCCAAACGCAATCACATGGGTCGGCGCGCGCATCGCGTCCAGTTCCACCAGCACCGCCGGCGCCGCCGCTTCGTATTCATGCCAGACGGAGAGCGCCACGGCGTAGGCGTCGCGATGGGCGGGGTTGACCAGCCAGGCCTCAAAGGCTTCGCCATCCGCCTCGGAGAGATCGGCGCGCTGCAGACGCGCGAGCCAGGCCAGCGCCTCGCCGCGAATCTCTTCCGCCCGGGTCTCCAAATCGCTCATAGCCTTGCCTGCCGGATCGCCGTGGTGTGGCCCGGACTGGCTTTCAGACGGCGCCGTCCGAAGCATCCCCTAGGTCCAACTGTGGAATCCTTGAGGCTCATGGCCGGAGTCTCTGGATCAGATGCCGCATGGCCGCAGCCATGTGCTGCTCGATCATCTTGGGCGACACCCCCATCATGCGGGCCGTCTCAGCCTGGGTGCGGCCCTCAAGCTTATGCAGTCGGAACGCCTGGCCCATCTTGGGCGGCAGACCGGCCACCGCCTCAGCCAGCTGACGGGCCCGCTCGCGGGCGATCAGCGCCTCGTCGGCCGGCGGTTCTTCGACCACGTCTTCGCCAAATGAGCCCGTCCGAGTCTCGGTCCGCCACTCCGCATCGCGTCGGGCGGAGCGCTGTGCGCTGCGCACATGGTCGATCATCAGATTGGCCGCCATCCGATAGAGCAGCGCGACCGGTGCGCGCACCTCGCTGTCGGCCGGGAGGGCGGCGATCTTCAGATAGAGGTCCTGCGCCAGATCCTCGGCCTGCGGCATCGAGCGTGTCCGGGCGGCCAGGAACAGCACCAGAGCTTCACGCCGCTCCAGGAAGGCGGCGAGCAGCGGATGATCCTCCGCGCGCTTGGTCCTCGCCCCCTCCGCCGACACGCCCTGCTGTCCTCACCCCGATACGCAGGGCGACGATAGGCGCCCCGATGTGATTTGTCGCCCGGCGGAACGCCGCACCGCGAGAATTCCGCTGCGGAAGTCTCGCGCTCGCCCGCTGCCTGTGGCTAAGGTCCCCGCCGACCGGGCCCAAACAAGAGGCCTTCGCCATGGGGATGACGACAGATGCACTATGCCGAACTCGACAAGGCCTGGGCCGAGCTGACCGCGCCCGGCGCACCGTTCGAGGTGACCGAGGTCGAGGTGGGCGGGGTTCCCGTCCGCATGTTCAAGAATTCACCGCCCACCGTGCGGGCCTTGTGGCTCTCCACCGCGGTGTTCGGGCCGCGCGACTATCTGATCTATGGCGATGAGCGGATCACCTATGATCAGGCCCATGCCCAGGTGGCGTCGGTCGCCAACTGGCTGGCCGCGCGCGGCGTCAAGATGGGCGACCGGGTCGCCATCGCCATGCGCAATTATCCGGAGTGGCTGATCATCTACTGGGCCTGCGCCTGCCTCGGCGTGGCCTGTGTGGGCATGAACGCATGGTGGACGACGCCGGAAATGGCCTTCGGGCTCAAGGACGCCGAGCCCAAGGTGCTGTTCGCCGACGGCGAGCGCGTGGCGCGCCTCAACGAGCAGCAAGACATGCTGGGCGACATCGTGCTCGTCACGACGCGGACCGAAAACCCGCCGGCCGGTGCGATCGCATGGTCCGATGTGGTGGCGACCGGCGGCGATCTGCCCAACGCCGAGATCCACCCTGATACCGACATGTGCATCTTCTACACCTCGGGCACCACGGGCTTCCCGAAGGGCGCGCAGCTCACGCATCGCAGCTGCATCAACAACCTGATGAACATGATGTTCGCGGGCCAGTCGACTGTGCTGGCGACTCAGCGCGCCACCGGCGTGGTTCCCGATCCCTCCGCGCCGGTCCCGATCCCCTCGGGCCTGGTGACGACGCCGCTGTTCCACGTCACCGCCAACAACTGCGGCGCCTATGCGGCGACTGCGGCAGGCGGAAAGATGGTGCTGATGCATCGCTGGGACGCGGGCGAGGCGTTGAAGCTGATCGAGCGCGAGCGCTGCACCTCGGCCGGCGGCGTGCCGGTGATGGCGCGTGAGCTGATCATGCACCCTGACTTCGACAAGTACGACACTTCCAGCCTGCTCTCGGTCGGCGGCGGCGGCGCGCAGCTGCAGCCCGACCTGGTGGCCAAGATCGACAAGGCCGTCGCCGGCGGCAGGCCTAACACCGGATACGGCATGACAGAGACGTCGGGGATCATCACCTCGATTTCCGGCGACTTCTTCGTCGACAAGCCCGCCTCCTGCGGCCGCGCCATGCCGACCTTCGAGGTCAAGGTGGTGGATGATGACGGAAACGCGCTTCCGCCCGGCCAGCCCGGCGAGCTGTGGGTCAAGGGCGCCTCGGTGATCAAGGGCTATATCAACCGGCCCGACGCCACCGGCTCATCGATCACCGACGGGTGGCTGCATACCGGCGATGTCGCCTATCTCGACGAGCAGGGCTTCATCTTCCTGGTCGACCGCAAGAAGGACATGGTGTTGCGCGGCGGCGAGAACATCTACTGCGCCGAGGTCGAGGCCGCACTGCACAAGCACGACGGCGTGGCGGAATGCTCGGTGTTCGGTGTGCCCGACGACCGACTGGGGGAGGAAGTGGGGGTTGCAGTGGTGCCCGCGCCCGGCGTCACGCTGACGCCCGATGCGCTGCGCGCCCACTGCGCCGAGCTGATCGCAAAGCACAAGATTCCCCGCTACATCTGGCTCCAGTCCGACCCCCTCCCCCGCAACGCCAACGGCAAGTTCCTGAAGCGGGAACTGCGGGAGACGCTGGACATAGCTAAAGCTGGGTGACCGCTGACCTGAGGCAGCGACGCTCCAATCTCAGGCTTGCGCGAAATGAAACCAGAGCGTCCTATTTGCGGAGTCGGCAGGGGCGCCGACGGGGCGATGGCGGGCCGAAGCGCCCGCGCCGTCTGACATATCCCCGCGAGGAAACGTACACATGACCGCCAGCACTGACACGCCGGCCGCCGACGGCCACATCAAGGGCTTCGGTACGCGGGGCTATCGGACCTATGTGCTGAACGTCCTGCTCATCATCTACATTCTGAACTTCATCGACCGCAGCCTGCTGTCGGTGGTCTCGCCGCAGATGAAGCCCGAACTCGGCATCTCCGACACCGCGTTCGGCCTGCTCACCGGCTTCGGATTCGCGCTGCTCTATACGCTGGTGGGCATTCCGCTGGCCCAGTTCTCCGAGCGGCGAAACCGGGTCACGATCATGGCCGTCTGCGTCGCATTGTGGTCGATCATGACCGCGCTTTGCGGTCTCTCGGCCGAAATCACCATCGGCTCGGTCACCATCGGCGCGTTCTGGATCCTGCTGGCCTGCCGCGTGGGCGTGGGCATCGGCGAGGCCGGCTGCACGCCGCCGGCCAATTCTCTGATCGCCGACTATTTCCCGCCGGTCAGCCGCTCCACGGCGCTCGGCTACTACGCCATGGGCGTTACGCTCGGCGGCATGCTGGCCAACCTGCTCGGCGGACCGATCACAGACGCGTTCGGCTGGCGCATCGCCTTCCTGGTGCTGGGCCTGCCCGGCGTATTGGTCGCGATCCTGTTCAAGATGACCGTCAAAGAGCCGCCGCGCGGATACACCGATCCGCCCGGCACGGTGCGTCGCGCCAGCGTGCCGTTCTCCGAGGGCCTCAAGGAACTCGCCTCGAAGCCGTCGTGGTGGACCAACGCCATCGCCGCGACCTTCGCCGCTTTCTGCGGCTACGGGATCAATTCGTTCCAGTCTTTGTTCGTCAACCGCACCTTCGGCCTCACCGCCGGCGAGGCGGCGGTCTGGATCAACGTGCCTGCGGCGCTCGCGGGCTCGGTGGGCGCCCTCGCCACCGGCTGGCTGGCAGAGCGCCTTTCGAAGCGATACCCGAACGCCATCGCTTGGCTTCCAGGCTACGGAATGATCCTCTCCGTGCCGTTCTATGTGCTGGCGTTCAGCACCGATAACCTGTGGATATGCGCCATCGGGCTTTGCCTGGGCGGGCTCTCCAAGTACGGCTACCTCGCAGCGCAGTACACCATCGGCCAGGGCGTGGTCAGCGCACAGGTGCGCGCAGTCTCGACTGCCGTGATGCTCTTTGTGATCAACCTGATCGGCTACGGCTTCGGACCGCTGTTCATTGGCGCGCTCAGCGATGGCCTGTTCAAGGGCATGGTGACCGACCTGGGCGCGCCTGAACTCACCCGCAAAGCCTGCGAGGGCGCCGCCCGCGCGGCGCTGTCACCGGAGCTTCAGGCCGTCTGCGGCACGGTTCACCCGGAGAGTCTGCAGAACGCGCTGCTGATCACCTCGCTGCTGTACGCCGTCGGCGGATGCTTCTTCCTGCTGACGTGCCGCTGGCTTCAACGAGACATGGTGAGCAAGTAGCGGTGAGGACGGTTCAGGCCCCTCAGAACCGCTTCTGGACAATCACCCCGTAGGTGCGCGGCTCCAGTAGGCGGGCATTGCGATAGCGCCCGATAAGGGCGTCCTCGATGATGATGTTGGTGATGTTGTCGTCGTTGGTGAGGTTCTTGACGAACAGCCGTGCGCTCAGACCCTGCGCGTCGTTGTCCAACCGCACCTGCAGGTCGATGACCCCCCAGCTGTCGATCCGGTCGGTCGCCGTATTGTACTCTCGCGAGAAGTAGGAGTCCTGCCAGGTGGCGTCGACGCGGAAGGTCGCCATCCAGTCGCCGTCGCCCACCGCCGTCTGATACTGGCCCCCGGCCTTGACCTTGAAGCCGGGCGAATGCGGCAGATCGTTGCCCTTCAGGTTGATCTGCACCGTAGGCGTCGTCGCCGTCAGGCTCTGGGCCGGATTGGCGGCATCCTCGCTGAGGAACGTGCCGATGCTGGTGTGCAGGTGGGAGACGTTGGCGTCGAACAGCCAGTTCTCGCCCACCGACCACGCGAACTCGCCCTCCAGGCCATAGATCGTGGCGTCGGCGTTGCGCGTCACCACGCCGCCGTTGATCCGCTGGCCCAGCTGCAGTCCCGTGTAGTCATAGTAGAAGGCCGTCAGATTGGCCTGCAGCGCGCCCTCCATCAGGACGTTCTTCGTCCCGACCTCGTAGGCGGTCACTGTCTCCGGGCCGAAGGTCGGGGTCGCGGCGTTCGAATTCTGGCCGCCGCCCTTATAGCCGGTGGCGATGGAGCCGTAGACCAGCGTCTTGTCCGTAAACGCCAGGTCGGGCGACCAGTCGACAGCAGCCTTCCAGGTGGTCTTCTGGCCCTCGAACTTGGAGAACACCCAGGGATTCAGGCCTGAGAGAACGATGGACCGCGCCTCGCCGGAGCGTTCCTCCTCGGTGTAACGCCCGCCCAGCGTCAGGCGCAGCTCCGGCGTCACCTCGAAATAGCTCTCGCCGAACAGCGCCCAGGTGTCGCTCTTGCCATTGCGGGTGAGCGCCGACACCCGCCACGTGTCTTGCGGGCGGCCAAGGGCCCGCTGGAAGAGTTCGATTGACGGGTGCCAGGTCTCGAATCCGCCGGAACTGGTCCCTTCGGCTCCGAAGTAGCCCACCAGGAAATTGAACCGGCCCTTGAACTGCGACGCGAGGCGCAGTTCGCCCGTCTTGGTTGTGCCCCGCGCCGTGAAGCTGTCGGTAGTCAGCAGGCGGTCGGTGGTGACCTGCGTGGTGCGATCCTTGAAGTAGGTGATCGGCCGGGTGAAGCGGAACGGCAGGTCGGCGTTGTCCCAGTCGGTGTTCTGCTCGGTGGAGAACTTCGAGTAGCCATAGATCGCCGAAAGCATGATCGAGCCGAAGTCGTGGTTCAACTCGAACGCTGCCGTCGACTGTTTGGCCTCATAGGTCGGGTCGGTGTCGGCGGCGATCTTGCGCAAGTCGGTCGGGTTGGGCGCGCCAGCATAGATGTTTCCCCCCGCCGGGAACGGCGTGAAGGCTCGCGAGAGCGTCTGCAGGATGGTGGTGTTCGCGTCGGGGGAGTCGAATCCCAGGAAGCGTGGATCACAGCCCAGCACCGGATGCGCCCGGCAGAGGCGCTTGCCTTCCCGGGCCCGCGAGCTGTCTTCCTCGAAGCGGCTCAGCACGACCGCCACATCCGTCTGCTCGCCGATATCGAAGGTCAGCGTGCCGCGCGCGCCCCACTGATCGCGGCCATCCACATCGTTCCCGGTTGAGATGTTCTTCGTGTAGCCGTCACGCTCCAGCTTGTAGCCGGCCAGCCGCACCGCGGCGACGCCGCCCAGCGGCAGATCGACCGCGCCGCCTACGCGGACATTGCCATGGTTACCGCCCTGGAGGCTTACGTCGCCGCCGAACTCGGACCCCGGCTTGCGGGTGATGATGTTGATCGCGCCGCCGGTTGTGTTGCGGCCATAGAGCGTGCCCTGCGGCCCGCGCAGCACCTCGATCCGGGCGACGTCGAAATACTCGTTCTGCGGCGGATAGCCGATGGCCGCGCCGTTCACGAAGGTCGGCACGCCCGGGTCCACGCCGGCCAGGGCGTTGTTGCCCACGCCGCGCAGTGTGAAGCGGTCGTTGCCGGTCAGCACGGCGTTGGGGATCGATAGCTGGATGTCCGTGGCGTCCTCGATCTGCACGCGGTCCAGGGCGGCTTCCGAGAAAGCGCTGACCGCGATCGGCACGTCCTGCAGGTTCTGTTCGCGCTTCTGGGCGGTGACGACCAGTTCCTCAATCTCGTTGGCCTCGGCCGCCAGGACCGGAGAGGCCAGGCTCAACGCCAGGACGGAAGCCGCGCTCAAGGCGGCGAAACGGCAGGATGTCATCTGGCTCTTCCCCTATGGCGTCGGGAGGTGTTCCCTTGTCCGCCCGTCCAATTATTGCAATTGTCGTCAATACCTAGATCGGGGCTGGCGCGGGCGTCAAGTCCAATTGAATCTACCGTCAATAAGGGGCGCCCACCGTGTCATCAGCTGAGGTCCAGACGGCCAACATGGACGCGCCTCGCGCCGGACCGACGATCCTCCAGAAGGTGTTTTACGGGCTCGGCCAGGCGGCGCAGTCAGGCGGCTTCGACACCGCTGTCGGCTTCATCTTCTTCTACTACTCCGTGGTTCTGGGCCTCTCGGGCACGCTGATCGGCGCAGCGCTGGCGGTGGGTCTGGTGTTCGACGCCCTGGTCGATCCTGCGATCGGCTCCTGGTCCGACAATCTGAAATCCAGGTTCGGGCGGCGACTTCCGCTCATGGTTCTGTCGATCCCGCCGACCGTGATCTGCGTCGGACTGCTGTTCTCTCCACCGGCCGGCCTCTCCCAGACCCTACTGTTCGTCTGGCTGACCACCTTCGCGGTTGCGGCGCGGTGCGCCATCTCACTCTTCCACGTGCCCTATGTGGCGCTGGGCGCTGAACTCACCAGCGACTACGCCGGACGCACCAGCGTCGTGGTCTATCGCTCCGCCGCAGGCGTTCTGGCGGGCCTTGCGATCACCGCGGTCGGATACACCGTGTTCTTCGCAGACGGCGGCCTGCAGCGGGCCGAAGGTTATCCGGGCTTCGGCTGGTCGGCGGCGGCGGTCCTGTTCGCCTGCATGAGCGCCTGTTGCCTGGGCCTCTGGCGCTACGCCGCCGCACTACCGCAACCCGAGCAGGTGGCCCAGCCCATGTGGCGGCGCCTGCCCTCGGAAGTGATCGAGATCTTCGCAAATCGCTCGTTCCGGCTGCTCTTCATCTCCGCCGTGATCACCTATGTCGCCCAGGGTCTGAACGCGACGCTGAACCAGCATTCGTTCGTATTCGTCTGGCTGATCAAGAGCGAGAACATCCAGTTCATCTCCTACGCCTTCGTCGTCGGACTGCTTCTTGGCGTGGGCTCGGCGCCCAGGATCCAGGCCCGGCTGGAGAAGAAGACCGTGGTGCTGATCGGCCTCTCGCTGCTGATCGCCAACTGGCTGGTGATGCAGGGCGCCTGGCTGGCCGGCGTCTACACACCGACCGGCGCGGCGGCGCTGCTGCCGATGCAGATCAATTCCTTCGTCGCCGGAATCGGCCTCGGCTTCGTTAGCGTCGCCTATCCCTCGATGATGGCCGACGCCGCAGATGAGCACGAGCATCTGTTCGGACGCCGCCGCGAGGGGCTCTACTTCGCGGGCCTGGGTTTCGCCAACAAGGCCGCCGTGGCGCTCGGCGTGTTCATCGCCGGCCGCGCGCTCGATGTCATCCGTTTCCCCGCCGATATCGCCAAGACCCCCGGCGCGGTGCTCCCGCCCGAAGTGCAGACCTCGCTGGTCTGGGTGTGGGGTCCGATCCCGGCGCTGGTCGCGGTGGTCTCGATGGTGATCTTCGCGTCCTACGCCATCACCCGCACCCGCCACGCCGTGATCGCCGCCGAACTGCGGACGAGGGCGGGGGGCTGAAGGCGCGCACTCTTGTCGCGGGTGCGTTCCAATTGCAGGGTCATGGATTACTCCTTACTATTGACTACTCGTTCAATTAAAGTCGAGCGACGCCGGGAGGATGCACATGGACGGAGCACAAGGCTCATGGGTCACGCCTGAGGTCCTCGCCCAGCGCGCCTATCTGGAGGCCAACAACGGCATCAAGGGCCTGGAGATCCTCACACCCGCCGACACGCGGCATGCGCTCGAGCTCTTCCGCCGCGACGGGTTTGTGGTCATCGCCGACGCCCTCGACTCCGAGCAGACGGAGATCCTGGCGCGCGGCGTCGACGAGGTTGTCGACGAGATCCTGGCGCTGGACGGCGACCGCGCGGGCAACCGCGGCTCCCACCGCTATTCCTTCGGCGGCTCCAGCCTGACCCGCAGCCAGCTGCACCGACCCGAGTGGCGGATGCTTCTCGATAACCCCGTCGTCACCGAGGTGGTCACCGCGATCTTTCAGTCTGAAGACTACGTGCTACGCGCCGCCAGCGGCGACTTCTGCCTGCCGGGCGCCGTCGGTTACCAGCCACTGCACTCCGATGTCCGCGACTGGCGCGACAACGCCACCACGCCCTTCAGCGCCTTCCACGACCCGCGCCGGCAGCTGACCATCCGCGACCTGCCCTGCCCTTATGTCTGCGCCAACTTCCTGCCGCAGGCGGTGACGCGCCTTAACGGTCCCACGCGCCAGATCCCCGGCACCCAGCATTCCCGCACGCCGATCCCGACACTGGATCAGGAGCCCGAATGGATGCGACTCTCCACCGTCTGCCCCGCCCCGGCCGGCGGGGTGATGATCCGCGACGTACGCGCCTGGCACGGCGGCACGCCCAACGTTTCCGATCAGGTCCGATCCATCCCGAACCTGGAATTCTACGCGCCCTGGTTCCGGGAACCGATCGTGCCGGGCATCACCTATGCGGACTACAAGACCCTGTCGGAACGCGCCCAGCGGATGGTCCGCCACTGCGTCGCCGACTCCAGCGAAACGCTGGTGACCGGCGCGACGATGAGGGCGCCCTAGTGGCCAACACGATGATCTATCGCAGGCTCGGCCGCACTGCGCTCCAGGTCAGCGCCCTCTGCCTGGGGACCATGAACTTCGGTCCCCGCACCTCGGAGGCCGAGAGCTTCGCGATCCTCGACGACGCCTTCGAGGCCGGGATCAACTTCATCGACACCGCCAACCAGTACGGCGGCCATCTCGGCGTAGGCGCCACCGAGACCCTGCTGGGCGGCTGGCTGGCGAAGAACCCCGCCCGCCGCGACCGGATCGTACTGGCCACCAAGGTCCATGAGCCGATGTCGGACGATATCAACGACCGGGGCCTTTCCGCGCGCCACATTCAGATGGCCTGCGACGCCAGCCTCAAGCGTCTGCGGGTCGACCACATCGACCTCTACCAGATGCACCACATCGACCGCGCCGCCCCGCCGGAGGAGATCTGGCAAGCGATGGATCGACTGATCGCCCAGGGCAAGATCACCTATGTGGGAACCAGCAACTTTCCCGGCTGGGCCATCGCGCGCGCCAACGAACGGGCTGCCGCAGCGCACCGGCTGGGACTGGCCTGCGAACAGAGCCTCTACAACCTGATCGAACGCCGGGCTGAGCTGGAGGTGATCCCGGCCTGTCAGGCCTACGGCATGGGCGTCATCGCCTGGAGCCCCATGGCCGGCGGCCTCCTCGCCGGCCCTTCCGCAGACGCGGACGGCCGACGCAGCGCCGACGGCGCCGTCCTGGCGGCAGACGCCCGCGCCAACCAACTCGCCCGCTTCGCCACGCTCTGTGAAACCCTTGGCCAGAGCCCGAGCGCCGTGGCGCTGGCCTGGCTTCTGCATATGCCCGGCGTCACCAGCGCCATCATCGGCCCCCGCCGTCGCGAGCAACTGACCTCGGTGCTGCACGCCCCGATGCTTAAGCTCGACGCCGAGACCCTGGCCCAGATCGACGCCATCTTCCCGCCCGTTGGCCCGGCCCCGGAAGCCTACGCGTGGTGAGCCCAGGCTGGCGCGTCGGAACAGTCCCCGTCGCCGGCGGCCACCTAACCTATCGCCGCACCGGCGGCGACGGACCGCCGCTGGTGCTCTCGCACGGCCTCACCGACAACGGTCTGTGCTGGTCCAGGCTGGCCACCGCGCTGGCGCCCGCCTTCGACCTGATCATGCTCGACGCGCGCGGCCACGGCGAAAGCTCTGGCTTCGAAGGCGTCGAGGTTCGCGATCCGGCCCGCGACCTGTCCGAAGCCATCGACGCGCTGGGCCTCAACGCGCCTATGCTGATGGGCCACTCCGTAGGCGCCCGAGCTACCGCCGCCTGCGCCGCGGCGCGTCCCGGCCTCGCCGCCAAGGTGATCCTGGAAGACCCGCCGCTGGTTCCGCCCACCGTTTCAACTTCGATCGAGCCCCGCGCCCTCCGGTTCCGCAACCAGGTCGAACGCTTCCGCGCCATGACGCCGGAGGAGATCACCGCGCTCGGCCGCGCCCAGTCGCCGCTCTGGCACGATGACGACTTCCCCGCCTGGACCGCCTCCAAGCGCCAGGTCGATCCCGACGCCATGCCCGTCTACGCCACCCGATGGCAGGATGAGATCGCCGCCCTGACCTGCCCCACCCTGCTGATCCGAGCCGACGCCGAGGCCGGGGGCATGGTCACCCCGACTCTCGCCGACGAGGCCGCCGCCCTCAACCCGAACGTCGAGGTCGTCCACATCCCCGGCGCCGGCCACAACGTGCGGCGGGAGAACTTTGAAGCCTACCTGGCGGCCGTACGAGCGTTCCTCGAATAGCCGCGCGCCCTCACCTCGACGTCTGAGGGGACGACGACTCCTTGATCACCCGATCCGGGTTCAACCTCGCCAGGCCGCCGGTGATCAGTTCAACGCACATCTCCGTCGCCGGCCCCACGTCGATCACGCCCTGGGCCACAAGGTGCCCGGCCTGGTCGGTGATCTTGGACAGCATCTCGACGGCAGCGATGGCGAGGTCCAGCGGCAGACCGTACTCGCGGCGGGTGGCGCGGATGAAGTAGCGGAAGGTGCGTTCGCGATCGAGGCGGCTGTCGGCCTCCATCAGGGCCGCCACCGAGGGATCGGAGAGCAGGGCGGCGATCATCGCCCCACGTTCTTTAGTCTGTTCCAGATAGAGTCGCGTGGTCTGGCGGATCAGATCTTCATAGCTCTGCGCCTCCAGCGCCGAGGTCATGCCCCGATCGCGAAGTTCGGTCTGTTCGCGGTGCAGCAGAGCGGCCAACAACGCGTCCCGCGTCGCGAAGTAGTTGTAGACCAGACCCTTGGAGATCCCGACCAGCTGGGCCAGCCGCTCCATGCTGACCGCCGAAATCCCCCGCTCCAGGATCAGCCGCGCGGCCTCATCCAGGATCTGCTCGCGCCGGGCCTGCGGCGACAGTCGTGTCCGTTTGCGGGCGACGGCCTCGGTCATGGCGGGTCGACCCGCCAGGCGGCGACGCCGGCAGGAGCCAGCACCGGTCCGCCCAACACATAGCGCGCACCCCTCGGCGCCGGGGTCGGCCGATCCTCCGGCGTGAAGTTGAAGGCGAAGCGCAGGCCGGCGCGGCTGCGCACGCGCACGCCCTCGTCCATCGCGCCGGGGTTCAATCCGGCTTCTCGCGCCAGCTTGGCGATCACGGCGTCCATCAGCGCCCCCTCCGGCCAGGTCGCCAGATAGTGCCACGTCTGACAGCAAACCCAAGCGGGCAGGCCATCGTCGAAGGTCGCAAGCGGCGGAAGCGCCGTATCCAACACCTCGCGCCACAGTCGGCCCGCAAACGAAGCGCCGTCCGCAGTCACCGCCGGCCCCGAGCCGGGCCGCAGGCTCTCCACCCGTGTGACCGTCAACGGCATGCGGTCCTTCAGAGGTCCAGGCGAGAGGCCAGGCGGAATCCAGCCCTCGCGGGTGCGCGAGCCGGTGCGTGGTCCGAACAGGGCGACGGCGCCCGACGCCGCTATGGCGTCCAGCGTCGCGGGCTCCAGGATCGGCAGCGACGGCGCGACCACCAGCCGGTAGCCGGTGAGGTCGGCGTCGGGGGGCACGAAGTCCACATCCAGCCCCGCCCGGCGCAGCGCTGCATAGGTCTCGAAGGCCAGCTCCAGCCAGCGAAAACCTTTGGCATGAGGCTGGATGCCGATCTGCCAGTCGGCCTCATAGCTGAAGATCAGCGCCACATCGGCCCGGCCGCAGGCCTCCAGCGGCCCCAGTTCCGCCAGTTCGCGCGCCACCTGCGCCGCCTCCTCGCCGCCTCGGTCCAGCACGTTGTCCGGCCGATTGAGGCCCGCGTGCATCTGCTCTTGGGCGAAGGGCGCCTGGCGCCAGCGGAAATAGGAAACCACCTCGGCCCCGTGGGCGAAGGCCTCCCAGGTCCAGGCCCGCACCGCGCCCGCCGCCGGCGCCGGATTGTAGCGCGCCCAGTTCACCGGGCCGGGCTGCTGCTCCATTACCCACCAGCGTCCGCGCCCGACCCCGCGATAGAGGTCGTGGTGGAAGCCCGAGATATCCGGATGCCCATGGCGCAGGTGGCGACGCTTCTCGGTCTCCGGAAACCAGAACTGCTCCAGGAACCCCAGCGGATAGGAGTCCCAGCTCGCCAGATCCAGGTCGCGGCCGACCTGGAAGTGGTCGAACTCGGTGTAGAAGCCCATGAAATTGTGGGTGATGTCGCGGCCCGGCGACAGCCGCCGCAGGATCGCCGCCTGCGCCCGGTTGAACTCGGCCACCTGGTCAGAGGCGAAGCGGTTGTAGTCCAGCCGGTGGCTCGGATTGGCCTCGGTCACGGTCAGGTTCGGCGGCTCGACCTCCTCGAAGGTGCGATACTCCTGAGACCAGAACACCGCGCCCCAGGCCCGGTTCAGCGCCTCGACCGACTGATACCGCCGGGCCAGCCAGCCCCGGAACGCCGCCGCCGCCACCGGCGAATAGCTGATCGTGGTGTCGTGGCAGCCATACTCGTTGTCGGTCTGCCAGGCGCCGACCGCCGGATGGCGGCCATAGCGGGCGGCCACAGCCTCGGTGATCCGTACGCTCTCGCGCCGATAGGTCTCGCTGGAAAAGTCGTAGTGCCGGCGCGAACCGAACCCGCGCGGCCGGCCCTGCTCGTCCCAGGCCAGGATGTCGGGATGGGCGTCGACCAGCCACTTGGGCGGCGTCGCCGTGGGCGTGCACATGACGATCTTTAGCCCCGCGGCGGCCAGGGTCTCGACGGCCCGATCGAGCCAGTCCCAGTCGAAGCAGCCGGGCTCCGGCTCGATCCGGCTCCAGGCGAACTCGCCGATCCGCACCCAGCTGATGCCGAGCTCGGCCATTCGCCGGGCGTCATCGGGCCAGAGCTCTTCCGGCCAGTGCTCGGGGTAGTAGCAGACGCCGAGCTTCACGAAGTCGTCTCCCGGATAATCTCGTATACCGCCACTTCCCCGGCCCTCAGGATCGGCAGCGGCAGACCAACTTCGGCGATCATTCGTCCCGAGGCCCGGACCACCGCGCCCCGCGCCAGCGCCGGAACCCGCTTCATCGCCGCGCGCGGCCGGGCCGGCGGATTGAGCAGCGTCACGGCGTAGGTCGCTTCTGGGTCCAGGCCGGTCACCCTAAACGGCTCGGGCGTCGGGTAGGGTGGCGTGTCCACCTGACCCAGGCTCGCCACAGCATGGCCTTCGCCGATCACCGCCAGCCCCACCGCGCCCGCGTCCGCATAGGGCAGTCGAACTACGCGACCTGAATGCAGCAAAGCCCGCAGCCGCTTGTGGAGCGCGATAGCCCGGGCCAGCGCCGCCACGTCATCTTCCGGAAACGCCCGCACATCCGCTTCGATCCCGAAGTGGCCGAACAGCGCGGTCATGGCCCGAAAGTCGAGGCTGGCGGACCGCGCGGTGGTGTGACTGGCCTCCGGGCCCACATGGGCGCCCAGCACTTCGGGCGGGAACACCAGCATGGCTGCGCGCTGCATCCGCTGGCGTTCGAAAGGATCGTTGCAATCCGAGGTCCAGATGCGGTCGGTGCGTCGCAGAATCTCCAGATCCGCCCGCCCGCCACCCGAGGCGCAGCTCTCGATCTCGACTCTGGGATGCACCGCCCGCAGCCGGTCGATCAGGGCATAAACGGCCCGCACCTGCGCCCGCGCCGCCGGTCGGCCCCGGCTCATCGGGTGGGTCAGGTCGCGGTTCATGTCCCACTTCAGATAGGCGATGGGAAAATCGGTGAGCAGCGCATCGAGCTGGGCGTAGATGTTGTCGGCCACTTCATCCCGTGTGAGGTCCAGGACATATTGCCCGCGCCCCAGCGGCTGGCTGCGGCCGGGCTCTCCCAGGATCCAGTCCGGGTGCGCGCGCAACAGTTCGGAGTCGGCGTTGACCATCTCGGGCTCGACCCAGAGGCCGAACTCCAGGCCCAGGCCGCGCACATGGTCGATCAGCGGCGTGAGGCCGTGCGGATACTTCGCCGCGTCCGGCGTCCAGTCGCCCAGGCCGGCCCGGTCGTTGTCGCGGCCCCGGAACCAGCCGTCGTCGAGTACGAAACGCTCAGCGCCCACCGCGGCGGCGCGGTCCGCCAGCGCCTTCAGCTCCGCAAGGTCGTGCCGGAAGTAGACCGCCTCCCAGGTGTTGAAGTGCACTGGGCGGGGCCTGGCCGCCAGTCTGCCGCCCAGCACCGTCTTCCGGACAAACGGATGCCAACGCGCCGAGAGGCCGTTCAGGCCCGCATGGCTGCGCGCGGCGTAGAGGGTCGGCGTCTCCACAGCCTCACCGGGCGCCAGCGCGATCTCGCCCGGCCAGGGCAGTTCGCCGGCCTGGATCTGCACCCGCCCGTCCCGCAGCCGCTCGGCGAACAGGCGGTGGTCTCCGCTCCAGCCGAAATGCAGCGCCAGCACCTCGCCATGGTCTTCGCCAAAGCCGGGCGAACCGGCCACAAGCATCGGCGGCGCATGGTGTGAGGTCCGCCCGGTCCGGCTCTCCGAACCCCAGATCCCCGACGACAGCCGCTGGCGATGCTCCCGGAACTCACCGGACCAGGAGCCGCCGAACGTCAGCAGCTCATCCCCCGGCGGCGCGAGCGCCACCGGCGCCAGCCAGTCGACCCGCAAGGGCTCATCGCCCGCATTGGTCAGCCGCATCCGGAAGCCCGCGACGCCGGTGGCGGCGTCGAGTGAGATCGTAAGCACCCCCTCAAGTCCAGCCTTGGCGTCGACCAGGCTGATCGCCAGCGCGTCATCCGTCGCCACCGTCTGGCGGACCTGCATCTGGCTGATGAACACCCCCGAGGGCCGCGACGCTTCCAGCGCAGGGCGTCCGGTGAAACCGTGACCCGACTGCGGCCAGAGGTCGAACGCCTCACCGCCGTCCAGCATCCCGTGCGCCCCGGCTCGCTCCAGTAACGCGCTAGGCAACCCGCCGCCGAACGGCAGCCCGGGCCCCCAATAGGCCAGCTCCGGCCGCCCGTCCGTAATCCGGACCAGCAGGGTCTGGCCGCCCCCGTCGAGCCGATGCGTGTCCGTCATCACACCGCCCGGAACAGGCCGAGGCTGGCGCGACCGCCCAGCAGGAAGCGGTTCACCCCCAGCCCCACGCCCAGGCAGGCGATCAGCGTCACCAGCATGAGATGGATGTAGTGCACCGGCGTCCAGACGAAGGTGAACACCGCATAGAGAGCTACCCCGAACACCACCGCCGCCATCGCCGCCCGCGCGTCCACGCCTCGGAAGGCCAGCCCCAGGATGAAGGCCGAGAGGATCGGCATCGAGAGCAGGCCGTTGAGCTGTTGCACCAGGTTGATGATCGAGTCCGCCCCCGCATAGACCGGAACCAGGGCGATCGAGAGCACCATGAAGCCCAGCGAGATCACGGTGTTCAGCCGCTTCACGTCCGGATCGGGCGCGACATAGGGCCCGTGCAGGTCGCAGACGTAGAGGGTCACCGAGGAGTTCAGCACCGAGGTGTAGCTGGTCAGCACCGCGGCGGCCATGAAGGCGGCGAAGGCGCCCGAGAGCCAGGGCGGCATCACCTCGGCGACGATCCGGCCGTAGGTGGCGTCACCGATATCGCCGAACAGCAAATAGGCGCAGACGCCGGGCACGACGACGATGGCGGGCACCAGCAGGATACGGATCACCGCCGCCGCCAGCACCCCCTTCTGGCCCTCGCGCAGCGTCGGCGCGGCCATCGCCCGCTGGGTGATGGTC